>NZ_JBFAWG010000049.1:0-58033 GCF_040680215.1 Streptomyces sp. NPDC052107
TGCAGGACACCGTCGATCCGGATCGAGGTGACGGCGGCACCCGGGATCGAGGACAGGAGGGTACGGCGGAGGGAGTTGCCGAGGGTGTAGCCGAAGCCCGGCTCCAGCGGCTCGATCACGAACCGGGAGCGGAACTCGTCGACGACCTCTTCGGTCAACGAGGGACGCTGAGCGATCAGCATGTGTGGATCAGATCCTTCATTCGTGGACGCCCGCTATTTGACGTCCTACGGAAACCGCACCCGTGAAAAGTGCGGGTACTGCAAGGGTACGGGCGGTACGACCCTTACGGAGCCGTACCGCCCGGAACCTACAACCAGACGAAGCTGCCAGGCGTCAGACGCGGCGGCGCTTCGGCGGACGGCAGCCGTTGTGCGGGGTCGGGGTGACGTCCTGGATGGAGCCGACCTCGAGGCCCGTGGCCTGCAGGGAGCGGATCGCGGTCTCACGACCGGAACCCGGGCCCTTCACGAACACGTCGACCTTGCGCATGCCGTGCTCCTGGGCGCGGCGGGCGGCCGACTCGGCGGCCATCTGCGCGGCGAACGGCGTGGACTTCCGGGAGCCCTTGAAGCCGACGTGGCCGGCGGAGGCCCAGGAGATCACGTTGCCGGACGGGTCCGTGATCGAGACGATCGTGTTGTTGAACGTGCTCTTGATGTGCGCGTGGCCGTGAGCGACGTTCTTCTTTTCCTTGCGGCGCACCTTCTTGGCAGCGCCCTGACGTCCCTTGGGGGGCATCTACTAACTCCTACGGGAGGTGGTCGGTCCTACAGCGAAGACCGTGGACAGGTGTCCGCTGCGGACTACTTCTTGCCCGGCTTCTTCTTGCCGGCGATGGCGCGACGCGGGCCCTTGCGGGTACGGGCGTTGGTGCTGGTGCGCTGACCGCGGACGGGCAG
This sequence comes from Streptomyces sp. NPDC052107, assembly GCF_040680215.1. Taxonomy (NCBI): domain Bacteria; kingdom Bacillati; phylum Actinomycetota; class Actinomycetes; order Kitasatosporales; family Streptomycetaceae; genus Streptomyces; species Streptomyces sp. NPDC052107. The sequence goes on from NZ_JBFAWG010000049.1 coordinate 903, forward strand.
ACCGCGACGGTGACGGAGACCCTGGTAGCAGCCGATCTCGACCTTGCGGCGGATGTCGGCCTGGATCTCGCGACGGAGGTCACCCTCGGTCTTGATGTTGTTGTCGACGTACTCGCGGATCGCGACCAGCTGCTCTTCGGTCAGGTCACGAACGCGGGTGTTCGGGTCGACGCCGGTCGCAGCCAGCGTCTCCTTCGAGAGGGTCCGGCCGATGCCGAACACGTAGGTGAGGGCGACCTCCACGCGCTTTTCGCGCGGGATGTCAACACCGGAAACGCGTGCCATTCAATGGCTCCTGGTGATCTTCGGAGGTCTTCCGCAGAACCGGCTCCCGGTCGCCGTACGAGGTACGAACCGGGTCCCCGGCCTCCGAACCGGGGGTGTCGAGCTGGATGGCTCGGGTTCTGCGTATGAACATATTCAGCTCGCGTCGCGCGAAACTCTGCGATGAATGCAGAGGGATCGGTCGTGCGTCAGCCCTGGCGCTGCTTGTGGCGCGGGTTCTCGCAGATGACCATGACCCGACCGTGACGGCGGATCACCCTGCACTTGTCGCAGATCTTCTTGACGCTCGGCTTGACCTTCATTGGATTGAGGTTCTCCGGGTCAGTGCCACCACCCCGCGCAAACGGGATGCGGGCAAGATCTACTTGTACCGGTAGACGATCCGGCCACGCGTCAGGTCGTAAGGAGACAGCTCCACCACGACCCGGTCGTCAGGGAGGATGCGGATGTAGTGCATACGCATCTTGCCGCTGATGTGTGCCAGGACCTGGTGGCCGTTCTGGAGCTCGACCTTGAACATCGCGTTCGGAAGAGACTCGACGACAGTGCCCTCGATCTCGATGGCACCTTGCTTCTTGGCCACGCTTCGCCCTTCGAATCGACTACCTTGATCGACTCACGTCACACTCACACGCATGCAGGCATGAGGGTGCACAAGAGCCGACGAGTCAGTCTACGTCGGCGCATCGTGAAAGGCGAATCGAGAAAGTCTGCCCCACGCGGGAGATCACTATGCCAGCGGATCGGGTGCGGCGGTGATGCCGTACTCGGCGAGCTTGGCCTTGCCGCCGTCGGGGGCGGTGAGGACCAGGGGCCCCTTTGCCGTCAGCGCGACCGAGTGCTCCCAGTGCGAGGACCAGGTGCCGTCGGTCGTGATGACCGTCCAGTCGTCGGAGAGGACCTCGGTGCGCGGGGTGCCGAGGGAGACCATCGGCTCGATCGCGAGGCAGAAGCCGGGCACCAGCTTGGGGCCCTTGCCGCGGCGCCGGTCCACGTAGTTCAGCAGATGCGGGTCCATGTGCATCTCGGTGCCGATGCCATGGCCGCCGTAGTCCTCGATGATCCCGTACTTGCCGCCGCCCGGCTTCGGCTGGCGGCGGATGTACGTCTCGACCGCGCGGGAGATGTCCACCAGCCGGTTGCCCTGCTTCATGGCCGCGATGCCGGCCCACATCGACTCCTCCGTCACCCGGGAGAGCTCGATCAGCTCCGGAGTGTGACCGGAGCCCACGAACGCCGTGTAGGCCGCGTCGCCGTGCCAGCCGTCGACGATCGCGCCGCAGTCGATGGAGATGATGTCGCCGTCCTTGAGGACGACCTCGTCGGAGGGGATGCCGTGGACGACGACGTCGTTCACGGACGTGCAGATGGTCGCGGGGAAACCGCCGTACCCCAGGAAGTTCGACTTGGCGCCGTGCTCGGCGAGGACCTTGCGGGCGACCTCGTCCAGGTCCTTGGTGGAGGCTCCGGGCACCGCGGCCTCACGGGTGGCCGCGTGGATGGCGGCTACGACCAGGCCCGCCGCACGCATCTTCGCGATCTGCTCGGGCGTCTTGATCTGCACCATGGGGGGCCTGCGCTCTCCGTCACTCACATCGGCTGGGATATCTGTACAACACTACGGCCGCGGCACCCGGGGAGGGCACCGCGGCCGGAGGAGCCGGGATCCTAGCTCTCGGCCTTCTCACGCTTCAGAGCCTCCAGCGCCCGCTGCGTGATCTCGTCCACGGGGCCCAGGGCGGAGATCGTCACGACCAGGCCCTGCGCCTTGTAGTAGTCGATGATCGGCTCGGTCTGCGTGTGGTAGACCTCCAGCCGCGTGCGGACGGTGTCCTCTGAGTCGTCGTCGCGCTGGTACAGCTCACCGCCGCAGACGTCGCACACGCCGTCCTTCTTCGGCGGGCTGTACGTCACGTGGAACACGTGCGAGGAGTCGTTGCGGCAGATGCGCCGGCCGGCGATCCGCTTGACGACCTCGTCCTCCGGGACCTCCAGGTCCAAAACGGCGTCCAGGGTGATGTCCTCGGTCTCCAGCAGCTGGTCCAGCGCCTCGGCCTGCGACACGTTGCGCGGGAAGCCGTCCAGCAGGAAGCCCTTCTCGGCGTCCGGCTGCTCCATGCGGTCCTTGGCCATGGCGATGGTGACCTCGTCGGGTACGAGGTTGCCGGCGTCCATGTAGGACTTCGCGAGCTTGCCCAGCTCGGTCTGCTGGCTGATGTTGGCCCGGAACAGGTCGCCCGTGGAGATGTGCGGGATGGCCAGCTTCTCGGCGAGGCGGACGGCTTGCGTTCCCTTACCGGCACCCGGCGGCCCGACGAGGACGATACGCATCAGCGGAGGAACCCTTCGTAATTGCGCTGCTGGAGCTGGCTCTCGATCTGCTTCACCGTCTCGAGACCGACACCCACGATGATCAGGATGCTGGTTCCGCCGAACGGGAAGTTGTTCGTCGCCCCGAACCCGACCAACGCCATTGTTGGCACGAGAGCAATCAGACCCAGATACAGCGAACCCGGCCAGGTGATCCGGTTGAGCACGTAGCTGAGGTACTCAGCGGTCGGTCGGCCAGCCCGGATGCCCGGGATGAAGCCACCATACTTCTTCATGTTGTCGGCGACTTCCTCGGGGTTGAAGGAGATCGCCACGTAGAAGAACGCGAAGAAAACGATGAGCAAGAAGTACGAAGTGATGTAAATCGGGTGGTCGCCCTTGGTGAGGTTCTGCTCGACCCAGGTCTTCCAGCCCGACTTGCCCCCCGCGAACTGCGCCACGAGCGCCGGGATGTAGAGCAGCGAGGAGGCGAAGATGACCGGAATCACACCGGCCTGGTTCACCTTGAGCGGGATGTACGTGGACGTACCACCGTAGGAACGGCGGCCGATCATGCGCTTCGCGTACTGCACCGGGATGCGGCGCTGGGCCTGCTCGACGAAGACGACGAGCGCGACCATGACCAGGCCGACCAGGATGACGGTGCCGAACTCGATCCAGCCGCCGGCCAGGGTGCCCTGCTTCTTGATGGCCCACAGCGCGGACGGGAAGGTCGCGGCGATCGAGATGAACATCAGGATCGACATGCCGTTGCCGATGCCGCGGTCGGTGATCAGCTCACCGAGCCACATCACGACGCAGGTACCGGCGGTCATGCAGACGACCATCGTGATGGTCGTGAAGATCCCCTGGTTCGAGACGATGCTCTGGGCCTCCGAGCAGCCGCTGAACAGCCGTCCGGTGCGGGCGGTGGCGACCAGGCCGGTGCCCTGCAGGATGGCGAGGGCCACCGTCAGATAACGGGTGTACTGCGTGATCTTCGCCGTACCGGCCTGACCCTCCTTCTTGAGGGCTTCCAGGCGCGGGATGACCACGGTCAGCAGCTGAAGGATGATGCTGGCCGTGATGTAGGGCATGATGCCGAGCGCGAAGACCGTGATCTGCAGCAGCGCACCACCGCTGAACATGTTCACGAGGCCGAACAGGCCCTGGTTGGCCCCGGCCTCGGTCACACACTTCTGGACGGCCTTGTAGTTGACGCCGGGGATCGGGATGTGGGTACCGAGCCGGTAGACCACGATGATGGCCAGCGTGAAGAGCAGCTTCTTGCGCAGGTCGGGCGTCTTGAACGCCCGGGCGAACGCGGTGAGCACGGTGCCTCCTGCGACCCCCGCGCAACTGCGTCAAGGGTGACGGTCTTGAGGTTCGACGGATACAGACGAATTACTAACGGTCAACTGCCGATCAGAGTGCCCCATGGGAAGCACCCGTGAAAGTAGGCAGTGCTGGCCACCTTACCGGCGAGAGCACCGCCCTTGGAACGACCGACCGGGGATACCCCTTTTGTGGAGTATCCCCGGTCGGGATCGTTCACGTCATCGAGGGACCTGAGGAACTCAGACCAGCTCGGTGACCGTACCGCCGGCGGCGGCGATCTTCTCCTTGGCGGAGCCGGAGACGGCGTCGACCGTCACCTGCAGCGCCACGGAGACCTCGCCCTGGCCGAGGACCTTGACGAGGCTGTTCTTGCGAACGGCACCCTTGGCCACCAGGCCCTCGACCGTGACCTCGCCACCCTCGGGGTAGAGCGCGGCCAGCTTGTCGAGGTTCACGACCTGGTACTCGGTCTTGAACGGGTTCTTGAAGCCCTTCAGCTTCGGGAGGCGCATGTGCAGCGGCATCTGGCCACCCTCGAAGCGCTCCGGAACCTGGTAGCGGGCCTTGGTGCCCTTGGTACCACGACCGGCCGTCTTACCCTTCGACGCCTCACCACGACCCACACGGGTCTTGGCGGTCTTGGCGCCCGGGGCGGGACGGAGGTTGTGGATCTTCAGCGGGTTCTGCTCCGCCATGATCAGTCGACCTCCTCGACCGTCACGAGGTGGCGGACGGTGTGCACCATGCCGCGGAACTCGGGGCGGTCCTCCTTGACGACCTGCGTGTTGATGCCCTTGAGACCAAGGGAGCGCAGGGTGTCACGGTGGTTCTGCTTGCTGCCGATGTAGGACTTGACCTGCGTGATCTTCAGCTGAGCCATCACGCACCCGCCCCGGCACGAGCACGCAGCAGAGCCGCGGGGGCGACGTCCTCCAGGGGCAGACCACGGCGGGCCGCGATCTCCTCGGGACGCTGCAGACCCTTCAGGGCCTCCACGGTCGCGTGCACGATGTTGATGGCGTTGTCGGAGCCGAGCGACTTCGACAGCACGTCGTGGATGCCGGCGCACTCGAGCACGGCACGCACCGGGCCACCGGCGATAACACCGGTACCGGGGGACGCGGGCTTGAGCAGCACGACGCCGGCAGCCTTCTCACCCTGGATGGGGTGGGGGATGGTGCCCTGGATCCGGGGGACCTTGAAGAAGTGCTTCTTGGCCTCCTCAACACCCTTGGCGATGGCGGCCGGCACCTCCTTGGCCTTGCCGTATCCGACACCCACGGTGCCGTCACCGTCGCCCACCACGACCAGCGCGGTGAAGCTGAAGCGACGACCACCCTTCACAACCTTGGCGACGCGGTTGATCGCGACGACGCGCTCAACGTACGCGGTCTTCTCGGCGGCAGCAGCGCCGCCGTCACGGCCCTTCCGGTCCCGCCGCTCGCCGCCACCGGCACCGCCACCGCGGCGCTGGGGTCCAGCCATTGGATTTACCTCTCTCTTTTCCGCTAGCTACGGCGGCTCAGAACCTGAGCCCGGCCTCGCGGGCGGCGTCCGCCAGGGCGGCGATGCGCCCGGCGTACTGGTTGCCACCACGGTCGAACACGACGGCCTCGACACCGGCGGCCTTGGCACGCTCGGCGACCAGGGCGCCGACCTGCTTGGCCTGCGCGGACTTGTCGGACTCGCCACCACGGATCGAAGCGTCCAGGGTGGACGCCGACGCCAGGGTGTGGCCCTTCAAGTCGTCGATCACCTGCGCCACGATGTGGCGGTTGGAGCGGGTCACGACCAGACGGGGACGCTCCGCCGTACCGGAAAGAGTCTTGCGGATCCGGATGTGACGGCGCTTGATCGCGGCGCGCTTGTAGGCGTCGCCCTTGAGGATCTTCTGCCCGTATGCCATGGCTTACTTACCCGCCTTTCCGACCTTGCGGCGGATGACTTCGCCCTCGTACTTGACGCCCTTGGCCTTGTACGGGTCGGGCTTGCGCAGCTTGCGGATGTTGGCCGCAACCTCGCCGACCTTCTGCTTGTCGATGCCCTCGACCGAGAAACGGGTCGGGGTCTCCACCTTGAAGGAGATGCCCTCGGGGGCCTCGACCAGGATCGGGTGGCTGTAACCGAGAGCGAACTCCAGGTTCGAACCCTTGGCGGTCACTCGGTAACCGACACCGCTGATCTCGAGCTTCTTCACGTAACCCTGGGTCACGCCGGTGATCATGTTCGCCACCAGCGTGCGGGAGAGGCCGTGCAGGGCCTTGCTCTGACGCTCGTCGTTCGGGCGGGTCACCTGCAGGGTGCCGTCCTCGCCCTTAGCGATGTCGATCGGAGCCGCGACGGTATGGGTCAGCGAGCCCTTGGGGCCCTTGACCGAGACCGTACGGCCGTCGATGGTGACGTCCACGCCGGCGGGAACCGCGATGGGGAGCTTGCCGATGCGCGACATAGCTGTTTCCTCCGTTCCCTTCTGCTACCAGACGTAGGCGAGGACTTCCCCACCCACGCCCTTCTTGCCGGCCTGCTTGTCGGTGAGGAGCCCGTGCGACGTGGAGATGATCGCCACGCCGAGGCCGCCCAGCACCTTCGGCAGGTTGGTGGACTTCGCGTACACCCGGAGACCGGGCTTGGAGATCCGCTTGATGCCCGCGATGGAGCGCTCACGGTTCGGGCCGAACTTCAGCTCGAGAACGAGGTTCTTGCCGACCTCGGCGTCCTCGACCTTCCAGCCCGTGATGAAGCCCTCCTGCTGGAGGATCTCCGCGATGTGCGACTTGATCTTGGACGCCGGCATCGTCACGGAGTCGTGGTACGCCGAGTTCGCGTTCCGCAGACGCGTCAGCATGTCTGCGATCGGATCAGTCATGGTCATGAATTGGCCTGTGGCCTTTCTCGCCGGGGTTTCCTATATGCGCCATCCCTCTCCCCGTACTTCTGCAGACGGGACGGGTGCGGTGCGGGGACCTACGGCGTAGTAAGTCGATCCAGGGCGGCAGAGGCCCAACCCTCCTAGCCTAAGCCATGAGGAGGTGGGCCTCCGCCGACCCAGTTGCTTACCGAGAGGTCCAGGAATCCCGAATTACCGGGATTACCAGGAGCTCTTGGTCACGCCCGGCAGCTCGCCACGGTGAGCCATCTCACGAAGGCACACGCGGCAGAGGCCGAACTTGCGGTACACGGAGTGCGGACGGCCGCAGCGCTGGCAGCGCGTGTAGCCACGCACACCGAACTTGGGCTTGCGAGCAGCCTTGGCAATCAGAGCCTTCTTCGCCATCTCGCTCACGCCTCCTTGAACGGGAAGCCGAGGTGACGAAGGAGCGCGCGGCCCTCAGCGTCGTTGGTCGCCGTGGTCACCACGGTGATGTCCATACCCCGGGTACGGTCGATCTTGTCCTGGTCGATCTCGTGGAACATGACCTGCTCCGTGAGACCGAAGGTGTAGTTGCCACGGCCGTCGAACTGCTTGGGGGACAGGCCACGGAAGTCGCGGATGCGCGGCAGCGCGAGCGACAGGGTGCGGTCCAGGAACTCCCACATGCGGTCGCCACGGAGCGTGACGTGGGCACCGATCGGCTGACCCTCACGCAGCTTGAACTGCGCGATGGACTTGCGGGCCTTGGTGACGGCCGGCTTCTGACCGGTGATCGTGGTGAGGTCGCGGATGGCGCCCTCGATCAGCTTGGAGTCGCGGGCGGCGTCGCCCACACCCATGTTGACCACGATCTTGACGAGGCCGGGAACCTGCATGACGTTCTCGTACTTGAACTCGTCACGCAGCTTGCCCGCGATCTCCTCGCGGTACTTCTGCTTCAGACGCGGAGTGGTGGTGGTAGCCATCAGATGTCCTCACCCGTCCGCTTGGCAACGCGGATCTTGTTGCCCTCTTCGTCGAAGCGGTAGCCGACACGCGTGACGACCTTGTTGCCGTCCTTCTCCACGACCAGCTGAACGTTGGACACGTGGATCGGGGCCTCGGTGGTCACGATGCCGCCGGCCTGGGAACCGCTGGCGGTCGGGCCGGCCTTGGTGTGCTTCTTGACCCGGTTGACACCCTCGACCAGAACACGGTCCTCGCGGGGGTAGGCCGCGATGACCTTGCCCTGCTTGCCCTTGTCCTTGCCGGTGATGACCTGGACCAGGTCGCCCTTCTTGATCTTCATGCTTACAGCACCTCCGGCGCGAGCGAGATGATCTTCATGAACTTCTTCTCGCGCAGCTCACGGCCGACCGGGCCGAAGATGCGGGTGCCGCGAGGGTCGCCGTCGTTCTTCAGAATGACGGCGGCGTTCTCGTCGAAACGGATGTACGAGCCGTCCGGACGGCGGCGCTCCTTGACGGTGCGAACGATGACCGCCTTGACGACGTCACCCTTCTTCACGTTGCCACCGGGGATCGCGTCCTTGACGGTGGCGACGATGACGTCACCGATGCCCGCGTAGCGGCGACCGGAGCCACCGAGCACACGGATGCAAAGGATCTCCTTCGCACCAGTGTTGTCGGCGACACGCAGCCGCGACTCCTGCTGGATCACGTCTATCTCCTGTTTGTCTGCCGGTTCCCGGCAGGGGTTCCGTTACGGAACCCCTGCCGAGCCTGGCGGAACTGACCTGCGGGTTTGCCCCGCAGGAATTACTTGGCCTTCTCGAGGATCTCGACGACGCGCCAGCGCTTCGTCGCGGACAGCGGCCGGGTCTCCATGAGGAGGACGCGGTCGCCGACACCCGCGGCGTTCTGCTCGTCGTGCGCCTTGAGCTTGTTGGTACGGCGGATGACCTTGCCGTACAGCGCGTGCTTCACGCGGTCCTCGACGGCGACGACGACGGTCTTGTCCATCTTGTCGCTGACGACGAGACCCTCACGGGTCTTGCGGAAACCGCGCGCCTCGGTGTTCTCAGTCACGTTCTTCTCGCTCATCAGGCGTTCTCCACCGTCTCGATGCCGAGCTCACGCTCACGCATGAGGGTGTAGATCCGGGCGATGTCCTTGCGGACCGCCTTGAGACGGCCGTGGTTCTCGAGCTGCCCGGTCGCCGCCTGGAAGCGGAGGTTGAACAGCTCTTCCTTGGCCTCGCGAAGCTTCGCCAGAAGCTCCTCGTTGCCCAGCTCGCGCAGCTCGGACGCCTTGGTACCGGCCGACATCACGCTTCACCTGCCTCGCGCTTGACGATCCGGCACTTCATCGGCAGCTTGTGGGCCGCACGGGTCAGCGCCTCACGGGCGATCTTCTCGTTGGGGTAGGACAGCTCGAACATCACCCGACCCGGGTGAACGTTCGCGATCCACCACTCCGGCGAACCCTTACCGGAACCCATGCGGGTCTCGGCAGGCTTCTTGGTGAGGGGACGGTCCGGGTAGATGTTGATCCAGACCTTGCCGCCACGCTTGATGTGACGGGTCATCGCGATACGAGCCGCCTCGATCTGGCGGTTGGTCACATACGCCGGCGTGAGGGCCTGGATGCCGTACTCGCCGAACGCAACCGTCGTGCCGCCCTTGGCCTGACCACGGCGCTTCGGGTGGTGCTGCTTGCGGTGCTTGACCCTACGGGGGATCAGCATGTCGGTCAGGCCTCCGTTCCGGTGCTCTCAGCCGGAGCGGCGGGGGCCTCGGCCTTGGGGGCCTCGGCACCGGCAGCCTGCTGCGGCTTGCGACCGCGCCGCTCTCCACCGCGGCCACCACGGGCCGGGCGGTCGGCGCCACCGCGGGCCGGGCGGTTACCCGCACGGGCGGCAGCGTTCTCGGCGCGGACCTCGGCGATGTTCTTCACGTCGCCCTTGTAGATCCAGACCTTCACACCGATGCGGCCGAAGGTCGTCTTGGCCTCGAAGAAGCCGTAGTCCACGTTCGCGCGGAGCGTGTGCAGGGGCACGCGGCCCTCGCGGTAGAACTCCGAGCGGGACATCTCGGCGCCGCCGAGGCGGCCACCGCACTGGATCTTGATGCCCTTGGCGCCGGCCTTCATCGCCGACTGCATGCTCTTGCGCATGGCACGGCGGAAGGAGACGCGGGAGGACAGCTGCTCGGCGACGGCCTGGGCCACCAGCTGAGCGTCCGTCTCCGGGTTCTTGACCTCGAGGATGTTCAGCTGGACCTGCTTGCCGGTCAGCTTCTCCAGGTCACCGCGGATGCGGTCGGCCTCGGCGCCACGGCGGCCGATGACGATGCCCGGGCGAGCGGTGTGGATGTCCACGCGGACGCGGTCACGGGTGCGCTCGATCTCAACCTTCGAGATACCGGCGCGCTCCATGCCGGACGTCATCATCCGACGGATGGCGACGTCTTCCTTGACGTAGTCCTTGTACAGCTTGTCGGCGTACCACCGGGACTTGAAGTCCGTGGTGACACCGAGCCGGAACCCATGCGGGTTAACCTTCTGGCCCATTACCGGGTTCCTTCCTTGCTGCTGACGACCACGGTGATGTGGCTGGTCCGCTTGCGGATCCGGTAGGCACGGCCCTGAGCACGCGGACGGAACCGCTTCAGGGTCGGACCCTCGTCGACGTACGCCTCGGAGATGTAGAGGCTGTCGGCGTCGGTGTGGTCGTAGTTGTGCGCGGCGTTGGCGATGGCGCTGTCGAGCACCTTGCCGACCGGCACGGAGGCTGCCTGCGGAGCGAATCGCAGAACAGCCTGGGCCTCCGTGGCGTCCATGCCACGGATGAGGTCCACCACGCGGCGGGCCTTCATGGGCGTGACGCGGATGTACCGCGCCTGGGCCCTGGCTTCCATGGTTGTCCCTTCAGTTACTTACGTGTCTGAATGCGATCCGCTACTAGCGGCGCTTCGACTTCCGGTCTTCCTTGACGTGGCCCCGGAAGGTGCGGGTCGGCGAGAACTCGCCGAGCTTGTGGCCGACCATCGACTCGGTGACGAACACCGGGATGTGGGTCTTGCCGTTGTGCACCGCGATCGTGTGGCCGAGCATGGCCGGGACGATCATCGAGCGACGGGACCAGGTCTTGATGACGTTCTTGGTACCGGCTTCGTTCTGGACGTCCACCTTCTTGATCAGGTGGTCGTCGACGAAGGGTCCCTTCTTCAAGCTACGAGGCATCTCAACCCGTCCTTAGCGCTTCTTGTTCGTCTTGCGGCGGCGGACGATGTACTTGTTCGACGCCTTCTTGGGCGAACGAGTACGGCCTTCCTTCTTGCCCCACGGGGACACAGGGTGGCGACCACCGGAGGTCCGGCCCTCACCACCACCGTGCGGGTGGTCAACCGGGTTCATCACGACACCACGGACGGTCGGGCGGACGCCCAGCCACCGCTTACGGCCGGCCTTACCCCAGTTGATGTTGCTCTGCTCGGCGTTGCCGACCTCGCCGACGGTGGCGCGGCAGCGGACGTCGACCAGGCGGATCTCTCCGGACGGCATGCGGAGGTGGGCCATGGAGCCCTCCTTCGCGAGCAGCTGCACGGAGGCACCGGCGGAGCGGGCGAACTTGGCACCGCCACCGGGACGGAGCTCGATCGCGTGGATCGTGGTACCGACCGGGATGTTGCGGAGGGCCAGGTTGTTGCCCGGCTTGATGTCGGCCCCGGGACCGTTCTCCACGGTGTCGCCCTGCTGCAGGTTGCGCGGGGCGAGGATGTAGCGCTTCTCGCCGTCGGCGTAGTGCAGCAGCGCGATGCGCGCGGTGCGGTTGGGGTCGTACTCGATGTGCGCGACCTTCGCCGGCACGCCGTCCTTGTCGTGACGACGGAAGTCGATCACACGGTAGGCGCGCTTGTGTCCGCCACCCTGGTGGCGAACGGTCACACGACCGGCGTTGTTACGGCCGCCCTTGCTGTGCAGGGGGCGGACCAGCGACTTCTCCGGCGTGGACCGCGTGACCTCGACGAAGTCGGCGACGCTGGCGCCACGACGGCCCGGCGTAGTCGGCTTGTACTTGCGGATTCCCATTTCTCAGTCCTCGTCCGATATCGGACGATCCGACCCGCTTACGCGGTCGGACCGCCGAAGATGTCGATACGGTCGCCCTCGGCGAGGGTCACGATCGCGCGCTTGGTGCCCGCGCGCTGGCCGAAGCCGGTGCGGGTCCGCTTGCGCTTGCCCTGGCGGTTGATCGTGTTGACCCCGGTGACCTTGACGTCGAAGACCGCCTGGACGGCCTGCTTGATCTGGGTCTTGTTGGCGTTCGGGTCGACGATGAACGTGTACTTGTTCTCGTCGAGGAGCGCGTAGCTCTTCTCGGAGACGACCGGCTTCAGCAGGACGTCACGGGGGTCCGTGTACGACTTGCTCAGCGGGGTCTCGACGGTGTTCTTGCCCTCGGCGGCGTGACGGCGCGCCTTGGCGACGCGCGCGGCCTTGGCGGCCTTGGCGGCCTTCGAGGCGATAGCGGGGTGACGGATGGCCATCAGACCTCGCTCCCTTCGGTGTCGTTGGCCTTCGGGCCGGCGACGAAGGACTCGAAAGCGGCCTGGGTGAAGACCACGTCGTCCGAGACGAGAACGTCGTACGTGTTCAGCTGGCCCGGCTCCAGGATGTGGACCTGGGGCAGGTTGCGGGCGGACAGCCACGCGGCCTCGTCGGCGCGGTCGACGACCAGGAGCAGGTTCTTGCGCTCCGAGATCTTGCCGAACAGCGACTTGGCGGCCTTGGTGCTGGGGGTCTCGCCCTCGACCACGCCGGAGACGACGTGGATGCGGTTGTGACGCGCCCGGTCGGTGAGGGCACCGCGCAGGGCGGCGGCCTTCATCTTCTTCGGGGTGCGCTGCGAGTAGTCGCGCGGCACGGGACCGTGCACGACGCCACCACCGGCGAACTGCGGCGCGCGGGTCGAACCCTGACGGGCGCGACCGGTGCCCTTCTGGCGGTACGGCTTCTTGCCGCCACCACGGACCTCGCCACGGGTCTTCGTCTTGTGCGTGCCCTGGCGGGCAGCGGCCAGCTGCGCGACGACGACCTGGTGGATCAGCGGAACGCTGACCTTGGCGTCGAAGATCTCCGCGGGGAGCTCGACGGAACCGGCCTTGTCGCCCGCCGGCGAAAGGATGTCAACAGTGCTCATCGGTTACCTCAGGCCCCCTTGGCCGCGGTGCGGACCAGGACGAGGCCGCCGTTCGGACCGGGAACCGCGCCCTTGATGAGCAGCAGACCCTTCTCCGCGTCAACGGCGTGGACGGTCAGGTTCTGGGTGGTGACCCGCTCGTTGCCCATGCGACCCGCCATGCGGAGGCCCTTGAACACGCGGCCCGGGGTGGCGCAGCCACCGATGGAACCGGGCGAGCGGTGCTTGCGCTGGGTGCCGTGTCCGGCGCCGAGGCCCTTGAAGTTGTGACGCTTCATGACACCGGCGAAGCCCTTGCCCTTGCTCTTGCCGGTCACGTCGACCTTGATGCCGGCCTCGAACACCTCAGCGGTGATCTCCTGGCCGAGCGTGTACTCGGAGGCGTCCGCGGTGCGGATCTCGACGAGGTGACGACGGGGGGTGACGTCGGCCTTGGCGAAGTGACCCTTGAGGGGCTTGTTCACCTTGCGCGGGTCGATCTCGCCGAAAGCGATCTGGACGGACTCGTAGCCGTCGACATCGTTCGTACGGACCTGGGTGACGACGTTGGGGCCGGCCTTGACGACGGTGACCGGAACAACGCGGTTGTTCTCGTCCCACACCTGCGTCATGCCGAGCTTCTCGCCCAGGATGCCCTTGATCTGCTTAGCCATTCTCAGCCCACCAGCCTCAGAGCTTGATCTCGATGTCGACACCGGCCGGCAGGTCGAGTCGCATCAGAGAGTCAACGGTCTTGGGGGTCGGGTCGAGAATGTCGATCAGGCGCTTGTGCGTGCGCATCTCGAAGTGCTCGCGCGAGTCCTTGTACTTGTGCGGCGACTTGATGACGCAGTACACGTTCTTCTCAGTGGGCAGCGGCACCGGGCCCGCGACCGACGCACCAGTGCGGGTCACCGTCTCGACGATCTTCTTCGCCGAGGAGTCGATGACCTCGTGGTCGTAGGCCTTGAGCCGGATGCGGATCTTCTGTCCCGCCATGGCTACTCAGTAGTCCTGTCTCTCTTACGCTCTGGAACCCGGCGGATTCCTTCTGCTGCCGTCGTTTCTCCGACCCACGCGGTCGGGCGTGTCGCGCTCCCGCTGACACAGATGTCCCTTGTTCGAACATCCCTGCGGGAATGCGCACGGCCCTTCCGGAACCGCGGACCGGGGACCTCGGGCCCACCGGGCGCCTGGCCGGTGCCGCGCCCACACTTCCCGGAAGATTCCCGTACGTCCGCCCCAGTGCTGCCGTGGTGGCAGTTAGGGCGACGAGTACTGTGGGACTCGCTTCCGGTCCTCCCGGCGGGAGGCGCGCAGCATCAACACTCGACCGAGCAACTCGGACAGTCTGCCATATGGGGCCGGGCGGATGCCAATCGAGCCGGAGAGAATACCCCGGGGGTGACGTAGGTCAAACCGGGGGCGGGACCTCCCCGAGGACGCCCCGCCTGCCCGGCTTCACTACCGGGTCATCATCCGTACGTCGCTGCAGCCGCGCTGTTCCGCCTCGTGGTCTGCGAAGGCCCGCAGGGCGGAGCGGGCGAACGAGGCGGAGTAGTTCGGGACCGGGTAGGTGTCGGTGTCCCTGTCGTACAGGTGGTACAGCACGAACACCGCCTGCTGCGCGGACCGCGGGCACGTCGCGGTGGCCCAGGCGTAGTCGCGGCCACTGTGGGTGGGGCCGTAGCCCTCCTTGAGCCGATCGCCCTCGCTGGTCAGGAAGTCCTTGGCAGCGGCGCCGTAATAGGCGTAAAGGCCATGGCCCGGCTTCTTCGCCTTCGTGACCAGATAGCAGTTGGTCTGCGGTGCGTCCGGGTCCGCCGGGTACTCCATGACCGCGGGCGTGCCGTTCTGTACCGCGTCCGTTCCACGCAGCGCGGCGCGTGATCCCTGAGCCTGCGGCAGCGGCTTCGCCGTGTCGGGCGTGCCGAGCCGTGCGGTGGACAGGCCGGTGAGCTGCTTGCCGGCCTTCACCTGGCAGCCGTGCTTCTCGGCTGCCTTCTCGGCGGTCTCGGTGGTCACCCGGCCGAGACCGGTCAGGGTCGTGCCGTTCGATGTGCCGAGCAGATCCCCGTAGGCGACCAGGGTCTTGTTCTCCTGGTTGATGCAGTCCAGCGCGACCATGACCTGGTAGGTGCCGCCCTCGTACCTGACGACACCGGACCAGCCGTGGCCGAGGGGCGCCGCGTGCTCCGAGGACCCCCGCCAAGCCCCACGGGGCACGTATCAGACCGTCGTGCGCGGCGAGCGCGTCCACGTCGTGCAGATCACCTGCCTGGGGCGGTGAGCCAACGGCTTCCGAGACGCGCTAGGCCACCGGCCCGACCGGGGGCCACGGTGCAGGCCCGGAAGGCGGTGGGCCCCACTGCGGTGGAGGGGCCGACGCGGCGGCCAGGCGGCGGCGGTGGCGGCCGCGTCGTACGCCGGTGACGACGGCGATGGTCGCGGACACGGCGAGCGCGGCGAGGAAGCAGGCGATCCCCGCCGCGATGCTGCCGATCGTGGCCCCCACCCGGGGCTTGTCCCCCAGCGCGAACTCGGCCGGCAGCGCCGCCGAGTTGCAGGTGAGCGTGTAGTCGCCGGTGCTGCCGGGGCGCACCTCGAGGACGCGGTCCCAGGTGTGGGTCCCGACGGTGATGCGGAAGGTGCTGCTCGGCTGGGTCATCGACCCGGACCGCATGTCCGGGATCCGGCAGACGACATGGCCCGGACCGGGCTGGGAGACGTAGATCGCCTTGGTCTTCCCCTGGACGAAGTGGAACGTCCGCGAGTCACCGCTGGAGAAGCTGTGGGCGGTGTCGATCGAGTCCACGGTGTCCTTCACCGTCACCACGATGAAGGCGACGCCGACACCCGCCAGTACCAGCCCCAGCAGCCCGGCCACCACGTACCAGATGCGCCGAGGCCGCAGGTCCTTCGCCGGAATGTTCGGCGGTGGAGGCGGCGGACCGCCGTACGGGGGTCCCCACGGGTACGGATTCTGTATCGCCACGATGGCGCATCGTACGGCAGCCGCGTCCGGCTCACGGGAGCACGGGCTCAGCCCGAGGTGACCCGCCGGGAGCGGATCCGTCCGTTGGCCGCCCGCCGGTCCATGCGGCGACGGCGGACGGACGCCAGGTAGGTGACCAGCGACACGGCGACGATCGTGACGGTGATGGCCAGCACCACCTGGTCGAGGGTCGCCACCTTGGTCACGGCGTAGGCGACGCCCGCGAGCACCGCGCACGCCCCCAGACCCTTGAGGGTGTTCATCTCTCTCCCTGATCTGCTTCCCGGAAGCCCGGGTCTACTTCCATGCGGAAACGCGGGTCACGTAGGACTTCACGATGGACGAGATGAGCCAGTAGGCCCGCACGATCGTGTACACCAGCTCGGGGATCAGCACGGCCTCGACGAGCATCGCCTTCCAGCCGAGGTTCCGCACCCGCAGGGCGGGATAGATGATCCAGAAGGCGAAGAGCGCCCAGAGGAGCGGCTGGTGGTAGAAGCCGTACTCGGCGAGCAGGACGAGTTGCCGCGAACCCCAGCCGATGATGTACGCGAAGCCGACCAGGCCCATGACGATGGTGCTGATGGAGTGCCAGGTGAACTTCGTCCAGCCCCGCCGGCGCAGGGTGTCCACGGTGCCCCGGCTCCACCGCTCGCGCTGCTGGATCAGCTCGCGCAGCGTCGGCATGAGGTCGGTGTAGGCGACGCAGAGCTGGTTGGCGGTGACCTTCCAGCCGGACTCCTTGAGGGCCAGTGTGGTCTCGTAGTCCTCGACCAGGTTCCGGTGGTCCTCCCAGAAGACCTCGCCCCGCCAGTCGACCAGGCCTTGCAGAGCCTCGGCCCGGTAGAAGGAGCCGGCACCCGACATGGTGTGCACGTCCCTGCGGAAGCGCGCGTTGGCGGCCCGGCCGTATTCGATGATCTGCATGCCCAGCAGATACCGCTGCCACGGGTTGCGCCACAGGTCGGTGCGGCCGAGGCAGGCGGCGCTGACGCCGCCGAGTTCCGGGTCGGACGCGATGACGTTGCGGGCCCGCTCGATGAACCTCGGGTGCAGTTCGGTGTCGGCGTCCATGACGAGCACGTGCCGGACCCGGTTGTCCAGCCGGCCTCCGACGGCCTCCCGCAGCCAACGGAGGCCGAAGTTCAGCGCGCCCGCCTTCTTGTGCGGGTTGTTGTCGAAGGTCAGGACGACGGTCAGCGGCGTGTCCTCGTCGTCGGCGAACCGGCGCGCGTACTCCTCGGTGCGGTCGGTCGAGTTGTTGACCACCACGACGATGAGGTCGGGCCGCCGGGTCTGCGCGGCCAGGGACTCCAGGGAGGTGAGAACCCCGGCCTCCTCGTTCCGCGCCGGGACGAGGACGACGGTCTCGTAGACCAGCCCGCTCGGCGACTCGGCGCCGTTCGACTCGACGCGCGAGACGCGGCCTCTTCGGTGTCTGCTGCGCGGCGCACCCCGCGATGCAACGCGCGCACGGCGCGCCGTTGTACCGGCCACTTGCTGATCCCCACCCCTTGCCTGCACACAGCGCCCCCCGCTGTGCCTATGGCTGAAAACTCCTCTGGAAAATAGCGCACGCGGGACAGCTCGCCCCATGGCGATCAGGTGATCGCCGCCTGCCCGCCGCACCCGCGCATGGATCTCAGCCCCTCCTGGCCGGGCCGGTTTGCCCGATAAAGCTGCACCAAGGTTGGACACTGGGGACAATTGGGCAGGTGATGCGACACGAAGTGAAGTGAGGAACGCCACACGGTGGTGAATGAACAGAGCCGGACTATGGAGCGTCTAAGAGAGCTTGGCTAGGCTGCCGATAATGTTCAGCCACAGATTCAGGGAGCATCGCGTCGGCTCGACCGGTCGCTCACGCCTCGCCGGGAAGTCTTCGTGAGCCGTCGTCGTCGCACCTCTTCCCACCGCATACGGAACACCGTCGTATCCCTGCTCTCGGTGAGCCTCCTCGCTGCGGGCGGCACCGCGCTCTACTCGCTGTGGCGACCCTCCGGCCACGACTCCCCGGTCCTGACGGTGCGTTACCGCACCGGCGACCGCGCGACGACCGACGTGGCCCGACCGTGGCTGGAAGTCATCAACACATCAGGCAGGACAGTGGACTTGCGCGACGTGACGCTCAGGTACTACTACGCGGACGCCGACGGCTCCGCCTACGCCTCGAACTGCGTCCAGACCGCCCTCGGTTGCTCGCGGCTCACCCTGAGAACGCGGTCGGCCGACGCCCGGGCACCCGGCGCCGACCACTACCTCCAGGTCGGCTTCACCGCCGCGGCCGGCAGCCTGGCCCCCGGCAAGAGCACCCAGGGCATCGGGCTCCAGCTGTACCGCGTCGACCACCAGGCGCTCCATCAGGGGAACGACCACTCGTTCGACGCCACGGACACCACGTACACGCCCTCCTCGCGCGTGACCGCATACGTCCGCGGCAACCGCGTCTGGGGCGAGGATCCGGGCGGCGACACCCAGGCGCGGGGCCGGCAGACCTCCGTCGCCCCCGCACCGCCCGATGGCATTCTCTTCGACGACTTCCAGTACACCGGGCCACGCGATCCCGCGCTCGCCGCCCATGGCTGGGAAGCCCGCGGCGGCCAGGGCGGGCCGGGGGTGCGGGACTCATGGTCGCCGCAGGGCGTCAGCTTCCCCGCGGCCAGGGCCGGGGCGGGGAATCAGGCCCTCCAGCTGCAGGCCACTACGGACGGGACCGCGCACGGCACCCGGCAGGCCGAGTTCCACCGCACCGAACCGGCCGTCCGCACTGGCACGCTCGTCGCCCGGGTGCACTTCAGCGATACACCGACGAGCGGCAGCGACGGCGACCATGTCGCCCAGTCGTTCTTCACGATCTCGCCGGACCACGCGTCGCGGAAGTACAGCGAACTCGACTACGAGTACACACCCAACGGCGGATGGGGCCGGTTCGGTCCCCGGCTCGACACCACGAGCTGGCGCAGCAGTGTGCAGGGAGACCGCGTCACGAGTTCCCACCCGGTGAAACTCGACGGCTGGCACACCATGGTGATCACCACGGTGGACGGGGCGACCACCTACTCGGTTGACGGCCAGGAGCTGTTCACGAGCGGCAGCCGCTACGGCCCGCGCGAGCCCATGACCGTCAACTTCAGCACCTGGTTCATCGACCTCCCGTTCAAGGGCGCGCCGCGCACCTGGGACATGCAGGTCGACTGGCTGTACTACCAGTCCGGCAAGACCGTCACGGCGGGGACCGCGCGGAAGGCCGTGGCCGGTTTCGCCGCCGCCGGTGTCCCTTACGTCAACACGCTCTCCAGCCGGTGAACGCCGGGCGCTCTCGAAACCGCCCCGGCCCGGTCGTGTGGTCAGAACGGCCCAGTAGCCTCCGGGCATGACCCGAACGACTCCGCCGCGGCCGCTCGACGTCACCGCCGCCTTCCCCGAGCTCGCCCCGCTCGCCCGCTCCGCCGTACGCCTCCATCCCCGCGCCGGCGCGCCCACCACGGCGGACAGCTCCGTCGGCGGGCCCCTGCTGTGGCCGGCCGGGGAGCCGTGGCCGACCTGTCCCGAGCATGCCGGACCCTGGCAGCACGGTGTGGTGCCGGAGGACGTGCATGTCGCCCGGCGTGTCCTGCACGAAGCCTGGGCCCGGCCGCGTGCCGAGGGTGCCGATCTGCTGAGCGAGGAGGAGCACGCGCTGGTCGACCGTGGGACCAAGGGGTCCCGGATCGCCCTGGACGGGCCGGTGCCGCTGGTGCCGGTCGCACAGATACGCGCCGCCGATGTGCCCTCGCTGCCCCGGCCCGACGGCACCGATGTGCTGCAGGTGCTGTGGTGCGCCTTCGACCATCCCGAGGACGGGCACGTACCGAGGGTCGAGTTGCGCTGGCGCCGGGCCGCCGACGTCGTCAGCCCTCTCGCCACTCCCCCACGGCCCGCGGTGATCGGCAGCGCCGACTATCTGCCCGAGCCGTGCGTGCTGCACCCGGAGACCGTCGTCGAGTACCCCGCACCGCACGAGCTGCCGGAGGAGCTGGCGGACCGGATCCAGGACTGGGAGGAGGAGATGGGCGAGGAGTCCGAGGTCTGTTATCAGTACGACCTGGCCGTCGCCCCAGGGTGGAAGCTCGGTGGGCACGCGCCCTGGAGCTTCTCCGATCCCTTCCCGATGGCGTGCGCCGAGTGCGGCGCCGGGGTACGGCCCCTGCTCACCGTCGACGGCACCGAGTGGGACGGCGGCAGCGGCAGCTGGCGGCCGGTGGAGGACGCCGGGTACACGGGCTATCACTCCCTCGGACCGGCGTGTGACACGGAGATCACCATCGGCCGGGGCTACACCCTCCAGGTGTACGTGTGCGTGGCGTCGTACGACCATCCGCCGGTGCAGAACATGCAGTGACCGTTCCCCGAAAAGCCGAAGAGGCCCGTACGACCGAAGTCGTACGGGCCTCCCCTTGGGTCAGTCAGTGACCTTCAAGCAAGCGGAACTTACTTGACGATCTTGGTGACCTGGCCGGCGCCCACGGTACGGCCACCCTCACGGATGGCGAACTTCAGGCCCTCCTCCATGGCGACGGGCTGGATGAGGTCCACCTTCATCTCGGTGTTGTCACCCGGCATGACCATCTCGGTGCCCTCGGGGAGGGTCACCACGCCGGTCACGTCCGTCGTACGGAAGTAGAACTGCGGGCGGTAGTTGTTGAAGAACGGCGTGTGGCGGCCACCCTCGTCCTTGGACAGGATGTAGGCCTGGGCCTCGAACTCGGTGTGCGGGGTGACCGAGCCCGGCTTGATGATGACCTGGCCGCGCTCGACGTCCTCGCGCTTGATGCCGCGGAGCAGCAGACCGACGTTCTCACCGGCCTGGCCCTCGTCGAGCAGCTTGCGGAACATCTCGATGCCGGTGACCGTGGTGGAGGTCTTCTCGGTCTTGATGCCGATGATGTCGACGGTCTCGTTGACCTTCAGGACACCACGCTCGATACGGCCGGTGACGACCGTACCGCGACCGGTGATCGTGAAGACGTCCTCGATCGGCATCAGGAACGGCTTGTCGACGTCGCGCTCCGGCTGCGGGATGGACTCGTCGACGGCGTTCATCAGGTTGAGGACGGAGTCCACCCACTCCTTCTCGCCCTCGAGGGCCTTGAGAGCGGAGACCTTGACGACCGGAACGTCGTCGCCGGGGAACTCGTACTCGGAGAGGAGCTCACGGACCTCGAGCTCGACGAGCTCCAGGATCTCCTCGTCGTCCACCATGTCGGCCTTGTTCAGGGCGACCACGATGTACGGAACGCCGACCTGGCGGGCCAGGAGCACGTGCTCCTTGGTCTGCGGCATCGGGCCGTCGGTCGCGGCGACCACCAGGATCGCGCCGTCCATCTGGGCGGCACCGGTGATCATGTTCTTGATGTAGTCCGCGTGACCCGGGCAGTCGACGTGGGCGTAGTGACGCGCCTCGGTCTGGTACTCGACGTGCGCGATGGAGATGGTGATACCGCGCTGGCGCTCCTCGGGCGCCTTGTCGATGTTGTCGAACGGGGTGGCCTCGTTCAGGTCCGGGTACGCGTCGTGCAGCACCTTGGTAATGGCGGCCGTGAGGGTCGTCTTACCGTGGTCGATGTGACCGATGGTGCCGATGTTGACGTGCGGCTTAGTCCGCTCGAACTTCGCCTTCGCCACTGGGGTCCTCCTGTGGAGTGGTTCTGTACGCCTTACTTCATCGGCGCCAGGTGATCTTTGCTGTAAAGGCCCGGAACCGGGGGCAAACATCCGGGTTGACGGCTGTTTGCCCCTTGAGGCTCCGGAGTCAAGCCTACGGCGTGTGAACGCGGTGCGTTACTCGCCCTTGGCCTTCGCGATGATCTCCTCGGCGACGTTCCGCGGAACCTCGGCGTAGGAGTCGAACTGCATGGAGTAGCTGGCGCGGCCGGACGTCTTGCTGCGCAGGTCGCCGACGTAGCCGAACATCTCCGAAAGGGGCACGAGGCCCTTCACGACGCGGGCACCGGCCCGCTCCTCCATGGCCTGGATCTGGCCACGGCGGGAGTTGATGTCGCCGATGACCTCACCCATGTAGTCCTCGGGCGTGGTGACCTCGACGGCCATCATCGGCTCGAGCAGCACGGGCGAAGCCTTGCGCGCGGCCTCCTTGAAGGCCTGCGAACCGGCGATCTTGAAGGCGAGCTCGGAGGAGTCGACCTCGTGGTAGCCACCGTCGATCAGGATGACGCGCACGCCGGTCATCTCGTAACCGGCGAGGATGCCGAACTGCATGGCCTCCTGCGCACCGGCGTCGACCGAAGGGATGTACTCCTTCGGGATACGACCGCCGGTCACCTTGTTCACGAACTCGTACGAGGCGTCGCCGCCCTCGATCGGCTCGATCGCGATCTGCACCTTGGCGAACTGACCGGTACCACCGGTCTGCTTCTTGTGGGTGTAGTCGACGCGCTCGACGGCCTTGCGGATCGTCTCGCGGTACGCGACCTGCGGCTTGCCGACGTTGGCCTCGACCTTGAACTCACGGCGCATACGGTCGACCAGCACCTCGAGGTGCAGCTCGCCCATACCGCCGATGATGGTCTGGCCGGTCTCCTCGTCCGAGTGGACCTGGAAGGACGGGTCCTCCTCGGCCAGGCGCTGGATCGCGACGCCCAGCTTCTCCTGGTCGCCCTTCGACTTGGGCTCGATGGCGACCTGGATGACCGGCGCCGGGAAGTCCATGGACTCCAGGATGACCGGGTTCTTGTCGTCGGCCAGCGTCTCACCGGTGGTGGTCTGCTTCAGGCCCATGACGGCGACGATGTCGCCGGCGCCCACCGACTCGATCTCCTCACGCTTGTTGGCGTGCATGCGGTAGATCTTGCCGATGCGCTCCTTCTTGCCCTTGACGGAGTTCAGCACCGAAGAGCCGGACTCCAGGCGGCCCGAGTAAACCCGGACGAAGGTGAGCTTGCCGAGGTGCGGGTCGCTCATGATCTTGAACGCCAGCGCGGACAGCGGCTCGTCGTCGGACGGCTTGCGCTTGACGACCATCTCCGGGTCCTTGACGTCGTGGCCCTCGATGGCCTCGATGTCAACCGGGGAGGGCAGGTAGCGCACGACCGCGTCGAGCAGGGGCTGGACGCCCTTGTTCTTGAACGCGGTGCCACAGAACACCGGGGTGACCGTGGTGCCCTTGCTCTTGCCGGACGCGATGGTGATACGACGGATCGCGGCGTACAGCTGCTCCTCGGTGGGCTCCTCGCCCTCCAGGTACAGCTCCATGATCTCTTCGTCGTTCTCGGCCACGGCCTCGACCAGCTTGCCGCGGTACTCCTCGGCAGCCTCGGTGTGGGTGTCCGGGATGTCGACGACGTCGTACATCTCGCCCTTGGTGGCCTCGGCGGACCACACGAGCGCCTTCATGCGGACCAGGTCCACGACGCCCTTGAAGTCGGCCTCGGCACCGATCGGCAGCTGCATCACGATCGGCTGAGCGCCCAGGCGGTCGCTGATCATGTCGACACAGCGGTGGAACTCGGCACCGGTGCGGTCGAGCTTGTTGACGAAGCAGATACGCGGAACGCCGTAGCGGTCCGCCTGACGCCACACGGTCTCGGACTGGGGCTCAACGCCGGCGACGCCGTCGAACACCGTCACGGCACCGTCGAGCACGCGCAGGGAACGCTCCACCTCGACGGTGAAGTCGACGTGGCCCGGCGTGTCGATGATGTTGATGGTGTGGTCGACGTCTTCCAGCGGCCAGTGGCAGGTGGTGGCAGCAGAGGTGATCGTGATGCCACGCTCCTGCTCCTGCTCCATCCAGTCCATGGTGGCAGCGCCGTCGTGGACCTCACCGATCTTGTACGACACACCGGTGTAGAACAGGATCCGCTCGGTGGTGGTCGTCTTGCCCGCGTCGATGTGGGCCATGATCCCGATGTTGCGGACCTTGGCCAGGTCAAGTGAAGTGGTAGCCATAAGGCTTCAGTCTTCTCTCGGTCTCGATGTGGGTAGCGACTACCAGCGGTAGTGCGCGAAGGCCTTGTTGGACTCGGCCATCTTGTGCGTGTCCTCGCGCTTCTTCACCGCGGCACCGAGGCCGTTGGAGGCGTCGAGGAGTTCGTTGAGCAGACGCTCGGTCATGGTCTTCTCGCGACGGGCGCGGGAGTAACCGACCAGCCAGCGCAGCGCCAGGGTGTTGGCACGGCCGGGCTTGACCTCGACCGGGACCTGGTAGGTGGCACCACCGACACGGCGGGACTTGACCTCGAGGGTCGGCTTGATGTTCTCGAGAGCGCGCTTGAGCGTGACGACCGGGTCGTTGCCGGTCTTGTCGCGCAGGCCCTCCATGGCGCCGTAGACGATGCGCTCGGCGGTGGAGCGCTTGCCGTTCAGCAGCACCTTGTTGATCAGGGAGGTCACCAGAGGAGAACCGTAGACCGGGTCGATGATGACCGGGCGCTTCGGGGCGGGGCCCTTACGAGGCATTCTTACTTCTCCTTCTTGGCGCCGTAACGGCTGCGAGCCTGCTTGCGGTTCTTGACACCCTGGGTGTCGAGCGAACCGCGGATGATCTTGTAGCGAACACCCGGCAGGTCCTTCACACGGCCGCCGCGCACGAGCACGATGGAGTGCTCCTGCAGGTTGTGTCCCTCACCCGGAATGTAAGCGGTGACCTCGATGCCGCTGGTCAGACGCACACGCGCGACCTTGCGGAGGGCCGAGTTCGGCTTCTTCGGGGTGGTCGTGAACACACGCGTGCAGACGCCACGACGCTGAGGGGAACCCTCGAGTGCGGGCGTCTTGTTCTTCTCGACCTTGTCCTGCCGGCCCTTGCGGACCAGCTGCTGGATCGTAGGCACTACTTCTCCGGTTTCTGTGTGCCGATGGGTACAGCTAACCTGGAACTTCGCCGACCCACGCGGTCGGGTGTGTCGAATCCGGCGGACTCCCGCCGCAAGGCGAAAAGAGCACAGATTACGGTGGCCGCTCACAGCTCGCCATGCGGTCTGAAGGCACGCACGAGAGCCAGGGCACACCCCAGGCACAAGGTCTGAGCGTACCTACCTCATTCGCTGTGGTCAAAACAAATGAACCCTGCCTCTATCACGTCGGCCGCGCTGTCAAGCCCTTACGCCGCGCTACGCCCCGCTGTCCAACGGGTACCAGCACCCGAAACGACTCAAACACAACCGAGTCAGACCACTGCCCGCACCGCCCGGCCGACGCATTCTCGCCACGAATCCACGGGGCAGGAGCACGCGGGCTTGCAGGGTCGGTCACGGGGAAGCCGCACGGGAGCGGCGGCAAAGCGCCGACCCAGGCACCGGGCACTTCCGACCGCCCGCCACGGTTGGGTATGCCCGCTACGGGCAGGCGCGACGTCGCGCAGCTGTATGCCGCCGGAACCTGCTCTCCGCAGGGGTGACGGCGTGCCTGTGGTGCACGTCCTGGTGCTGGTGCCCACGCCCACAGCCCGCTGGCATTCGGCGGCCCGGGTCATACGGCGCCTGGGCTTCGGCCGGCCGTGGACGACACACCCGGGCCGGCCGGGCGACGGGCCGCACGGCGCCGAGGCGCTCCGCTCGGCCGTGGGGGACACGCCCGGGCGGCCCTGGCCGCAGCACCGGCCAAGGCGCGAAGAGGGCGCGGAAGGCGCCGAGCAGGCCGTCACGTCCTACGGCTGCTGCGCCTGCGACCCGTAGGCGGCCGGACGATTGGGCCTGACGACCTCGCGGACCTTCACGCCGAGGCGGAGGCGTACGAGAAGTCCCGGCGAAGCGCACCGGCGCGCGTCCCGGCCCTACTGGAGCGCGGTTGCGCGGCCTTGGAGCGACTGGAGCCGGCCACGCGCACCGGCGACGCACGGCTCCGGGAGACGCTTGAGTACTGCTTCCCGGGCCCACCGGAGGTGGCTCCGCGCTGCTGGTGTCCGAGCCGGAGCCGCACACGACCTTCGCGAGCACCCGGGATCCGCCCGGCACCCCGGGCCGCTGTCGGTGCTTTCCCGCGCCACCGGAGGTGGCACAGCGCTGCTGGTGTTCCAGCCGGAGCCGCACGCGACCTTCGCGAGCACCCGGGATCCGCCCGGCACGCCAGGTCGCCGTCTCTGCTTCCCGGACTCGCCGGGGGCATCCGCGCTGCCAGTGTTCCAGCCGGAGCCGCACGCGACCTTCGCGAGCACCCGGGATCCGCCCGGCACGCCGGGCCGCCGTCTCTGCTTCCCGGACTCGCCGGGGGCATCCGCGCTGCCAGTGTTCCAGCCGGAGCCGCACGCGACCTTCGCGAGCACCCGGGATCCGCCCGGCACGCCGGGCCGCCGTCTCTGCTTCCCGGACTCGCCGGGGGCATCCGCGCTGCCAGTGTTCCAGCTGGAACCGTACGCGACTTTCGCGAGCACCCGGGATCCGCCCGGCACCTCGGGCCGCCGTCTGTGCTGGGGCTGGTCCCGTACCACCCCGCTGCGCGGCCGGGTGCTGGTCCGGGCCGGTGGCGAGCTGTTCCTCAGCGGCCGCGCGAGCGGCCGGTGGCGGCTCGCTCTGCGGCCGACGTCGAGATACGCCGCCTGGAGCCAGGCGGCGTATCTCGGCGGGGAGGGCGCGGATCCGGCAGGTTCCCGGCGGTCGTACACGGTCCTGCGGGTGAGCCCCTCCCCGGTGGCGTCCCTGCCCCCACGACCGCCGGCTCAGCAGGCTGTGCATCGAGA
The DNA here is from genome assembly GCF_040680215.1 of Streptomyces sp. NPDC052107. Lineage (NCBI taxonomy): Bacteria > Bacillati > Actinomycetota > Actinomycetes > Kitasatosporales > Streptomycetaceae > Streptomyces > Streptomyces sp. NPDC052107. Next base: position 27,498 of record NZ_JBFAWG010000049.1, read on the forward strand.
GAACGCCGAAGGGCGGCCACCCCGAGGGGTGACCGCCCTTCATGCTGCTCGCTTACTGGTTGTACGGACCGTAGTCGTAGTCCTCCAGCGGGACGGCCTGGCCGGAGCCGGTGCCGAACGGCGAGTAGTCGATGTCGTCGTAGCCGACGGCCGAGTACATCGCGGCCTTGGCCTCCTCGGTCGGCTCGACCCGGATGTTGCGGTAGCGGGACAGGCCCGTACCGGCCGGGATGAGCTTACCGATGATGACGTTCTCCTTGAGGCCGATGAGGCTGTCGGACTTGGCGTTGATCGCCGCGTCCGTCAGGACTCGGGTCGTCTCCTGGAAGGAGGCGGCCGACAGCCAGGATTCCGTCGCCAGCGAGGCCTTGGTGATACCCATCAGCTGCGGACGACCGGAGGCCGGGTGACCGCCCTCCTGCACCACACGACGGTTCTCCTGCTCGAAGCGGGAACGCTCGACCAGCTCGCCGGGCAGCAGCTCGGCGTCGCCGGACTCGATGATCGTCACGCGGCGCAGCATCTGCCGGATGATGATCTCGATGTGCTTGTCGTGGATGGACACACCCTGCGAGTTGTAGACCTTCTGGACCTCGCCGACCAGGTGGACCTGAACGGCACGCTGGCCCAGGATGCGCAGCACGTCGTGCGGGTTGGTGGCACCCACGGTGAGCTGCTGGCCCACCTCGACGTGCTCGCCCTCGCTGACCAGGACCTTGGCACGCTTCGAGATCGGGTAGGCCGTCTCGTCGCTGCCGTCGTCCGGGGTGACGATGAGCTTCTTGGTCTTCTCGGTCTCCTCGATCCGCACGCGCCCGGAGGCCTCGGAGATCGGGGCGACACCCTTCGGAGTACGGGCCTCGAAGAGCTCGACGACACGCGGCAGACCCTGGGTGATGTCGTCACCGGCCACACCACCGGTGTGGAAGGTACGCATCGTCAGCTGGGTACCGGGCTCACCGATGGACTGGGCGGCGATGATGCCGACCGCCTCACCGATGTCGACCAGCTTGCCCGTGGCGAGCGAACGGCCGTAGCACATCGCGCAGGTGCCGACGGCGGACTCGCAGGTCAGGACCGAGCGGGTCTTGACCTCCTCGACGCCGTGCTTGACCAGCTCGTCGATGAGCACGTCACCGAGGTCGGTACCGGCCGGGGCCAGCACCTTGCCGTCGACGACGATGTCCTCGGCGAGGCAGCGCGCGTACACGGACGTCTCGACGTCGTTCGCCTTGCGCAGCACGCCGTCCGCACCCCGCTCCGCGATGTGGAGCTTGAGGCCACGCTCGGTGCCGCAGTCCTCCTCGCGGATGATGACGTCCTGGGAGACGTCGACCAGACGACGGGTGAGGTAACCCGAGTCGGCGGTACGAAGAGCGGTGTCCGCAAGACCCTTACGGGCACCGTGCGTGGAGATGAAGTACTCCAGCACGGACAGACCCTCACGGAACGACGCCTTGATCGGACGCGGGATCGTCTCGTTCTTCGCGTTCGACACCAGACCACGCATACCGGCAATCTGACGCATCTGCATCATGTTGCCTCGTGCACCCGAGTTCACCATCATGAAGATCGGGTTGGTCTTCGGGAAGTTCTCGTTCATCGCCTCGGCGACCTCGTTGGTCGCCTTGGTCCAGATCGCGATGAGCTCCTGCGTGCGCTCGTCCTTGGTGATCAGACCGCGCTCGTACTGCTTCTGGACCTTCTCGTCCTGCGCCTCGTAGCCCTTGACGATCTCCTTCTTCGCCTCGGGAACGACGACGTCGGAGATGGCGACGGTGACGCCGGAACGGGTGGCCCAGTAGAAGCCGGCCGCCTTCAGGTTGTCGAGCGTCGCCGCCACGATGACCTTCGGGTAGCGCTCGGCGAGGTCGTTGACGATCTCGGAGAGCTGCTTCTTGCCGACCTCGTAGTCGACGAACGGGTAGTCCTCGGGCAGCAGCTCGTTGAAGAGCGCACGGCCCAGCGTGGTGTTCAGCCGGAAGCTGTCACCCTGCTGCCACTCCGGCTCGCCCTCCTCGCGCGCCGGCGGGGTCCAGCCGCGCGGCGGGATGGTGCCCACCGGGAAGCGGATGTCCACGCGCGACTGCAGCGAGAGCTCGCCGGCGTCGAACGCCATGATCGCCTCGGCCACGGACGCGAACGAGCGGCCCTCGCCCTTGACGTCACGCATCTCGCCGTCGGTGGTGAGGAAGAACAGACCGAGGACCATGTCCTGGGTCGGCATCGTCACCGGACGGCCGTCGGCCGGCTTGAGGATGTTGTTCGAGGACAGCATCAGGATGCGGGCCTCGGCCTGCGCCTCCGCGGACAGCGGCAGGTGCACGGCCATCTGGTCACCGTCGAAGTCCGCGTTGAACGCGGTGCAGACGAGCGGGTGGATCTGGATGGCCTTGCCCTCGACCAGCTGCGGCTCGAAGGCCTGGATCCCGAGGCGGTGCAGGGTGGGAGCACGGTTCAGCAGAACCGGGTGCTCGGCGATGACCTCTTCGAGGACGTCGTACACGACCGTACGGCCGCGCTCCACCATGCGCTTGGCGCTCTTGATGTTCTGCGCGTGGTTCAGGTCGACCAGGCGCTTCATCACGAACGGCTTGAACAGCTCCAGCGCCATGGCCTTGGGCAGACCGCACTGGTGCAGCTTCAGCTGCGGGCCGACGACGATGACGGAACGCGCCGAGTAGTCGACTCGCTTACCGAGCAGGTTCTGACGGAATCGACCCTGCTTACCCTTCAGCATGTCGCTGAGGGACTTCAGCGGGCGGTTACCGGGGCCGGTCACCGGACGGCCGCGACGACCGTTGTCGAAGAGGGCGTCAACAGCCTCCTGAAGCATGCGCTTCTCGTTGTTGACGATGATCTCCGGGGCACCGAGGTCCAGGAGCCTCTTCAGACGGTTGTTGCGGTTGATGACACGGCGGTACAGGTCGTTCAGGTCGGAGGTCGCGAAGCGGCCACCGTCCAGCTGCACCATCGGGCGCAGGTCCGGCGGGATGACCGGGACGCAGTCCAGGACCATGCCCTTGGGGCTGTTGGACGTCTGCAGGAACGCGGAGACGACCTTCAGGCGCTTGAGGGCACGGGTCTTCTTCTGGCCCTTGCCGGTCCGGATGATCTCGCGGAGCCTCTCGGCCTCCTCCTCGAGGTCGAAGGACTCCAGGCGCTTCTGCAGCGCCGCGGCACCCATCGAGCCGTCGAAGTACGTGCCGAAGCGGTCCCGCAGCTCGCGGTAGAGCAGCTCGTCGCCCTCCAGGTCCTGGACCTTGAGGTTCTTGAACCGGTTCCACACCTCGTCGAGGCGGTCGATCTCGCGCTGCGCGCGGTCGCGCAGCTGCTTCATCTCGCGCTCGGCACCTTCGCGCACCTTGCGGCGCACGTCGGCCTTGGCACCCTCGGCCTCCAGCTCGGCCAGGTCGGCCTCGAGCTTCTTGGCGCGGGCCTCCAGGTCGGCGTCGCGGCGGTTCTCGATCTGCTGGCGCTCGACCGAGACGTGCGCCTCCAGGGAGGGCAGGTCGCGGGTACGGCGCTCCTCGTCGACGTACGTGATCATGTACGCGGCGAAGTAGATGACCTTCTCGAGGTCCTTGGGCGCCAGGTCGAGCAGGTAGCCGAGGCGCGAGGGGACACCCTTGAAGTACCAGATGTGCGTGACGGGCGCGGCCAGCTCGATGTGGCCCATCCGCTCACGGCGCACCTTGGCGCGCGTGACCTCGACACCACAGCGCTCGCAGATGATGCCCTTGAAGCGGACGCGCTTGTACTTGCCGCAGTAGCACTCCCAGTCCCGGGTCGGACCGAAGATCTTCTCGCAGAAGAGTCCGTCCTTCTCGGGCTTCAGGGTGCGGTAGTTGATGGTCTCGGGCTTCTTGACCTCGCCGTGGCTCCACTGACGGATGTCGTCAGCGGTGGCCAGGCCGATCCGGAGCTCGTCGAAGAAGTTGACGTCGAGCACTATGCGTCAATCCCTCTCAGGGTCGTAAGTCTGTGGTCTGAAACGGGGGCCTGGGGGTCGGCGGGGCCCTTGTGGGTCAGGGCCCCGCCGGACTCCCGTCAGACCTCTTCGACGCTGCTCGGCTCGCGCCGGGACAGGTCGATGCCGAGCTCCTCCGCAGCGCGGAAGACGTCCTCGTCGGTGTCACGCATCTCGATGGACATACCGTCGCTGGACAGCACCTCCACGTTCAGGCAGAGCGACTGCATCTCCTTGATGAGGACCTTGAAGGACTCGGGGATGCCGGGCTCGGGGATGTTCTCGCCCTTGACGATGGCCTCGTAGACCTTCACGCGGCCGGTGACGTCGTCGGACTTGATGGTCAGCAGCTCCTGGAGGGCGTACGCGGCGCCGTAGGCCTCGAGGGCCCACACCTCCATCTCGCCGAACCGCTGGCCACCGAACTGCGCCTTACCACCCAGCGGCTGCTGGGTGATCATCGAGTACGGACCGGTCGAGCGGGCGTGCAGCTTGTCGTCGACCAGGTGGTGCAGCTTCAGGATGTACATGTAGCCGACCGAGATCGGGTCCGGGAACGGCTCACCGGAGCGGCCGTCGAACAGCCGCGCCTTGCCGGACGGGAGCACCATGCGCTCGCCGTCGCGGTTCGGGATGGTGTGCTGCAGCAGACCCGCCAGCTCGTCCTCGCGGGCACCGTCGAACACCGGGGTCGCGACGTTGGTGCGCGGGTCGACCTGGTCGGCGCCGATGGCCTGCAGGCGCTGCGCCCACTCGTCGGCGAGGCCGGAGACGTCCCAGCCGCGGCTGGCGAGCCAGCCGAGGTGGATCTCCAGGACCTGTCCCGGGTTCATTCGGGACGGCACACCCAGCGGGTTGAGGATGATGTCGACCGGGGTGCCGTCCTCCAGGAACGGCATGTCCTCGATCGGCAGGATCTTCGAGATGACACCCTTGTTGCCGTGCCGGCCGGCGAGCTTGTCACCGTCGGTGATCTTGCGCTTCTGCGCGACGTAGACGCGGACCAGTTGGTTCACGCCCGGCGGCAGCTCGTCGCCCTCCTCGCGGTCGAAGACGCGCACACCGATGACCTTGCCGGTCTCGCCGTGCGGCACCTTCAGCGAGGTGTCACGGACCTCACGGGCCTTCTCGCCGAAGATCGCGCGCAGCAGGCGCTCCTCGGGGGTCAGCTCGGTCTCACCCTTCGGGGTGACCTTGCCGACGAGGATGTCACCGGCGATGACCTCGGCACCGATACGGATGATGCCACGCTCGTCGAGGTCGGCGAGAACCTCCTCGGAGACGTTCGGGATGTCCCGGGTGATCTCCTCGGGGCCGAGCTTGGTGTCACGGGCGTCGACCTCGTGCTCCTCGATGTGGATCGAGGAGAGGACGTCGTCCTGCACGAGGCGCTGCGACAGGATGATCGCGTCCTCGTAGTTGTGACCCTCCCACGGCATGAACGCCACGAGCAGGTTCTTGCCGAGGGCCATCTCGCCGTTCTGGGTGGCCGGGCCATCGGCCAGCACCTGGCCGGTGACCACGCGGTCGCCCTCGTTGACGATGACCTTCTGGTTGACCGAGGTGCCCTGGTTGGACCGGGAGAACTTGGCCAGGCGGTACGTGATGTACGTGCCGTCGTCGTTGGTGGTGGTGATGTAGTCCGCGGAGACCTCCTGGACCACACCGTCCTTCTCGGCCTTGACCACGTCGCCGGCGTCGACCGCGGAGCGGTACTCCATGCCGGTGCCGACGAGCGGCGCCTCCGACTTAATCAGCGGCACGGCCTGACGCATCATGTTCGCGCCCATGAGGGCACGGTTGGCGTCGTCGTGCTCGAGGAAGGGGATCATGGCGGTCGCGACCGACACCATCTGGCGCGGCGAGACGTCCATGTAGTCCACGTCCTCGGGGCCGACGTAGTCGACCTCGCCGCCACGGCGGCGGACCAGCACACGGGCCTCGGCGAACCGCATCTCGTCGTTCAGCGGCGCGTTGGCCTGCGCGATGACGAAGCGGTCCTCCTCGTCGGCGGTCAGGTAGTCGACCTCGTCGGTGACCTGGCCCTCGACGACCTTGCGGTACGGGGTCTCGATGAAACCGAACGCGTTGACCCGGCCGTAGGAGGCGAGCGAGCCGATCAGACCGATGTTCGGGCCTTCCGGCGTCTCGATCGGGCACATGCGGCCGTAGTGCGAGGGGTGCACGTCACGGACCTCGAAGCCGGCCCGCTCACGGGAGAGACCACCCGGGCCGAGGGCGTTCAGACGACGCTTGTGCGTCAGCCCCGACAGCGGGTTGTTCTGGTCCATGAACTGGGACAGCTGCGAGGTGCCGAAGAACTCCTTGATCGACGCCACGACCGGGCGGATGTTGATCAGGGTCTGCGGCGTGATCGCCTCGACGTCCTGGGTGGTCATGCGCTCGCGCACGACACGCTCCATACGGGCGAGACCCGTACGGACCTGGTTCTGGATCAGCTCACCGACGCTGCGGATACGGCGGTTGCCGAAGTGGTCGATGTCGTCGGTCTCGACCATGATCGTGCGGCCGGACTCGGCCACCGTCTCGGTCTCACCGGCGTGCAGCTTCACCAGGTACTTGATGGTGGCGATGACGTCGTCGGTGGTGAGCACGCCGGCGTCCAGCGGCTCGTCCGCACCGAGCTTCTTGTTGACCTTGTAGCGGCCGACCTTGGCGAGGTCGTAGCGCTTCGGGTTGAAGTAGAGGTTCTCCAGCAGCGTCTGCGCGGCCTCACGCGTGGGGGGCTCGCCCGGACGCAGCTTGCGGTAGATGTCGAGCAGCGCGTCGTCCTGGCCCTGGGTGTGGTCCTTCTCCAGGGTGGCGCGCATCGACTCGTACTCGCCGAACTCCTCGAGGATCTGCTCGGTCGTCCAGCCGAGCGCCTTCAGCAGCACGGTGACCGACTGCTTGCGCTTGCGGTCGATGCGGACACCGACCATGTCGCGCTTGTCGATCTCCATCTCCAGCCAGGCACCCCGGGACGGGATGATCTTGGCGGAGAAGATGTCCTTGTCGGACGTCTTGTCGATGGTGGAGTCGAAGTAGACACCGGGGGAACGGACCAGCTGAGACACAACGACACGCTCGGTGCCGTTGATGACGAAGGTGCCCTTGTTCGTCATGAGCGGGAAGTCGCCCATGAAGACCGTCTGGGACTTGATCTCACCGGTCTCGTTGTTGGTGAACTCCGCGGTGACGAAGAGCGGGGCCGCGTACGTGAAGTCGCGCTCCTTGCACTCGTCGATGGAGTTCTTCGGCGGCTCGAAGCGGTGGTCCCGGAACGTCAGGGACATCGACCCGGAGAAGTCCTCGATCGGGGAGATCTCCTCGAAGATCTCCTCCAGACCGGACTTGGTGGGGACGTCCTGACCGTTCTCCAGAGCCTCCTCGACCCGACTCTGCCAGGCGGTGTTGCCGAGCAGCCAGTCGAAGCTCTCGGTCTGCAGCGCGAGCAGGTTCGGAACCTCGAGAGGCTCCTTGATCTTTGCAAAGGAGATGCGCAGCGGGGCAGTGCTGGCGCCGTTGTTCATATTCGCGGTCGAGGCATTGCGCGAGGCGGCCAAGAGGGGGTCCTTCCGAGGGCTCGGACTCACTACGCGCGTACCGGCCCCTCTCCCGTACACAGAGACAGAAAGCCCAGGTCAAGGTGGCTTTTGTCGTCAGTGCTCGAGTGAGGGCAGACCCCTGGTGACGGGCAGGGGACAGCTAACAGGCAGCGCAAAGGGTCAGTGTAGCCACTTGGCACACTGATGTCCAGTGCGGGTTTGTCGAGACCCTCGCTGTCCTCACCGCTCTTGTCAACGCCCTCGGCATGCCTGCCCTCAACGCACGTTGATACTGCCCTCTTCGTCGTCGATCCATGCCTCGGATTCGGATCCTTGTGACGACGCGTCCTGAGAATTGCGCGCTGCGTGCGGTTCGTCAAGGGCTCCCAGCCGGAACACCGCCGTCCGGAGACACGACGAAGATCACCTTACCCCTCACGAACACAGGTGCAAGGCAGGCCGGGCCGCACCCCGGGGAACGCCGAAGGGCGACCACCCAGATGGATGATCGCCCTTCGGTGCGTTCGCGTTACAGCCCTACGAGACTGATTTCGGCGCGCAGTCGAGTCCTGGGGACCCGGAAGGTCTTACTTGACCTCGACGGAGGCACCGGCGCCCTTGAGGGCCTCGGCAGCCTTGTCGGCGGCTTCCTTGTTGACCTTCTCGAGGACCGGCTTCGGGGTGCCGTCGACGAGGTCCTTGGCCTCCTTCAGACCCAGGGAGGTCAGCTCGCGCACGACCTTGATGACCTGGATCTTCTTGTCGCCGGCGCCGGTGAGGATGACGTCGAACTCGTCCTTCTCCTCGACGGCCTCGGCGGCCGGGGCACCCGGGGCGCCGGCGGCGGCCACGGCGACCGGGGCGGCGGCAGTGACGTCGAACTTCTCCTCGAAGGCCTTCACGAACTCGGAGAGCTCGATGAGGGTCATCTCCTCGAACTGCGCGAGCAGGTCTTCCTGGCTGAGCTTCGCCATGATGGGCGATCCTTCCACTCAAATCGGCAGGTGCCGGATGTACTGGGTGTGGCGGGCGTACGTCGGCCCGCTGCGACCCGTGCCGTCGGCGCGGGTCAGAAAGCGAGCCGAATTACTCGGCACCGCCCTGCTCGGCCTGCTTGGCGCGAAGCGCGTCCACGGTGCGGACGAGCTTCGACGGGAGCGCCTGGAAGAGCGCGGCAGCCTGGGACTGCTTGCCCTTCATGGCACCCGCCAGCTTGCTGAGCAGAACCTCGCGGGACTCGAGGTCCGCAAGCTTCTTGATCTCGTCGGCGGAGAGGGCCTTGCCCTCAAGGACACCGCCCTTGATGACGAGATTGGGGTTGTCCTTGGCGAAGTCACGCAGACCCTTCGCCGACTCCACCGGGTCACCGGTGACGAAGGCGACGGCCGTCGGGCCAGCGAAGAGCTGGTCCTCCAGCGTGATCCCGGCCTCCTTGGCCGCAATCTTGGTCAGCGTGTTCTTCACCACGGCGTACTGGGCGTTCTCACCGAGCGACCGGCGCAGCGTCTTGAGCTGCGCCACGGTGAGACCGCGGTACTCGGTCAGCACGGCGGCGTTGGAGCTGCGGAACTTGTCCGTCAGCTCCGCAACCGCGGCAGCCTTGTCGGGCCTCGCCATAGAGCCTCGGCCTCCTTCCGGGTGATTCGGACCGCGCGGACCCGAAGGAGGACTGGGTAAAACGAAACGCCCCGGCGCAGGCGCTCGGGGCGGACTCGACCGGCCGCACACGCGCTCGGCGCGCGCACTCCGGGAGTTCTTCCACTGTCACCTGCGCGGGTCGCCCACTTTTCAGCGGATCCTTCGGCCACCGCACCCTCGTACGAGTGCACGGCAACGACCAGCGGTCTTTGGCTTCTGGAAGAGAGTACCGGACCGGGGCACCGTCGAGCAAATCGGGCTCCACGGCGCCCCGGCCCGCGGTGCGGTCAGGAGCTGATGCCGGTGCCGGACCCGGAAGTGCCGGTGGCCGAGCCGTTCGCGGTGTTCCCGCTGCCGGGGACGCCGAGGGACTTCATCAGGTCCTTGAAGTCCTTGGTGTCGCCGGCCGGCGGGGCCTCGGCGGAGACCTGCACGCCGTAGTCGCTGTAGTAGGCGGTGCTGGCCAGGGTGCCCTTGGCGGTGTCGGCCTTCTCGGTCTTCTTCACCAGCAGGTTCTGGTCGTTGATCCAGAGGTCGATGGTGTCCGTGGTGATGCCGGTCTGGTCGAGCTGCTTCCGCAGGGCCGACAGCTGGTCCGCGCTGAGGTTGCTGCTCTTGCCCGCGAGGTCGGCGACGTTCACCGTGCCGGCGTAGTGCGTGGTGTGGACGCCGGAGACCGTCTCCTGGCCGACCTTCTTCACGTCACCGGAGGCCAGCAGCATCTTCACGGCCTGGTTCGGCGTGGAGGTCTGGGCCTGGTCCTTCAGGTACGAGCCGGAGGCGCCGCCGAACTTGGCGAGGTCGTCGTACCCGTACCTGACCCAGTGCTTGCCGCCCGTCTGCCGGGCGAACGCGGCGCCCATCTTCACGTAGTAGGCATCCGGCAGATAGCGGGCCTGCATCGAGGTGGTGCCGGCCTTGCGCATCATCTCGGCCATCTGGCCGCCGGTGTACGTGATGGTGAGGTTGCCCTTGAGGCCGTGGCCCCAGGCGAGGGCGCCGTTCCCGGTCGCCGACATCAGGTTGCCCATGGACATGGTGGAGCGCACCTTCGCCGAGTCCGCCTTGTCGGTGGACTGCTCGGCGGTGCGGAGGGCTGCGATGGGGCTGACGTGGATCGTGCCGTCGCCGGCCGCCTTGTCGCCCTTCGAGGAGCCGCAGGCGGCCACCCCGGTCAGTGCGGCCACCACGGCCACGGAAAGGGTCATCCGGCGCGCCGTCGTGCTCTTCATCTTGTCCTACCCCCATGCAAGTCGAGTGCCTGCACCGTAGCCCAGGCCACTGACAGTCGTCCGACAGGCCGTACAAAGAAAAGGCCGTACGAAGAAAGGACGGGCCCCGCACCTGGAAGGTTGCGGGGCCCGCCCTTTACTCACACGTACCTGACGCGGCTACCGGGATGAGCGGACGGCTCAGACGGCGGCCGGGTCCTCCTCGACGAGGAGGTTGCGGGTGCGGTTCGGGTCGACCGGGATGCCGGGGCCCATCGTGGTGGTGATGGCGGCCTTCTTGATGTAGCGACCCTTGGCGGCGGACGGCTTCAGACGGAGGATCTCCTCCAGCGCGGCGCCGTAGTTCTCCACCAGCTTGGAGTCGTCGAAGGACGCCTTGCCGATGATGAAGTGCAGGTTCGAGTGCTTGTCGACGCGGAACTCGATCTTGCCGCCCTTGATGTCGGTGACGGCCTTGGCGACGTCGGGGGTGACGGTGCCGGTCTTCGGGTTCGGCATCAGACCACGCGGGCCGAGGACGCGGCCGAGGCGGCCGACCTTGCCCATGAGGTCCGGGGTGGCGACGACGGCGTCGAAGTCCAGGCGGCCCTTCGAGACCTCGTCGATCAGCTCGTCGGCACCGACGATGTCGGCGCCCGCGGCACGCGCGGCCTCGGCACGGTCGCCGGTCGCGAAGACCAGGACCCGGGCGGTCTTACCGGTGCCGTGCGGAAGGTTCACGGTGCCACGGACCATCTGGTCGGCCTTGCGCGGGTCGACACCCAGACGGAAGGCGACCTCGACGGTGGCGTCGAACTTGGTCGTGGTGGTCTCCTTGGCGAGACGGACGGCCTCGAGCGGGGCGTACAGCTTCTCCCGGTCGATCTTGGCGTCCGCAGCGCGGAGAGCCTTGCTGCGCTTGCTCACAACTTGCTCCTGTGTGTTCTGAAAGGAGTCGTGGTCCCTGGGCCGAGCAGGCCCTGCCACGTGCGACCGGCCACGGCCGCATGACTGCTAGGTGGGTTGAGGTCAGCCTTCGACCGTGACGCCCATGGAACGCGCGGTACCGGCGATGATCTTCGCGGCGGCGTCCAGGTCGTTCGCGTTCAGGTCGGGCATCTTGGTCTGGGCGATCTCGCGGACCTGCGCCTCGGTGATCTTGGCGACCTTGGTCTTGTGCGGCTCGCCGGAGCCCTTCTCGATGCCCGCGGCCTTGAGGATCATCTTCGCGGCCGGCGGCGTCTTGGTGACGAAGGTGAAGGAGCGGTCCTCGTAGACCGTGATCTCCACCGGGATGACCCAACCGCGCTGCGACTCGGTCGCGGCGTTGTAGGCCTTGCAGAACTCCATGATGTTCACGCCGTGCTGACCCAGCGCGGGGCCGACCGGCGGGGCCGGGTTGGCGGCACCGGCCTGGATCTGGAGCTTGATGAGCCCCGTGACCTTCTTCTTCTTGGGAGGCATAGCTCTCCGGGTCCTTTCATTCGGGTCCATGCCCGCGCGAGGATCGCGATCCTGACGCAGGCATACCGCACAACGATAACGGGTATAGATGCGCGGCCAAAAACCGAGCAGGTCAGACCGGCTGAGACAGCCCGCCTGACCTGCGCGGAAGAGCGACGTCCAGAAATGGACTAGTTCTTCTGGATCTGGTCGAAGGACAGCTCGACCGGCGTCTCACGGCCGAAGATCTCCACCAGGCCCTTGACCTTCTTCGAGTCGGGGTTGATCTCGTTGATGGTCGCCTGCAGCGTGGCGAACGGGCCGTCGGTGACGGTGACCGAGTCGCCGACCTCGAAGTCCAGCACCTGGACCTCGACCTTGCGCTGCGGGGCGGGCTTGCCCTCGGCCTCGGCGGCCTCGCGGGCGGCCTTCTCCTCGGCCTCCGGGGCGAGCATCTTGACGATCTCGTCCAGGGTCAGCGGGTACGGGTCGTAGGCGTTGCCGACGAAGCCGGTGACACCCGGGGTATTGCGGACGACACCCCAGGACTCGTTGGTCAGGTCCATGCGGACCAGGACGTAACCCGGCAGCTTGTTCTGCTTGATCGTCTTGCGGTCGCCGTTCTTGATCTGGACGACCTCTTCCTGCGGCACCTCGGCCTGGAAGATGTAGTCCTCGACGTTCAGCGAGACGGCACGCTGCTCCAGGTTGGTCTTCACGCGGTTCTCGTAACCGGCGTAGGTGTGGATGACGTACCACTCGCCGGGCAGCGAGCGCAGTTCCTCGCGCAGGGCCTCGACGGGGTCGACAGGTTCGGCCGGCTCCTCCTCGGCGGCCTCGACGGCAGCCTCCTCGGCCTCTTCCTCGTCTTCCTCGTCCTTGACGTTCAGGGCAGCCTCTTCGGCCGGCTCCCCCGCCTCGGCCTCGGCAGCCTCGAACTCGTCCTGCTCGTCCGCGCCCTCGACGATGTCGCGCTCGTCGTCCACCATCTCGGCAGCGGTCCCGCGAGGCTCGATGGCGTCGTCGTTCAGGTTCGGGTCAGACACGATGGCTGCTTCTTCCTGGATACATAGGGGTGGAACATGCGAAAACGGGCGCCGGTGCCACGGCGCCCTTCGCTCTTGGCTCAGCCGAAGACGTACTTGGCCGCGTGGTTGAGCCCATAGTCAATCACGGTCACCAGCGCGATCATGATGGCGACGAAGAAGATCACCACGGTGGTGTACGACGTCAGCTGGTTCCGCGTCGGCCAGACGACCTTGCGGAGCTCCGCGATGATCTGGCGGTAGAAGGTGGCGAGGCGCTTCAGCGGGCCCTTCTTGGCGCGCTTGCCGCCCTTGCGGGCCTTCTTCTTCGACTCGAGTGCCTCGTCCTGGGCATCAGGCGTGTCGATGGAGCCCACGGCGTCCGTCATTGTCCTCACCTGGTCCCGGGTCGTGGCCGTGCCGCGCCCGGTTTCTGAGCCGCACGGCGGTGCATTGCTGTACGTACAAGCGCACACATCCTGGCGGTGTGTGTAGCAGGGCCGGAGGGACTTGAACCCCCAACCGCCGGTTTTGGAGACCGGTGCTCTACCAATTGAGCTACGACCCTTTGTGTGTCCCCCAACGTACCGCATCCGGACGGGTGCGCGGTGTGCACCGGTTTCGGTGGCGGCTTCTGGAGGCCAACGAGGTGAGAGTGTACGTGGTCCGGGGCCCGGCGTCGAACAGAAAGTGCCCGTCCGGGGCCAGGTGACCAAAGATCGTCCTGGCCGGAGGCCGGATTCAGACCCGTGTTCACGTCTCGACCCGTTGCTGTTCAGTCTGTGAAACCCATGTGCCGGGGGGATTTCCGGTCTGGAACGATGGGCTCCATGAGCGCTGCAACCCCACCCACCGAGCGCCGGGTCTCCGCCCGAGTCGGCGCGATCTCCGAGTCCGCCACCCTCGCCGTGGACGCCAAGGCCAAGGCCCTGAAGGCCGCCGGGCGTCCGGTGATCGGCTTCGGCGCCGGTGAGCCCGACTTCCCGACCCCGGACTACATCGTCGAGGCGGCCGTAGAGGCCTGCAAGAACCCGAAGTACCACCGCTACACGCCGGCCGGCGGCCTGCCCGAGCTGAAGGCCGCGATCGCCGCGAAGACCTTGCGCGACTCCGGCTGGGAGCCCGACGTCTCGCAGATCCTCGTCACCAACGGCGGCAAGCAGGCCATCTACGAGGCCTTCGCCGCGATCCTCGACCCGGGCGACGAGGTCATCGTCCCGGCCCCTTATTGGACGACGTACCCGGAGTCGATCCGCCTGGCCGGCGGTGTCCCGGTGGAGGTCGTGGCCGACGAGTCGACCGGCTACCGCGTCTCGGTCGAGCAGCTGGAGGCGGCGCGCACGGAGAAGACGAAGGTCGTGCTCTTCGTCTCCCCGTCCAACCCGACCGGCGCGGTGTACTCCGAGGCCGAGACCGAGGCGATCGGCCGCTGGGCCCTGGAGCACGGCCTGTGGGTGCTCACCGACGAGATCTACGAGCACCTGGTCTACGGCGAGGCCGCCGCGGTGTCCCTGCCGGCGCTGCTGCCCGAGCTGCGCGACAAGTGCGTCGTCGTCAACGGTGTGGCGAAGACGTACGCCATGACCGGCTGGCGCGTGGGCTGGGTCATCGGCCCGAAGGACGTCGTCAAGGCCGCGACGAACCTGCAGTCGCACGCCACCTCGAACGTCTCCAACGTGGCCCAGGTGGCCGCCCTCGCCGCCGTCTCCGGGGACCTTCAGGCCGTGGCGAGGATGCGCGAGGCCTTCGACCGGCGCCGCAAGACCATCGTGCGGATGCTCAACGAGATCGACGGCGTGGTGTGCCCCGAGCCCGAGGGCGCGTTCTACGCCTACCCGTCGGTCAAGGCCCTGCTCGGCAAGGAGATCCGCGGCAAGCGCCCGCAGGACACGGTCGAGCTGGCCGCGCTGATCCTGGAGGAGGCCGAGGTCGCGGTCGTCCCGGGCGAGGCCTTCGGCACGCCGGGCTATCTGCGGCTGTCGTACGCGCTGGGCGACGAGGACCTCGTCGAGGGCGTGAGCCGCATCCAGAAGCTGCTGGCGGAGGCCAAGGCCTGAGCAGTCCATCTTTGGACAACCGAGCGGTCCATTTCTGAACAGGAGCATCCGGGAACGTTCCCGGATGCTCCTGTTCGTTTGTGCGAGCAAGACCACGTACGGGGAAACGGCTACCGATGTGACAGGTGTGTACGGCAGGATCCTGGGATGGAGCGTGTACGTGATGTCTCTGAGCTGCCGAAAGCCCATCTGCACCTGCACTTCACCGGTTCGATGCGACCGGGGACCGTCCTGGAACTGGCCGACAAGTACGGCGTGCATCTGCCCGACGCCCTGACGGAAGCACTGATCAGCGGCGAACCGCCCAAGCTGCGGGCCACGGACGAGCGGGGCTGGTTCCGTTTCCAGCGGCTGTACGACGCGGCGCGCTCCTGCCTGCGCCGACCGGAGGACATCCAGCGCCTGGTCCGGGAGGCCGCCGAGGAGGACCTGAAGGACGGCTCGGGCTGGCTGGAGATCCAGGTGGACCCGACGTCGTACGCGCCCCGGCTGGGCGGTCTGATCCCCGCGCTGGAGATCATCCTGGACGCGGTGGACACGACATCCCGGGAGACCGGGCTCGGCATGCGCGTGCTGGTCGCCGCCAACCGCATGAAGCACCCCCTGGACGCCCGGACGCTGGCCCGCCTCGCGGTGCGGTACGCGGACCGGGGCGTGGTCGGTTTCGGGCTCTCCAACGACGAGCGGCGGGGCCTGGCGCGGGACTTCGACCGGGCCTTCCACATCGCGCGCGAGGGCGGTCTGCTGTCGGCCCCGCACGGCGGCGAGCTGACCGGCCCGGCCTCGGTGCGCGACTGCCTGGACGACCTGCACGCCTCGCGGATCGGGCACGGGGTGCGCGCGGCGGAGGACCCGCGGCTGCTGAAGCGGCTGGCCGACAGGGGCGTGACCTGCGAGGTGTGCCCGGCCTCGAACGTGGCGCTCGGCGTGTACGAGAAGCCCGAGGACGTGCCGCTGCGGACGCTCTTCGACGCCGGCGTGCCCATGGCGCTCGGCGCCGACGACCCGCTGCTGTTCGGCTCCCGGCTGGCCACCCAGTACGAGATCGCCCGGCACGCGCACGGCTTCTCGGACGCCGAACTCGCCGAGCTGGCCCGCCAGTCGGTGCGGGGCTCGGCCGCCCCGGAGGACGTCAGGGCACGGCTGCTGGCCGGCGTGGACGACTGGCTGGCCCGCCCGGCCGCCTGAGCCGGGCGGCGGGCTCGCCCGGCCGTCTGAAGTGGGCGTAGGGCGGATAGGGCTTGAAGCAGACCAGTACGTCGATCGGGTGCCCGCCGCCGGGCGGCTGGACCAGTGCCGGGAGCTCGGCCATCAGCGTGGCGTGTCCCCTGGCGACGTTCTTCTGGTACGGCCCGTTGCCCGCGGCGTGCGCGAACCAGGTGGCCGTCTCGGCGAACACGTCCCGGCTGCCGAAGAGAAAGAACGTACGCGCGTGCGTGTCGTGCCGCAGCACGTCCCGGAAGCCGGGCCGCTCACAGTGCTCGCGCCAGACGGCGGCGTCCCGCGCGGTGCGCGCCTCGTCCGTCCGGACGGTCAGCGGGGTGCCCGCGCGCAGCTTCCGGCGCAGCTCGGGCCACTGGCCGGCGCGCAGCCCGAGCGAGTGGTGGGCCAGGACGAGGTCGACCAGCTCGCCCATGCCCTCGTCGGGCGGGACGCCATCGCGCAGCGGCACGTGGACGATCGTGTGCCGGGAGTAGGCGGCGAGGGAGAACAGGCCTGCCAGCCGGCTCAGTCCGTCGTGGTCGCCGAGCAGCAGCCCGATGGGCTCGGGGGCGCGCAGCGAGGTGTGGCGCAGGGGCTGCCGGGGCTGGACGACCCGGTGTTCGTGCGGGCCGGTGCGGGGCCCGAACTCGCGCAGCCTCAGCCGCATACGTCCGTGATTCCGGAGGCGTTTGTCATGCCCTCAGCGTGAAGTTCACGCCGAGGCCGGCGCAACGGAGATTCCGCCCAGCAGCGTCCGCGCGAGCCGCGCGGCGAACTCGTCGACCGACGGCCGCTCCCCCGTGCCGGTCGCGTCGTAGGCGAACGCACGCTGGGCGCAGGCGCCCAGCAGCAGGGAGGCGGCCGCGAAGGTGTCGGCGTCGGCGCGGACGCGGCCGACGGCCTGTTCGGCGCGCAGGTAGGCGTCCAGGTCCTGGATGGGCCGGTGCGGGCCGGAGCCGAGCGTGCGCAGGGCGTCGTCGTGGCGGCGCTTGAGCTGGGTCTCGGCGTACAGGGAGGCGGCGATCGGGAAGCTCTGCTCGTAGAAGAGGGCGGCCTGGCGGGCGATCTCGGTGAGGTTGCCCTCCAGGGTGGCCTGTCCCGGTTCGGCGGCGAGGCTGTTGAGCAGAGGGGTGAGCCGGGGCAGCCGCTCGGCGAGCACGCGCACGAACAGCTCCTCCTTGCTGTCGAAGTACTTGTAGAGGGCCGCTTCGGAGCAGCCGGCCGCGCGGGCGATCTCCTTGGTGGTGGCGCGGGCGAGTCCGACGGTGAGCATGAGCTCGTGGGCGGCGTCGAGGATGCGGACACGCGCCGGCTTCGGCTCCATGGGCGTCCAATCGGGCTTGACGGATGGGTGAGTGCTTACCCACTCTAGATGTCAGCAGGAGTGAGTGAATACTCACCCACCCATCCCGAGTACGGGAGCACACATGAACCTCACCGTTTTCGGCGCCACCGGCGGCATCGGCCGGGAGATCGTGCGTCAGGCCCTCGGCGCCGGCCACCGGGTGACGGCCGTGGTCCGCGATCCGGCGCGGCTCGACGTCACGGGGAACGCGCTGGAGGTGTTCCGCGCCGACCTCACGGACCCCGAGGAACTGCGCACCGCCGTCAGGGGCCGGGACGCGGTCCTCTCCGGCCTGGGCGCACGCAGCCGCAATGACGCCGGGGTCGCCACCCGGCTGACCCGTACGGTCCTGCGTGCCATGGAGACGGAGGGTGTACGACGGCTGCTCGTGGTCAGCGCCGGTCCCGTCGGCCCCGACCCCGAGGGCGACGGCGCGCTGGATCGGGCGATGCGCGGTCTGGTGTCGGCCGTCCTGAAGGACGTCTACACCGACCTGCGCGGGATGGAGGCCGAGCTGGCCCGCAGCGGCACGGACTGGACGTCCGTACGGCCGCCTCGCCTGCAGAACAAGCCGCTCACCGGCCGCTACCGCACGGTCGTCGGCGGCTTCCCGCGCAAGGGCCGCTTCATCGCGCGCGCCGACGTCGCGCACGCGATGCTGGCGATGATCGACGACGAGGGAACGGTGAAACAGGGGGTGGGGGTGGCGTACTAGACCGCGCGGAGGCCGCGGTGTCTTCGGGATCCTGTCGGCCCTACAGGCCGACGCCGACCGTCACCGGCTCGTTGACGAGGGTGATCCCGAAGGCCTCGCGGACGCCGGCGACCACCTCGCGGGCCAGGGCCAGCAGGTCCTCGGTGGTGGCGGCGCCCCGATTGGTGAGGGCGAGGGTGTGCTTGGTGGAGATGCGGGCCGGTCCGGTGCCGTAGCCCTTGGTGAAGCCAGCCTTGTCGATCAGCCAGGCCGCGGAGGTCTTCGTACGGCCCTCCCCCACCGGGTAGGCGGGCGGCTCGACGCCGTCGCCCAGCCGCTCGCGCACGCGCGCGTGGAACGCGGCGAACTGCTCGTCGGTGAGGATCGGGTTGGTGAAGAAGGACCCGGCGGACCAGGTGTCGTGGTCCTCGGCGTCGAGCACCATGCCTTTCCCGGCACGCAGCTTCAGCACGGTCTCGCGGGCTGCGGCCAGCGGCACCCGGTCTCCCGGCTCGACGCCGAGCGCGCGGGCCGCCTCGGCGTACTTCACGGGCGCGGAGAGCCCGCCCGCGTCCTCCAGCTCGAAGCGGACGCGCAGCACGACATGGCGCTCGGGGTCTGCCTTGAAGCGGCTGTGGCGGTACGAGAAGGCACACTCCTCGTTCGTCAGCGTGACGGTCTCGCCGGCGCGCCGGTCGTAGGCGATGACCTCGGTGATGGTGGAGGAGACCTCCTGGCCGTAGGCGCCCACGTTCTGGATCGGCGTGGCGCCCGCGGACCCGGGGATGCCGGCCAGGCACTCGATGCCGGCGAGCCCTGCCTCGACCGTGCGGGCGACGGCGTCGGTCCACACCTCGCCGGCCGCGAGCTCCAGCGTCGTACCGCGCAGCTCGACACCACGCGTGGCGATGCGCAGGGCGGTGCCGTCGAAGCCCTTGTCGCCGATGACCAGGTTCGATCCACCGCCGATGACCAGCAGCGGCGTCCCGCTGTCGTCGGCCTCACGGACGGCGGCGATCACCTCGGCGTCGGTCACCGCAGTGGCCAGCCGCGTCGCGGGACCGCCCAGCCGGAAGGTGGTCAGCGGGGCAAGAGGGGCGTCGTGGAGTACCTGCACGGGCCCAAGACTACGAGACGCCTCCGACAGCACCGCATCCACGCGGGCGGCGGCCGCCGAGCGGTGACGGAAGGCGGTTCCGCACCACGCCTGGCGCACGGGTACGCGCGCGTGGTCTCCTCTCGAAGGCCACGCGCGCATGGGCGACGTACCGCGACTGCCGGCCGGCGGGCTACCTGAGCCGCCGCTCGGTCTCCTCCCGGCTCACCGGCAACTCGTCGCCGGAGGTCTGCCAGGTGGCGACGGCGACGTCACGCATCTGGGACGCCAGCCCGCGGGAGGTGGGCCGGTGGGCACCGGAGCGGGCGAATCCCTTCAGGGCGTCGGCGGACTCCCAGGCGGACAGCGTCCAGAAGGTCCGCCGCAGTGGCTGTGCCTTGAGGGAGGCTCCGTAGGCGCCGGGTGCCTTGCCTACCTGCCGCCACACGGCCGGGGTGCGGGCGAGGAAGCGGAGGGCGCCCCACAGGGAACGCGTCTCGAAGCGCGAGGCGAAGACGTGGCACCTCGGTGCCCTGTGGCGGGGTGTTCGGCACGATCCAGGGCAGAGCGGGGAGAGCGGGCATCGCGAACTCCTTGTGACGAGGATGGCGAGGTTCCGGTCCGGGTCTCAGCGGGCGGTGCTCTCCAGGGCGGCGGCCTCCGGGGCGGGAGCCTCGGCGGCAGCGGCCTCCGGGGCGGTCGCGGGCGTCCGCCCGTCCCCCGCGGCGCGGCGGGCGGCGCTGCGCCGGGCCGGGATCGCCAGGGCCGCGACCGCGGCGAGGGCGACCACCGCCGAGCCGGTGACCAGGGCGGGCCGCAGGCCGTCCACGAAGCTCTGCGCGCTCTCGTAGCCGCCCTGCGCGGAGAAGATCGACGACATCACCGCGATGCCGAGCGCGCCGCCCACCTCGCGCAGCGCGTTGTTGGCGCCGGAGGCGATGCCCTGCTCCTGCGGGCGGACGCTGGACATCACCAGATTGGCGGCCGGCGCGAAGTACAGGGCCATGCCGATCCCGCTGATGACCAGGGCGGGCAGCTGGGCGGCGTAGGAGGCGTCCGTGGTGGCCACGGCGGCCATGTAGCCGAGACCGACGGCCTGCAGGAACAGGCCCGCGGCGACGACCGGGCGGCCGCCGATGCGGTCGGAGAGGATTCCGGCGATCGGCGCGACGAGCATCGGCATGCCGGTCCACGGCAGCATCCTGAGGCCCGCCTCGGTGGGCGAGTAGCCGAGCACGCCCTGCATGTACTGGCTGAGCAGGAAGATCGAGCCGAACATGCCGACGAACATCAGCAGGCTGGCGGCGTTGATGCCGGAGAAGGCGCGGGACCGGAACAGCCGCATCGGCAGCATGGGGTGGGCCGCGCGGGAGCTGTAGAGGACGAACCCGGCCAGCAGCGCGCCGCCCGCGAACAGCGCGGTCATGACCACGGTGTCGGTCCAGCCGTCGGCGGGGCCGCGGACCAGGCCGTAGACGATCCCGAAGAGGCCGCCGCTGGCGAGCAGGGTGCCGGGGACGTCGAGCCGGGCGCCGGTGCCGTGGGACTCGGCGAGGCGCAGCCGGGCGAGCGGCAGCGTGATCAGGCCGAGCGGCACGTTCAGCCAGAAGATCCAGTGCCAGGAGACGTGCTCGGTGAGGCTGCCGCCGATGAGCGGTCCGGAAGCGACGGCGAGTCCGTTGACCGCCCCCCAGATGCCGTACATCATCCCGCGCTTGGCGGCGGGTACGGCCGCGGTCAGCAGGGTCAGCGTGAGCGGCATCATCACGGCCGCGCCGACGCCCTGGACCGCGCGGGCGGCGATCAGGGAGCCGATGCCGGGGGCCATGGCCGCGGCGGCGGAG
Source organism: Streptomyces sp. NPDC052107 (assembly GCF_040680215.1). Taxonomy (NCBI): domain Bacteria; kingdom Bacillati; phylum Actinomycetota; class Actinomycetes; order Kitasatosporales; family Streptomycetaceae; genus Streptomyces; species Streptomyces sp. NPDC052107. Next base: position 48,572 of record NZ_JBFAWG010000049.1, read on the forward strand.
GCCCCGGTGAAGACGGCGAGTCCGGCGATGAAGAGCCGGCGGCGCCCGAAGCGGTCGCCGAGCGCCGCGCCGAACATCAGCAGGACGGCGAAGGTGAGCGTGTAGGCGCTCACGGTCCACTCGAGGTCGTCCAGGGCGCCGCCGAGGTCCTTGCGGATGGAGGGCAGGGCGGTGGTGACGACGAGGTTGTCGAGGGCCGCCATGAAGCCGGCGACGCTGGTGATGACGAGGGCCCAGGCGGCGCTTCCGCGGCCGCCCTTCGTTGCGTTCTCCTGTGACATCTCTCCCCCAGAGAGCGATCTAGTTAGTTATTGATGACTAACTTTTATGGGCAGGAAAAGAGGCGGGCGATCCACCTCGTTCCGCTACTTCTCCAGCCGGCCGGTGACCTGGGCCGACGGATACATCCCCTGCCAGACCCGGTGTTCGGGCGGAAACCCCATGGCCGTGAGGGTGTTGATGAGCATCCCGTACGCCAGAAACGTCGTGGTCTCGTTGTCGTCCGCCCCGAGCGGCAGGTGCACGGTGTCCCAGAGCTTCATCCAGGCCGACCGTACGGCCTCACCGAACTCGCGGTCGCCCTCCGCCTCGGCGGCCGCGACCGTGATGTACGTCTGCATCTGCATCTGGAGCTTCTCGGGTTGCTCCGTGATCAGCCGCACATAAGCGTTCGCCATGGCGTGCAGGGCATCCTCGCCCTCCAGCCCCTTGGCCGCCTCCTCGAAGACCCGACAGGTGTCCTCCACGCACCGGAGCGACGCGGCGGCGAAGATCGCCTTCTTGCCCGTGAAGAGCCGGAAGAGGTACGGCTGCGACACACCCACGCGGGTCGCGATCGCCTCCGTGGAGGTGCCGTAGTAGCCCTTCTGGGCGAACTCCGCGATCGCCGCGCGAATGACACTCTCGCGTCGCTCTTCTGCACTCATCCTGGGCATGAGAAGTAAGTTAGTACTCAATCACTAACTTGGCAAGCCCCTCGTCCCCGGACGCACGTAAGGGGCGCCCCACCAGAGAGGACGCCCCTTACATCACTGCTTCCGGTGGCTCCGTCAGGCCAGCCGTACGACCGCACGGGACATGCCCAGCACCTTCTGGCCGTCGCTGGTCGCCGTCAGGTCCACGCGCACCGTGTTGTCGTCCAGCTTGGCCGCGACCTTGCCGCCGACCTCGATCAGCGCGCCCTGGTCGTCGTTCGGCACGACGACGGGCTTGGTGAACCGGACGCCGTACTCCACGACCGCGCCCGGGTCCCCGGTCCAGTCGGTGACCACGCGGATCGCCTCGGCCATGGTGAACATGCCGTGCGCGATGACGTCCGGCAGGCCGACCTCCTTGGCGAACTTCTCGTTCCAGTGGATCGGGTTGAAGTCCCCGGAGGCACCCGCGTAGCGCACGAGCGTGGCGCGGGTCACGGGAAAGGTCTGCGCCGGCAGTTCGGTGCCGACCTCGACGTCGTCATACGCGATCTTCGCCGTCATCAGGTCCTCACGCCTCCTCGGCCGCGCGGGCCACGAGCTTGGTCCAGGCGGTCACGACGTGCTCGCCCGCCTCGTCGTGCACCTCACCGCGGATGTCCAGGATGTCGTTGCCCGCGAGGGACTTGATCCCCTCGATGGTGGAGGTGACGCTGAGCCGGTCGCCGGCGCGCACCGGGCGGCTGTAGGCGAACTTCTGGTCGCCGTGCACCACGCGGCTGTAGTCGAGACCGAGCTGCGGGTCCTCGACGATCTGCCCCGCGGCCGGGAAGGTGATGGCGAACACGAACGTCGGCGGGGCGATCACATCGGAATGACCGAACGCCTTCGCGGCCTCCGGGTCCGTGTAGACCGGGTTGGTCTCGCCCACCGCCTCGGCGAACTCGCGGATCTTCTCCCGGCCCACCTCATAGGGCGCGGTGGGTGGGTAGGTCCGTCCAACGAAGGACTGGTCGAGCGCCATGGCCCGGCACCTCCTGATGTCTGCTGTGATGGCCCCAAATTAGCCGGAATCCCGCCGGGGAATGTGCGGGGGGACGGGTCAGCCTCGGGCCGCTGAAGCGCGGGTGAAGCCGAAGCGCCGCTGGCGCCGGAGTGCCGGTGCTGCCCGGAGCGCCGGTGAAGCGGTGAAACGCCGCGAGGCCGCCCCCTCGGAAGGGGACGGCCTCGCGGACGAGCCTGTTTTATCGCGTTTCGCGGTGCGCGGTGTGCGCGTTGCAACGCGGGCAGTGCTTCTTCATCTCAAGACGATCCGGGTTGTTACGCCGGTTCTTCTTGGTGATGTAGTTCCGCTCCTTGCACTCCACGCAGGCCAGCGTGATCTTCGGGCGGACGTCGGTGGCAGCCACGTGAGTGCTCCTAAGACGAACGGGTGGACTAATTCAACGCAAGAAAGAGTAGCCGATCGAAGGACCGACCCCGCAATCGGCTACTGTCAGTAGCGGTGACCGGACTTGAACCGGTGACACAGCGATTATGAGCCGCTTGCTCTACCGACTGAGCTACACCGCTGCGATGCGATCGGGCCCCGCCTTTCGACGGGAACCTCTCACACCAGAGCCCCAAAACGGAATCGAACCGTTGACCTTCTCCTTACCATGGAGACGCTCTGCCGACTGAGCTATTGGGGCGAGCGATGAAGACATTACACGGTCCGCCGCCGTTCACCCAAATCCGTATCCGGCAGCCCGCGACACCCCTCATCCCAGGGCTCGCAGTGACCTCATGAGTCGCTGGGCGGGGGCCCACGGGTAGCGGGTGAGTGCTCATGGGCCGTACGCGTGGGGGCCGATCGGCGGGTGCCACACGGAGCGGGAGTGGTGGCACGCGCGCGTGGACGTCGTCGGGCGCCGAGCACGGGCGGCACGGAAAGCGAGCCACGCGCGCGTGGGCGTCGCCGGGAGAGGCGGGGCCACGCGCGTGGACTGTCGTGGCCGTCGTCGGGGAGAGCCGGAGGCCACGCGGGTGGGCGATGCGTGTACTGCCAAGGGTGGACCACACCGGTACGACTATTGCGCTCCTGCGCGACCGGCGCCGTTCGCCACCCTAGGCTCGACTCGCCCTGCGTGATCTTGGGCCCAGGCCCCGGTGTCTCACGCAGCCCCGCCCGAGCCCCCGGCCCCCATCCTGGAGCGCGATGCCCGACAGCCAGCCGCAGCCCCATCCGCCGTCGAACTCCTCGGGATCCTCGGGCCAGTCCGACCCGGCCGCCCTGCTGCTGTGCGGGGCGCGGCTCACCGACGGCCGGACGGTGGACGTACGGCTGGGCCGCGGGCGCATCGAGGCGGTGGGCACGGCCGGCAGTCTGGCGCCGGGCCCCGCCCGGACGGGCCCCACGCGCGTGGACCTGAGCGGCTACCTGCTCCTCCCGGCCCCGGCCGAACCGCACGCCCACGGTGACACCGCGCTGTCCGCCGAGCACCCCGGCCCCGTGTCGTACGCCCCCGAGGACGTCCAGCGCCGGGCGACGGAGGCGGCCCTGCTGCAGCTCGGCCACGGGGCCACGGCGGCACGCACGCACGTGCGCGTTGGCGACGTACAAGGGCTCGGTGCGCTGGGCGCCGTTCTGCAGGCGCGGCGCTCGCTACGGGGGCTCGCCGAACTGACGACGGTGGCGATGCCGCGGCTGCTGACCGGGGTGGCCGGGGCAGACGGGCTGGCGATACTGCGCGACGCGCTCAAGATGGGCGCCTCCGTGGTGGGCGGCTGCCCCGACCTGGACCCCGATCCCACGGGCTATGTGGAGACCGTCCTGGACGTGGCCTCCGAGCACGGCTGCGCGGTGGATCTGCACACGGACGCCTCCGATCCGGCCCGGTTGTCCCGGCTCGCGGCCATGGCCGGGGGCCTACGCCCCGGCGTGACGATCGGGCCGTGCGCCGGTCTCGCTCGCCTCCCCACCGAGGCCGCCTCCCGCGCCGCCGACCAGCTCGCGGCCGCCGGTGTGACGGTCGTGTGCCTGCCCCAGGGTGGCTGCTGCGGAACCGACCGCCGGAGCGCCGCTCCGGTACGGCTGCTGCGCGCGGCCGGGGTGCGCGTGTCGGCCGGCAGCGGCGCCCTGCGCGACGCCTCCAACCCCGTCGGCCGCGGTGATCCCCTGGAGGCGGCCTACCTCCTGGCCTCCACCCACGGCCTGCGCCCGGAGGACGCCTACGACGCCGTCAGCACTTCGGCCCGCGTGATGCTGGGCCTGCCGGAGGTACGCGTGGAGGCCGGCTTCCCCGCCGACCTGCTCGCCGTACGCGGCAACCGCCTGGCCGGCGCCCTGTCCCTGGCCTACAGCCGGATCGTGGTCCACCGGGGCCGGGTGGTGGCCCGCACGAGCGCGGTACGGGAGTACTGCAACTCGGCGGCCGCGGCGGAACCCGGGTTGCCGCGGCAGGGGCGGGGCGAGTTGTCGTGACCGGGCATGGTTCCGGGTGCGGTCCGGGGTGGGGGCCGCCTGGGGCGCGCGGGTGGGTGTGCGTGCCGGGCGCGTACTCGTGCGCGCCCGGCGCGGGCCGGTGGGCGTGAGCCCGGCGCGGTCCCGCCACACCGGTTAACTCGTGCGGCGGATGCACCCCTTCCGGCGTACGGTCGGAATCATGCGCATTGTCATCGCTGGTGGTCATGGACAGATCGCGCTGCGGTTGGAGCGCCTGCTCTCCGCGCGCGGGGACGAGGTCGCGGGGATCATCCGCAAGGCGGAACAGGGCGACGATCTGCGGGCGGCCGGTGCCGAACCGATGCTGCTCGACCTGGAGTCCACCTCGGTGGAGGAGGTCGCGGCGCACCTGCAGGGCGCCGATGCGGCGGTCTTCGCGGCCGGCGCGGGCCCGGGCAGCGGGGCGGCCCGCAAGGACACGGTGGACAGGGGCGCGGCGGTGCTGTTCGCGGACGCGGCCGTTCGCGCGGGGGTGCGCCGTTTCCTGGTCGTGTCCTCGATGGGCGCGGATCCCGCGCACCAGGGCGACGACGTCTTCGACGTGTACCTGCGCGCCAAGGGCGAGGCGGACGCGTACGTCACCCGCCAGGAGGCCCTGGACTGGACGATCCTGCGCCCCGGCTCGCTGACGGACGACGCCGGTACCGGTCAGGTCCGGCTGGAGGCGCACACTGGGCGCGGCGCGATTCCCCGGGACGATGTGGCCGCCGTACTCGCGGAGTTGGTGGACACCCCGGCGACGACCGGCCTGACGCTGGAGCTGATCAGCGGATCGACGCCGGTGTCGGTCGCGGTGAAGGCGGTGGCCGGGAACTGAGGCCCGCCACCGGCCGTTGAACCGACAGACCCCGCCACCGAGCCGTCAGCACGGCCCTGTCGCCCCGTCAGGTCCCCACGAACACCCGCCCCTCACCTACAAGTCGGCCCCCCTCCGACTCTTCGTGACTCAGAACAGAGGCAGCTGCCCGGGAAACTCCGGTACGGCGTATCCGTCCAACGCCGGCTGGACCGCCCCGAGTTGCGCCTGCTGCCGTGACCCGGCGCAGGAGACGAGTTCCCCGTTCTCCCGCGCCCCGGGCGGGTCGTGCCGCGCGTAGCGGCCCGCGACGACGGCGATGTCGCGGTGGCACACAGGACAGGTTCTGCGTCGGGAGGACATGCCGTCAGTGTGCCCGCACCGACTCGGACGCGACACCGCTGCCGACGCCGCTGTCAGGTGCGGGTCTCGGCTTCCCAGTGATCGGGGCCCACCCCGCGCCAGTCGATCAGCGGCGAGTCGGCCACCTGCTCCGGCTCGATCTCCAGCCCCGCGCGGCGCAGGAACTCCACCAAGTCCCCCACGTTGTGCGCCAGGCCGAGGATCTCGCCGTCCACCCGGACCCGGCGGCCGCCGGTCGGGGACGGCAGGTGCACGATGATGGGGCGTTTCCCGGCCATGGCTCCAGCATCGTCCGGACCGTCCGGGCCCGCACCCGGACCGGTCATTCCAGTATTCCCAACGCGGTGTCGGGGCGGCACAGCGGGCATGCGGCGATTTCTCCTTCGGTGAGTGCGTGTACCGCCTGGTCCCGGCCGACGCCCTTGGCACGCCCGCCGGCGCTCGCGCAGCCGCCGACGTGGACGTACACCGCGGTGCGGCCGTTCAGCCCGCGCTCGACCAGCCAGTCCGGAGCGGCCTGCCGGGTGGCGAGGCGGCGTTGCCGTTCGGCCTCCCGGCGTTCTTCGTCCGCGATCCACCGGTCCATCAGGGCGAGCTGCCGCGCGGCCTGATGTTCGACGACGCGGCGGGCGAAACGCAGCATGTCGAGACGCGTCAGCGGACGGTCATCGTTCACACGTTCGATTCTAGTGAAGAGACCCGGAAGTGCGACCAGCGGGATGCGACCGAACAGGGTCCGGGGCTCCTGAACCGCCCCCACTCACGTCGGCTGGACTTTCGTCCGGCTCCGAGGCGCGAGATCCTGGTACTCCGACCGTGGACCAGCGAACAAATACCGCACTGGGCGCATCTCACGCGTCGTAAGCCACACCTCATGCTGATGCGGCCCGAGACGCGACGGCCACCGTCGCGTCTCCCCCGAAGGAGGCCGGCGATGAATCTTCCGACGTACCGTGACTGCACAAGCGCATCGCCGCGGCTCCCCGGCCGGGCCGGGACAGCACGAAGACTGAGCACCGCCGCCGTGGCCGCGATGCTCCTGGCGGGCTGTGGTGCGGGCACTCCCAAGGCGACCGGGCACTCCAGTGGCCCCGGCGTGTCCCGCACCCCGTCCGCCACGCCTTCCTCCCCCCATCCGTCCCTCGCCCCGAACCTCTCCACCACCGCCGCCACCACCGCGTGCACCAACAGCACGAAGCTGGCCGGGTGGTCGAACCGCCGGCTGGCCATGCTGACCGTCGCCGTCCCGGTGTCGGAGACCTCGGTTTCCGACGTCACCTCCGAGGTGAGCGCCGGTGCGGGCGGTGTGCTGCTGTTCGGCAGCAAGGCGCCGTCCGACCTCGGCTCCCGGCTGACCGCCCTGAAGACCCATGTACCGGGCCACCTGGGCCTGCTGGTGATGACCGACGAGGAGGGCGGCGGCATCCAGCGCATGGCGAACCTCGTCGGATCCCTGCCCTGGGCCGCGTACATGGGCGCGCACTGGACCCCGGCCCAGATCCAGCAGAACGTCACCAAGGTCGCGACCAAGATGGCCGCCGCCCAGGTGAACATGGACCTCGCGCCGGTGGTCGACGTCGACGGCAGGAACGTGGCCCCCAGTAAGACCAACCCCGACGGATGGCGGTCCTTCAGCGGCAACACCTCGGTTGTCTCCAAGGACGGTGTCGCGTACATGAACGGGTTGCGCGCCGGAAACGTGATCCCCGTCGTCAAGCACTTCCCGGGCCTCGGCGGCTCCAGCTACAACTCCGACTTCGGCCCCGCCCACACCCTGCCCTGGTCCACCCTGCAAAAGGTGGCCATCCCGCCGTTCACGGCGGCCATCAAGGCCGGCGCCCCGGCCATCATGGTCTCCAACAACGTCGTGCCGGGCCTGGGCACCAACCCGGCGAGCCTGTCACCCACCGCCATCACCTCGGAACTGCGCGGCAAGCTGGGCTTCAAGGGGCTGGTGGTCACCGACTCGCTCAGCGCCAAGGCGATCTCCGCCGCCGGCTTCAGCGTTCCCACCGCCGCCGTCCAGGCCCTGCGCTCCGGCGCCGACATGGTCATGTTCGACCTGGGGGGCAACGTCAGCTCCCAGACGTCCGCGATCGCCACGGCGATCACCAATGCGGTGGCCGGCGGACACCTCGCCCGTAGCCGCCTCATCGACGCGGCGGGGCACGTCCTGGCCGTCCGGCACGTGAACCTCTGCTCCTGAGCTGGTCAGAGGGGGTCTCCCCCGGCACTACAGCCGTCGCTGGCACTACAGTTGTAGTGCCAGCAGGTCGTTGGAGGGGCCGCCTGCGGGTCTGTCGACGTGAAGGGCGGTGATGGGGCTGACGATCAGGTAGGGGTCGGTGCTCAGCGGCCTTCAAAGCGCTCAGCGACCGGATCGGCATCAACCCCACCCAGCTCGGGCAGGACCGGTTCCTCGACGAGGCCCGAGAAACAGCCGACCCGATCCGGCTGATGCGGCTGTTCGGGATCACCTCGCACACCGCGATCCACTACGTCCGCACGGCTTGACCCGAGCGCTTCACCATCGATCCCACCCAGGCCTAGCAGGCGCTGGAGATCCAGTCCTCGTTGTTGCGGTGGCGGTCCAGCCCCACGGCCTCGAACTCGTCTTCGCCCAAGCTCCTTCGTGCGCCTAGCCGCCGCAGAGCCCGGGAGATGGGGCTGACTGCTCGCGAGAACCGCTTCTTCGTCGGCACATCCAGTGGCCCCAGTGCCAGTGCGCCGTCAGCCCAGACGGCGGCTCGTTGCTCGCCGACTCCGCCGAAGCATTCGGCCTCCACATAGGCGATCGGCCCTGCGGCGGACCACTGAGCCAGTAGCGTGTCGAAGCCCCCTGGCAGCCGCCAGAACCCCAGGTCTCCTCCGTCGCTGCCGTCCGTGACGGCATCGAAGACCTCATCGGTCATCGGCATCAGCGACAGGCCCTGACGCAGAGGCACCACGTGGGATCCAGGCACGTCCCGCGACGCGACGCGCAGCAACTCGTCACCCGCGATGACCGCCTGCAATTCGTAACTCACCCCGAGCCCTCCCCAACCGATTGGCCTCATCTTGCGTGACACGTCGTGCATGAACCCGCGTGCCTCCCCACCCCAGAACCCACACCCCACGAGCGGGTTCCTGCCACGTGAACCCTCAGATTCTGCGAACCCGCTGGTTTCCGTCTACCGGTGGCACCTGGCTCCCGAGGGGCTGGCCACGGTCCGACAACTGCGCGCCCTCGGATTACGGCCCGGTGGGCAAAACGTGGCAGCCCGGTTGGAGCGTCCGCGGCGCCGCCGCGGACCGCTGGTCGCCCACCTCTGCTCGATCGAGCAGGCAAAGCCCGTCCGGCCGATGACGCCCGCCAAGTGGGCGCCCCTGGCCAAAGCCAACGCCGCCCGCCGCAGGTGCCCGGAGTGTGGTCGGGATGCCGGATGCGTCATCCCGCCCTCGCTCGGCATGTGCGCGCCGTGCGCCTATCCCGAGGGACAGCGCGTCGCCTGAACACGACCCGCTCTGAAGGGACTTTTGAGCGGAGACCACGCGTCACCGCACGCTTGTCGCCCTCGACCTGCTGGCCTGGATGCCCATGCTCGCTCCCACCGGCGACGCCCGCTGCTGGCAGCCCGAACGCCCGCGGCTGCGGCTGTTCTCTGCCGCCGCCCAGCTGGTGGCCACCAGCCGCCGCCGCTGCCTCCGCTTCGCCCGGCACTGGCCCTTCGCCCACGTAATCACCGGCGCGTCCGCGCGCATGCAGGCCCTGCCGAACTCCGGCTGACAAGCGGAAACGCTCTGCCTCTACGACCTGAACCCCGCCCCGGAGCCGTGTCGGGTAGCCGGAGGGGGTTTCACCCTCCGGCCCCCACAGAACCGTGCGTAACAGTCTCCCGTTACACGGCTCTTGCCGTCCTGATCGT
>NZ_JBFAWG010000050.1:0-57141 GCF_040680215.1 Streptomyces sp. NPDC052107
CGGGGGCCCCCGCGCGCCGGGGGGCCGGGCCGGGCCTCTTTGGGGGGGGTGGGGGGGGGGGCGCCGCCGGGGGGGCGGGGGGCGCCCCCCCACGCCGGCGGCCGACGCCGGTGGGGCGGCCGCGGTGCGGGAGGCGGCGTCGGCCGGCGCGAAGGACATCCACACCATGCCAAGCGCGGCGACAAGGGCCACCGCCAGGCGCGGGACCGGCCCCGTGCCGCGTAAAGGCCTTGGGATCTCACGCATCGGATGCTCCTTCAGGGAATGTGGGGGACGGGCGCCCCGACCGTACAGAGCATGATGAGAGGTCGCAAGATTTCCATCCAGACAAAGAAAATATTGCCCAGAGTGTTGAAAGAAGACAATGCACACAACGGCCCGGGGGCCGACCCACGCTTGTGGGCCGGCCCCCGGGCGTGTTGCCGTCAGGGATTGACGTTGATGGTGAAGGTCGTGGTCGGGTTGTAGACGTCGATGTGGTTGTTGGTCTGGGTCAGGTGGTTGAACGTCGCCGAGCCCACGGCCGGGCCCTGTCCCGACTCGGGCATCGGATTGGCCCAGATGCCGTAGCCGGACTTGGCGTCGTAGGCGTCTCCGCTCTGCTGTGCCCCGGTGATGGACGTGTTGGTGAAGACGGTGTCCTTGATCGGGTTGAGGGCCGTGCCGTTGACGTAGTCGGTCTGGAACATGATGCCGGCGTACGTCGGGTCGACGATGTCGGTGTCGTTCACCCGGATCCCCTGGAACGGCTGGGTCGCGGAGAACAGCCAGATCGCGGGGAACACCTGGCCGCCCCAGAAGTGACCACCGTCGCGCACCAGCGAGACGTTCTGGATGGTGGTCGGCTGGGTGCCGAATCCCTGGAAGGGATAGCCGAAGTTCAGCGAGCTGATGGTGATGCCCGAATACGTCAGCGTGTCGGCCACGTACAGGTTCTGCAGGGTGTTGTTCTCACCGCCGTAGACGGCGACTCCCGCCGCCCGCCACGGCGTCAGCGCGGTCAGGTTCTGGAAGGTGTTGTTGGTCAGGTCCGAGGAGTTGTGGTCCTGGGCCGCGAACAGCGCGAAGCTGTCGTCGCCGGTCGACCGGGCCTCGTTGTTGCTCACCAGGTTGTTCTGGCTGCCGTTGGTGAGGTTGATGCCGTCCGCGAAGGTGTCGCGGATCCGCATGTTCGTCGCCTTCAGCCCGTTCACGTGGGTGCCCCAGATGGCGCACACCTGGTGCTCGACCCAGACGTCGTCGACGGTGATGTTGGAGACGTCGGTCAGGTCGAAGACCTTGCCGGGCCCGTCGATGCGGGAGGTGTAGTTGCCGAACCAGCCGAAGCCCCGGAAGGTCGAGCCGTCGGCGCTGCTCTGCACCGACCAGCCGACGTCCGAGTTGTCCGACGTGGTCGGGGAGTTGAACTGGGTGTACCAGGGCCCTGCGCCCACCACCTTGACGGCCTTGCCGTAGACGTTGAACTTGCCGGTGGTCTGGTACTGCCCGGCGGGCAGGTAGACGCCGACGAGGTTGCCCGTGGTGTCCTGGCGGACGGTGTCGAGCGCCTTCTGCACGTCCTGCTGGCCGAAGCCCGCCGGGGTGAGGTAGGCGTTCGGGTCCGGGTTGGCGACCGGGGCGACCTGCTCGGTGTTGATGTAGTCGATCGCGTACTGCGAGGTGTTGGACGAGTCCTTCTGCAGCTTGATGACGCTGCCCTGGGGCACGGCCCGGTCGAGCATCACGTGCGCCTCGTCGTAGATGTGACGCGGCGATCCGGCGCTGGGATTGTTGCCCGGACCGGTCTCCGCGCCGTACAGCCAGGCGTACTTGGAGTTCAGCGTGATGGTCTGCAGGAAGGTGCCGTCGACATAGACGTTCAGGGTGGCAGTGGCACCGCCGCCGCCGGGGGCGTCGGGGATGGAGAAGCGGGTCACCAGGGTGTTGGTGCTGGCCCGGGTCGTCCACTGGACGTAGGCGCCGGTGGTGTTCAGGGTGACGGCCTTGCGCCCGGACGCCTCGCCGGCCAGGTCGCCGATGGTGCGGTTGGGGCCGACCACGGCGGCGCCGCCGCCGATCTGGCCGTCCTCGCCCTGGTACACGTCATAGGGCATGTTGGCGCCGCGGCCTACGAACAGCGAGGTGTCACTGGTGTTGTTGGCCTGTTTGACCGACAGCTCGTTGGGGTCGACGGCGATCACGGTGTGCACCGTGTACTTGCCGTTGACGGCCGTCCAGCTGCCCAGGCTCACCGGGGGAGCGGCGGCGCCGGCGGCGATCGTGCCGGTGTAGGAGCCGGTGAGGGTGGTGAGCGTCTTGCCGGTGCTGTCGAGCAGGGTGAGCGTGACACCGTGGGAACCGCTGCCCGAGGCGACCGTGCCCTGGTTCTTCAGCGTCACCGAGAACTTGACGCTGTTGCCCGCCGAGGGGTTGTTCGGGCTCCAGTCCACGGTTCCGACCAGGTCCGAGCTCTGTACCGGCGCGACGACAAGGTTGTTCGGGTTGGTGTAGGTGTTGTTGTCGTAGCCCAGCTCGATGAAGCTCTTCGCCTCGTCCACCTTGGCGGTGAGCTGGTACGTACCGGCCGTCTGCGCGCCGATCACCGTGGACACCGTGGTGGAGGCGCCGGCCGCCAGAGCGCCGACGGGGGCGGTGCCGACCTTGGTGCTGCCCAGGTAGAAGTTGACGTTGGAGGCCGGAGAGGCCGCGGTGCCCACGTTGGCGACCGTGGCGGACGCGGTGACCGAGTCGGTCTCCACCGGGGCGGACGGGGACCACGAGGACGCGGAGACCGTGAGGTCGGGGTTGGGGGCCGGAGTGCCGATCACCTGGAGTTCGCCGACCTGGCCGCCGGGGGCTCCGCTGTTGCTGGTGATGCTCAGCTCGACATCCGCGACCTTGGCGCTCACAGGGATGGTGACGGTGTTGCCGGTGTTGGGGTCGAAGGTGTACGTCTGCGCGGCCGAGATGCTGGTGAAGTCCGTCGCGCTCTGCTCACGGCCGAGCACCTGGATGGTCTGGGTGCGGGTGGACCAGGCCGAGGCCGGGTTCAGCTTCACCACGACGGAGGTGACGTCGGCGTTCGCGCCGAGCTGCACGGTGAGCCGGCTCGGGTACGAGGAGCCCTCGAAGTACGTGGTGAGGTCGCCGTCGTTCGCGTTCGTCGGGGCGTAGGTGTACGTGTACGGGCTGCCGGTGATCGGCTTGTGCAGCGCCAGGTTGGTGCCGCTGCCGCCGGTGCCGGTGCGGGTGACGGTGTTGCCGGCGGGCGAGACGTTGCCGGCGGCGTCGCGCGCCTTGACGTAGTACGACACCGTCGCCGTGGCCGGCTGGTTGTCGGTCCAGGTCAAAGTGGTGCCGCTGACGGTTGCGGCCAGCGCGCCGTTGCGGTAGACGTCGTAAGCGGTGACGCCGACGTCGTCGGTCGACGCTCCCCACGACAGGGCGATCTGACCGGCCTGCGGCTGGGTGTAGGACAGGGTGCCGGGCGTGGTGGGGGGCGTGGTGTCGGCGGTGCTCGGCCCGTACACCTGGAACTCGGAGACCTGGGCCGCCGGCCATCCGGTGTTGGCCGTGATCAGCGCTCGCAGGTAACGGGTGCCGGTCGCCGCGAAGTTGATGGCGACCGTGCTGTTGGTGGCCGGATCGAACGTGTACGAGGCGGACGCCACGATGGTGGTGAAGTTGCTGCCGTCGGTGCTGCCCTGGACCGACAGCGTCTGGGTGCGGGCGGGCCAGTTGGTCACCGGCACCTGCAGCACGAGCTGGTTGACGCTGGTGGTCGCGCCCAGGTCGACCTGCAGCCACTGTGGGAAGGCGTTGTTGGCGCTCTCCCAGTAGGTTGCCTGGTTGCCGTCGTTGGCGTTGGCCGGCGTGTAGGTCTGGGTGTAGCTGCCGGCGCTCATGGTCTTGCCCGCCGCCAGGTTGGTCCCGGCGGCGTGGGCGGGTCCGGCCTGCAGCACTGCCAGCAGTGCTGCCAGCATGCCGAGCACTGCGACGACGGCGGTTCGCTGCCGGCCTGACGCGGGCGGCGCGGAGGATCTTCCGGTGGTTCTCATCCTCGTCCTCGGCTCCTTGGAGGGGTGGGGGTACGGATGCGAGGGGTGACGAACTCGGTGAGCTGGCGACTGCGCGAAAATCTCGATGTTGATCTTGCGAAATCGCCCATGATTCGATGAAAAAACTGCAGCATCGATTGAAAGGAAGCTACAGAGTGGCCATGCACTCGTCAATGAATGCGACAGCGCGCGGAGTTGCCGCCCTCGTGGCGAGCCGGACTGCGATCGCGGCGGGCGTTCCCCGGCCATGACGTGCACCGGTCCGGCCGGTACGGGTCCGGGTGCCGATCCGGCGCTGCGCCATCTGCTGCCGGTGCCGCAACGCCGGGTCGGCAAGCCCGCGTTCACCGATGCCGACCGCGTGAGGCTAGCCGGTCTGCTCCGCCACTCACCCCACCGCGATGGAGGCACTTCCCAGCGGTAGCCGGGAGAGGATCGTGCGGCTCGGACCCACTCTCCTCCTGGCCCTCGAGGACGCCGGCAGCGAGACCAGGTTCTTGATCCTTGACCGCGACTCGAAGTTCACGACCGCCTTCAACGCCCTGCCGACGCCGGACTGAGAGTCGTCACCGGCATCCGGACCGCGCGCACGAACTCCCTCACGGAGCGCTGGATACAGACGTGCCAACGCGAACACGTCGACCGCACCATGGCCCAGGACCAGAGCCACCTGCTCCACGCGCTCCGCGAGTTCGAGACCCACTACGACGAGCACCGGCCGCACCGAGCCCTGAAGCAAGCCGCGCCGCGCCGCTCCGCCCACTCCCCCAACCGATCAACGAACCAGCGCACATCAGACACCAAGAGGTACGCCGACGAGACCGACTCGGCGGTACCCCCCACGAGTACCGACATGCCGCGTGCCCGGGCCGGATGATGTACCGGCACCCGCACTCCAGTGCCTGCGCACCATCGCGGCCCCGGCCTCCACCCGGAGCAGGAACTGCAAAACGTCGCCGCGCTGGAGAATCCCGACCTCACCAGCGATGAACCGGGCGAGATCGACGAGTACTCCACCGACGGCGGCGTCGACCTCCGGCGGGACGCCCGCACCAGCGACCCCGGTCGACCGTCTCCGGGCTCGTCCAGGTGCCACGGGCGGGACGCGCAGCGCTCAGTCAGCCTGAACCATCGCCTGCACCACGGGTGCCGCCGGCTTCGCGGGCGGGAGTTGGGCCACAGGAGAGCGCACACTCATCGGCCGGGGCGGGGTCGAACGCTCACGTCGTGCCCGGCTCGCCGAGCGGCTCCGCGCCGACCACCGGATTCGACAGTGTTCCCACGCCTTCGATCCGGACTTCGACCCGGTCCCCCGGGACCAGCGGACCCACGCCGGCGGGGCTGCCCGTGAGCAGTACGTCACCTGGCTGCAGGGTGATCCAGCGGGTGACGAAGGCCAGCAGTTCACCCACGCCGAAGACCATGTCGGCGGTGGAGCCGTCCTGGACCGTACGACCGTTGACGAGGGTGTCCAGCCGCAGCGCTCCGGGGTCGGCCACGTCCGTCTCGATCCATGGCCCGAGCGGGCAGAAGGTGTCCGCGCTCTTGGCCCTGGTCCACTGCCCGTCGGCGCGCCAGTCGTCCGCGGTGATGTCGTTGGCACAGGTGTAGCCGAGCACGTAGTCGGCGAACGACGCCGCGGGAACGTCGCGGGCGGTGCGGCCGATCACGACGGCGAGTTCTCCCTCGTACTCCAGCCTGCGCAGTCCGGCCGGGTGGACCACCGCCGCACCGGGGCCGACCACGGCATTGGGCGCCTTGAGGAACAGCGGCGGCTGGGTCGGCCACGGCCGCTGCTTCTCCGCTATCTGTCCTGCGTAGTTGCTTCCCGCACACACAATGACCCGCGGGTCGCAGGGCGCGAGGAGCTCCACCTCGTCGAGCGCCGCGATCCTGGGGCCAGGCCGTGAACTGCCGAGCGAGGTGTCGCCCATCTCGTGAATGTACTCGCCGATCAGCGCACCACGTCCGGTGTGCTCTGCCCTGCGATACCTGACCAACCGCACCGCGCATCTCCCTTGTCGGCCCCTGTGGACCGTACTTGTCCCGAAAGTTGTCGAAGCCGGCTCCCGCACCTGTCGGGCCTGTGTGCCGGGCGGCCGGATTCCGGCCGCCCGGCACACAGAGGACAGGGCGAGAAGGGAACTGTCAGGCAGGCCTGACAGCGGGTGGTCCCTCCGCTCCCTCCGTTTCGGTACCGATGGGCGGGACACTCGTCGCCTCACGCAGCTTCTTCCGCAGCGTCAGGACGAGCAGCGCCGCCACCGCAAAGACGGCGCCGAAGAACACCTGAGTGAGGGCGTATCCCCCGCTGATGTCCTTGAGCCATCCCCCGATGTAGGGTCCGAAGAATCCACCGAGGTTGCCGACCCCGTTGATGATGCCGATGCCCGCACCCGCGGCCGCCACCGGCGTGAGCTTGGTGACGGTGGCCCAGAACGGTCCGTACCAGGCGATCGACGCCGCAGTGCCCAGGATCATCGCTCCCAGCACGAGCCACTTCTGCTGCGCCGAGATCAGACCCGCCCCGGCCAGGACCACGGCTCCCACGCCGAGGACCGCGACCATGTGGGCGACGTGCCTGCCGCGGCGGTCCGCGGACCTGCCGATCAAAATGATCGCCGCGCCGGCTGCGATCTGGGGCAGCATCGCGACCACACCGACTTTCATGTCGGTGTGGAAAGCCGTTTTGAGCACGCTCGGCAACCACATCGAAAGCCCGAGCAGACCCAGTTGGGTCAGCGTGTAGATGAGGGCGAACAGCCACACGATGGGGCTGCTGAACGCCGCCTTGAACGTCCCCTGGTTCTTGAGCGGTTCGCCCTCCGCAGTGCGGGCCTTCTCGATGTAGTCCCGCTCGTTGGCCGAGAGCCACTCGGCTTTCGCCGGGGTGTCGCGGATGATGGCGAGCCATGCGACGAGCCCGAGTACGAGTGGGGCGCCGCCCTGGATGATGAACATCCAGCGCCAGTCCGCGTACGTCAGGATGATGCCGGAGAACGGGGCGGCGACGATTGCCGCGATCGGCGTGTACAGCTTGAAGATCGCGTATGCCCGGCTGCGTTCGGCGAACGGGAACCACGACCGGATGGTGGACATCAGCGCGGGCTGTACGCCGCCCTCGGCCACCCCGAGCAAGAAGCGGGTGAGTACGAGTTCGGTGTAGTTGTGCGTCAGCCCTGAGGCCACCGCGGCCACGCTCCACAGCACCATCAGGATCGCGATCCACCGTTTCGCGCTCCACCGCTCGGCCATGTAGCCGCCGGGGACCTGCAGCAGCAGGTAACCCCAGAAGAAGACGCCGCTCGCGAAGCCCTCCTGGGCCCCGGAGAGGTGCATGTCCACCTCGAGGTGGGGCAGGGCGAAGCTGATGTTCGTTCGGTCTATGTAGCAGATGATGTAGACGAAGACGATGACAGGCAGAATTCTGGTCCATCGCCTCATATGGGATCGCCCTCGCAAAAGGGATGTCGGCGTTGCCAACGACCTACCTCCTTGTAGGTGCAAACTGCCGGATGTCTCAGCGCACTGACTGCACGCGAGACTCGTGGGACGAGCTGCGTCGTCTCCCTTCTCGATGTGCCTGCCGCTCGGCGGTTTTCGCGCAGGGCGCGGCCGAGGCCGGACAGGCAGTGACACGTCATACGGATGTGCCGGCCCCGGCGGCGGTGCTGAGCGTCGCGTGCGCCCCGCCTCCGGGGAGGAATTCAGCCGGGACCACCCGGTCTGTCAGGTGGTGTGGAGCGCGGAGCGGACGAGTTCCACAGGGTGGAGGGCGCGGCGTCCGCCGCCGTGGGAGATCTGCTGCCGGCAGGACACACCGGTCGCTACGACGACGGTGTCGGGGGAAGCCGCTTTGATGGCTGGGAAGAGGCGGTCGTTGCCGACGGTCATCGACAGGTGGTAGTGCTCGGATTCGTATCCGAAGGATCCGGCCATGCCGCAGCATCCGGCGTCGAGTTCCTCGACCGTCACTCCGGGGATCCGCTTGAGGAGCGCGATGGTCGCGGCGGTCCCGACCTCGGCCTTCTGATGGCAGTGGCCGTGGTAGAGCAGCCTGCGCCCGGCGAGCCAGGAGTCCGCACGCAGCCGTAGCCGTCCGTCGTCGATGGCTTCGGTCAGCAACTCTTCCACCTGCTTCACCCGGCCGGCGACGTCCTTGACCGCCGTGTCGTCGGGCAGCAGCGCCAGATGCTCGTCGCGCAGAGTCATCAGGCAGGACGGTTCGCACCCCACGATCGGCGAGTGCGGTTCCCCGCGAGCGGTGAGCGCCTGGGCGAGCGTGCGCGCCTTGTGCTTGGCGTCATCGACGAGCCCTTTGGACAGGCTGGACCTGCCGCAGCAGCCGCCGGCCTCCAGGTGGACCTGCCATCCCGCCAGTTCCAGCAGTTCGATCGCCGCCCGGCCGATGTCCGGCTCGGTGAAGGTGGTGAAGGAGTCCGCGAGGAAGACGACCGTGCCCTGGGTGACGGGGTGTGCCGTGGGCGTGCGGCGGCTGAACCAGCGCAGCAGGTTGGCCCGCACGAACGTCGGTAGCGGCCTGGCGGGGGTGATGCCGATGAGCCGGTCCATCAGCCGGCGCACCGGTGGGATGCGCCCGGGCAGGTTGGACAGCGGTGCGGTCGCCGAGCCAAGGCGGTTCAGCGAACGGATCGTACCGAAGATCCTGGATCGTAGCGGCGTTCCGTGCAGGTCATGGTGGTGTGACAGCGTTTCGGTCTTGAGCGCGGCCATGTCCACGCCGAGGGGGCATTCGCTCTTGCACGCCTTGCATCCCAGGCACAGGTCCATGATGTCGTGCAGCCGTTCGTCGCCCAGTGCCGCCCGGGGATCGGGCTGTGACAGGGCGTTGACGAGCGCGTTCGCCCGGCCGCGGGTGGAGTGCTCTTCTTGGAGTGTCGCCATGTACGAGGGACACATGGTGCCGGTGGCGCTCTTCCGGCAGAGCCCGATGTTCATGCACCGGTCCGCCGCGCCGCGCATGCCACCGACCACCTCGAAGGACAGCCGCGTCCGCACCGGGGTGGCCGGTGGCAGTGCCGCGTCCCGCAGGTTGTCCGTCATCGACGGGGCGTCCACGATCTTGCCCGGGTTCATCCGGTTGTGCGGATCGAAGACGCCTTTCACCTGGCGCATGGCCTCGTAGAGTTCGTCGCCGAAGAGTTCCCGGTTGAACTCGCTCCTGGCCAGCCCGTCGCCGTGCTCGCTGGAGTTGACGCCGCCGTACTCCCTGACCAGGTCCTTGATCTCCTCCGCGACCGAGCGCATCGTGAGCACCTGGGCCGGATCGGTCAGGTCGAGGAAGGGGCGGATGTGCAGGCAGCCGACCGAGCAGTGCCCGTAGAACCCGGCCGTCAGGTCGTGGCGGTCCAGGATCGCCTTGAAGCGCCGGGTGTACTCGGCGAGGTGCGCGGGATCGACCGCGGTGTCCTCGATGAAGGCCAGCGGGCGGCGTGAGCCGACGCTTGCGGCCATCAGCAGGCCGAGGCTTGATTTGCGCACTTTGAGCAGGGCGGCCTGCTGGTCGGCCGTGACGGCCTCCAACGTGTGGTAGCCGTGGCCGTGGCGCTGCCACAGCGCGGTCAACCGCTTCAGCTGCCCGCGAAGCCCGCGCTCGTCGTCCCCGGTGAAGGTCACGAAGAGCAGCGCCTGGGGGTCGCCTTCCAGGATGGTGCCCAGCGAGGCGTATTCCAGCCTCTGCCGGGACAGTTCCAGGATCGTACGGTCCATCAGCTCCACAGCGGCCGGATCGCAGGCCAGCGCATCCTCGGTGGCCGCGATGGCGGCGGGCGTGGAGGTGAAGTGACCAACGGCGATCACCGTATGAAGCGGCTTGGGCACCAGGTCGACCAGGGCCTCGGTGGCAACCACAAGCGTGCCCTCAGAGCCCACGACGAACTTGGCCAGATCGAACGGTTCGTCCCCGGCGAGCCGGTCCAGCCGGTAGCCGCCGGCCCGTCGCCAGAACTTCGGGAACCCCTCGGCGATCGAGGAGGCGTTCTGGTTCAGGATCTCGGGCAGCCGCCGGTAGATGTCGCCCTCGAGGGTGGCTGCCTGCGCCCGGCGTACCCGCTCTGCCTCGTTCACCGGTGCCAGGTGGGCTCGGCTCGCGTCGCTGAGCACCACGTCCAGCTCACGTACGTGATCGATGGTCATCCCGTAGCGGACCGACCCGCTGCCCGCCGAGTTGTTTCCGATCATGCCGCCGATCGTGGCGCGGTTGCTGGTCGAGGTGTCGGGGCCGAACATCAGCCCCAGCGGAGCGGCGGCCCGGTTGAGCTGGTCCTGCACCACGCCCGCCTCGACCCTGGCCGTACGGTTGTCGGGGTCTATCTGAAGTATGCGGTTCATGTGCCGGGACAGGTCCAGCACGAGGCCGGGCCCGATGGTCTGGCCGGCGAGGCTGGTGCCGGCCCCGCGCGGGACGACGGGTACGCCGTGTTCGGCGGCCGCCGCGACCGTGGCCGCCACGTCCCCGGCGTGGCGGGGGAACACCACGCCCATCGGAGTTATCGAGTACATGCTCGCGTCCCGCGCGAACAGGTGCCTGGTGTAGTCGTCGAAGGCGACCTCGCCGTCGAGTTCCCGCCCAAGCTTGCGTATCAGGTCCTGCGCGGTGACGTGTTCGCCGACGGGCCTTGAACTGCTGGCCGTGGTCACTGCTCGTTTCCTCCTTACCGGTGTTGCACTGCGCTGTTCACTCGGCGCGCAGCAGGTCCAGTGCGGCACTCAGGCCGGCCGGGTTGATGTCCACCCCTGCCAGTTGGAGCCCCATCTGAACGCCGGCGAGAGTTCCGGCCAGGGTCAGGTCGTTGAAGTGACCGAGGTGGCCGATCCGGAAGACCCGTCCCGCGAGCTTGCTCAGGCCGGTGCCCAGGGACATGTCGAAGCGGTCCAGGATGATGCGACGGACCTTGTCAGCGTCGTGCTCCTCGCCCAGCAGTACCGCGGTCAGGACACTGGAGTACTCCCGCTCGTCGGCGCACAGCACCTCCAGGCCCCAGCCCTGGACGGCAGCCCGGGTGGCCTCGGCATGACGGTCATGCCGTGCGAAGACGTTGGGCAGGCCCTCCTCGTCGAGCATGATCAGGGCCTCGCGCAGCCCGTACAGCATGTTGGTGGCCGGGGTATAGGGCCAGTAGCCGTGCTGGTTGGCCTCGAGAATGGGTGTCCAGTCCCAGTAGGACCGCGGCGACCGCGCCCGCTCGGCGGCGGCGAGTGCCTTCTCGCTGAGCGCGTTGAAGCCGAGCCCCGGGGGCAGCATCAAGCCCTTCTGCGAGCAGCTGATGGTGACGTCGACACCCCACTCCTCGTGCCGGTAGTCGATCGATCCCAGCGAGGAGATCGTGTCCACCAGGAGCAGAGCGGGATGACCCGCCTCGTCGATGGCCGCTCGGATCTCCGGTACACGGCTGGTGACGCCGGTGGAAGTCTCGTTGTGAACGACCATCACCGCCGCGATGGAGTGGGCCTTGTCCGCGGCCAGCCGCTCGGCGACGACCTGCGGGTCCACGCCACGCCGCCAGTCGCCCGGAACGAAGTCCACTTCCAGCCCGAGGCCTTCGGCCATGCCGCGCCACAGGGTGGCGAAGTGGCCAGTCTCGAACGCCAGCACACGGTCGCCGGGGCTCAGCGTGTTGACCAGCGCCGCTTCCCACGCCCCGGTCCCCGAGGAGGGATAGATGACGACGGGACCGCTGGTGCCGAACACCGGCTTGACTCGTTCCAGGACGTCCAGTCCCAACTCGGCGAACTCCGGCCCGCGGTGGTCGATGGTCGGTCGTGCGATGGCCTGCAGTACCCGGTCGGGGACGCTGGTCGGGCCAGGGATCTGCAAAAAATGCCGCCCAGTATGCGTCGTCACTTGCGATCACTCCAACTTCTGTGCCGTAATACGGCACACCGTTCCGTAAAAAGGTACGGTGAGGTTAGGGACGAGCGATCAGGGAGTCAATGGAGATGCAGAACGTTCTCAACGCTTTGCGAGTCCTTGAAGAGGTCGCGACGCGGCAGCCGATCGGCGTCGGCGAGCTGTCACGCGTTCTGGGCATGCCCAAGAGTTCCGTCCAGCGTGCACTGCGCACGCTGGGCGAGGCGGGGTGGATCCGTCCCGCAGGAGGCGAGGTCACCCGCTGGGTCGTGACCACGAAAGCGCTGGACGTGGGCCGGCACGCCAGCGGCGACCTCGGTCTGCGCGACGCGGCCGTACCGCTGATGGAAGAACTGCGTCGGCGCACCGACGAGACGATTCACCTGACCGTTCGGGAAGGGAACAAGATGGTGCTCATCGAGCGGCTGGAGACGTCCAAGCCCGTGCGCACCAGCATGTCCCTGGGGCATTCCCTGCCCCTCCACGCGTCCGCCAACGGCAAGGCGGTACTCGCGCACAGCCCTGCCGAGGTGATCGGCCGGCTGCTCGCCGAGGGGCTTCCCCGTTACACCGACACGACCATCACCGACCCCGACCGGATGCTCGCCGAGCTGGAGCGGATACGAGCACAGGGCTATGCGACCAACAGGGGCGAGTGGCGGTCCGACGTCGGCTCGGTCGCAGCGGCCATCATGGGTGCGGCCGAAGAGCCGATCGCGAGCCTCAGCGTCAACATCCCGATGACCCGATTGACTGACGAATCCGAGTCCTTCTTCGGCGCCGTGGTGAGCGAGGCGGCGAAGACCCTCTCAGCGCGCCTCGGGCACTGATACGGTCCCACCCCGCCCGCATCCGCATGACGTCAGGCCGTGATCTCTCGCCACAGCAGCTCCCGGCCGAAGCCGCTACGCCGCCCTGACGACTGACTGCATCTCCTGTCGATCGCCTTCAGAAGACGGTGGACCGGGGCAGCCGTCGATGCGCGGGCGAAAAGGGCAGGTCAGGGAGGATGCTCGCCTGTAGCCCCGAGGCACTGGCAGTGCGGGCCCGGGTGCCGCCCCGTCACGGACGTGGCGGCAGCGGTGGCAGGACGGGTCGTGGCGGAAGACATGCGGGCCGCATCGGCGTGGCTCCTCGCCGCATCGGCGTGGCTCCTCGCATCCGTCGACCGACGCATGCGCGGTGAGAGGGGCGCGGGGCACGCCCCGGCTTCCTGACACACCACGATGCCCGCACGCCACCGGTGGGAACAGGATCTCAGGACGCTCCGGTCGTCGTCTGCGCCGGCTGTGTTGTGGAGGCGGGGGCGCCGGCCCGGGGCTGCGGGAGGCTGCGGGAGGAGTGGCCAACCACATCGGACGCCGGTGCAGAGATGCCCGGCAGCATGTGAGCGTAACCAACCCCGAGCAGAAGGGCTGCGGCCGTCGCAGCGGTGGCGGTCCGGCGGGTCGTGGTGCTCACACGCCGAAGTCCGTGTTCGCGCCGCCGCGCCGGGTCGGAGTCCTGTGTGGGTCCAGGCATGGACATGGGCCGGCCTCCTTCGGGCGAAGACAGTGCCGCGAGGCGATCCTCCGGCTCGCGTACGCCATGTCATCAGCTTGCGTCGCGCCACGTCGGAGAGCCGTTCAGGAAAGCTTCAGATGTGGCAAAGCCAGGCGGATGCGGCAGCGCTCCCGTGCGTGCCTTGCCCATCCGCCGGCCCGGAGACTCGTCCACGTCGTCCTAGGCTTGGTGCTGTGGAACAGGAAACCGGGTCCAGGGCGGATCCCGACGCGCTCACGGTGCTGGTCGTCGAGGACGATCCGGGGCTCGCCGGGTCGCTGGTACGCGGCCTGGACCGAGCCGGATACCGGGCGAGAAGCGTCGGCTCCGGACGCGGTGCGCTCACCCACGTACCGCCGCCCGATGTGGTCCTGCTCGACCTCGGTCTGCCGGACATGGACGGCATCGAGGTCTGCCGCGTGCTGCGGCGCCAGTCCGACGTGGCGATCATCGTCGTGACCGCCCGCGGCGAGGAGGGCGACCGGGTCGCCGCCCTCGACGAAGGCGCCGACGACTATCTGGTCAAGCCTTTCGGCCTGGCGGAGTTGCTGGCGCGCATCAGGGCCGTGCTACGCCGCATCCGCCCGTCCGGGCCCGAACTGCTGACCCACGGCCCGCTCGTCGTCGACCCACGCACCCGCAAGGTGACGGTCGGCGGCGAGGACGTCGCGCTGACGCCCAAGGAGTTCGACATCCTCCAGTGCCTCGCCGCCGATCCGGGTCGGGTCGTGACGCGTCAGGAGATCCTTGAGCGCGCCTGGGACGCCCACTGGTACGGGCCCACGAAGGTGCTGGACGTCCATATGGCCGCGTTGCGCCGCAAGCTGGGCGTGCCCGGACTGGTCGAGACCGTCTACGGGCGCGGCTTCCGCCTTGGCGAAGTCGGCTGACACGCCGTGACCCGCCGCATCGCCCTCAGCGTCCTCGCCCTGATCACCGCGATTCTGGTGCTGGCGGTGGTGCCGCTCGGGCTGCTCATGACCCAGCGCGAGCAGACCTCGTTCCGGGACGAAGCGGCAGCGAAGACGAGGTCGATCGCCTCCGCTGCCGAGGAGTACCTGTCCGATCGCAAGTCGGATGCGGCGGCACGAAGCCTGTTCGAGGAGGCCCACAAGAGGGGCGACTGCGCCACCGTCTACGACAACGCGGGGCATGTTGTGCTGTCGACCGCGTGTTCCGACGTGGCCGGGGACGACTCCGCGGGGCTGGTCTCCTCCGTGCTCGCCCATCCCGACAGCCGGGTGCGCCAGGACGATCAGTGGCTGACCACCGCCGTACCGATCGGTGACACCTCGGACCCCGTCGGGGTCGCCGTCCTGAGCCGGTCCGCCGATCCGCTGCACGACCGGATACTGGCGATGTGGGGCTGGCTCGCGTTGATCGGCGTCGGCGGCCTCGGCGCCGCCGTGCTGCTCTCGGTGCTCCTGGCACGCTGGGTCGGCCGTCCGCTGCGAGTGCTGGACGAGGCGGCACAGCGGCTGGGCGAGGGGGCGCTGGACGCGCGGGCGCCGGCCGGGGCAGGGCCACAGGAGGTGCGCCGCCTCGCGGCGACGTTCAACACGATGGCCGGGCGCACCGAGGCCCTGGTGCACGGTCACCGGGCCGTGGTCGCCGATGTGTCGCACCAGCTGCGCACCCCGCTGGCGGCCCTCCGGCTGCGGCTCGACCTGCTCGCCGCCGACGCCGAAGGGGACACCGCGGCGGAACTGGCTGACGCGCAGGGCGAGATCGCCCGGTTGTCCCGGCTGGTGGACGGCATGCTGGCGGTGGCCCGTGCCGAGCACGCGGTGCCGCGACCGGTGCCGGTCCGGGTGGACCGCGTCGTGGCCGAACGCGTTGCCGCCTGGGAACCCGTCGCCGACGCGGGCCAGATCCGGCTCACCGCCGAATGCCGCCCCGGGCTCACCGCCTTCCTCGGCGAGGGCGACCTGGAGCAGGTGCTCGACAACCTGATCGCCAACGCCCTCGACGCGGTCCAGGAGGGCGGCCAGGTCCGGATCACCGGCAAGCGGCACAACGGCACGGTGCAGCTGCGGGTCGTCGACAATGGCCTTGGGATGAGCCAGGCCGCGCGGGAGACAGCGTTCCGCAGGTTCGGCAACCCCGAGGCGAGCGGTACCGGGCTGGGCCTGGCCATCGTCCACCGACTGGTCACCACCAACGGCGGCACCGCCGACCTGCTGGACTCGCCTGGCGGCGGTCTGACCGTGGTGCTGTCGCTGCCCGCGTCCCGGCGCTGACGCGACCGCGGCAGCCAGTCCGAGTCCGGCGCTACGCGGACTGTCGACGCCCGAGCCGCTCCAGGACCGTTCCGAACACCCGCCGGCCTCTCTTGGATACCTCACATCACCATCCTGACCAGCATGTTTGATGATCTTTGCGGGTTCTGAAGGATTCCTGAACCGGTTCCCGACAGATGCCTGCGCAGGCTGGTGGACGGATACCCACAGGTGTGGCCGCGAGGTGTCGAGCGCTTCACGACGGCACACCGACGGCCGAGGAGGAACCATGTCCCACCCCGACCACCCCACGTCGGCCGGCGCCGCCCGGCGCCGTGACCGCGGCCTGCGCCGGACCGGAAGCACCACCCGCTGGGTGGCCGCCGCAGCCGCGGCCGGCTCCGTGGCGCTCGCCACGGGGTACGCCCACGCCCTGCCCGGGAAGTCCTCGTCCACGCCCGGGAGCACCTCCCCGGCGTCGACGCCCGCGTCCGCCCCCACGTCGAGCACACCTGCCGCCCCGCGGACTCCGTCGCACTCGGCGGCCCCGTCCAGGACCGCCACCTCGGCCTCCCGCGAGTCTCCACACGCGACCGTGTCGAAGCGACCGACGACCCCCACTGCGCCGCCGGCCACACATCCGGCAGCCCCGGCACCCACCGCTACGAAGCCCCCCACACCGACTCCGCAGCCCTCGCACACCGCGTCGGGGGCGTCATGACCGCGGCCACACGTCCGGCATCGGTCTCCTTCCCCGCGCTGGGGACCACCGCCTCGCTTCTCGTCGCCGACCCGGACGGGATGGACGCGGCACGGCAGGTGCTCGACGCCGAACTCGCCGCCATCGACGCGGCGTGTAGCCGCTTCCGGCGCGACTCGGAACTCTCGCGCGCCAATGCTGCGGCGGGTGCCCCCCGCCACGTGGGCGCCCTGTTCGCCGAGGCACTGGACGTGGCGCTGCATGCGGCGGAGGTGACCGACGGCGCCGTGGATCCCACCGTCGGAACCGCCGTGAGCGCGCTCGGCTACGACGTCACGTTCGCCGCGCTGCGCCCGCAGGACCTGGGTCCCGTACACCTCGCCGGACCGTCCTCGGGCTGGAGGGCGGTGGAATGGGACCGGGCCGCCCGGCGGCTGCGGATGCCGCCGGGCATCGCGCTCGACCTCGGCGCGACCGCCAAGGCCCTCGCCGCGGACCGGGCCGCCCACCGCGCCGCCGAGGTGGCGGGCTGCGGCGTCCTGGTCAACCTTGGCGGGGACCTCTCCGTCGCGGGCCAGGCGCCACCGGGAGGATGGCGGGTCGCCATCGCCGACGATCACGCGGCGCCCGACACCGGAGGCCGGCCCACGGTGAGCGTCACCGAGGGCGGACTCGCCACCTCCGGCACCACGGTGCGAACCTGGCGCCGAGGGGGTCGCCGGCTGCATCACATCGTCGATCCCGCCACCGGCGACGTACCCGCCCCGGTGTGGCGGACCGTCAGCGTCGCCGCCGTCAGTTGCGTGGCCGCCAACACCGCCAGCACCGAGGCGGTCGTCCTCGGTGAACGCGCCCTGGGCCGGCTGTGCCGGGTGGGGCTGCCCGCGCGGCTGGTCCGCGTGGACGGGACCGTCGAGCGAGTCTGCGGCTGGCCCGAGGACACTGCGGGAGGCGCCCGATGACCGGACTCGTCCCGCTGGCCGCAGCCGGCCCCAGCCCGCTGTGGTACGCGACCCGGGCCGGCGGCACCGTGGCCCTGGTGCTGCTCACCGCGACCGTCGCGCTCGGCATCGCCGTGGGCGGCCGGTACACACCGCGGCGGCTCGCCCGCTTCGAGGTGAGCGCGCTGCACCGCAACCTGGCGGTGCTGACCCTGGGCTTCCTGGCCCTGCACATCGGCACCGCGATCCTTGACACCTTCGTCCACCTGGGCTGGCTGGTGACGGTGGTGCCGTTCACCGCCTCCTACCGGCCGCTCTGGCTGGGACTGGGCACGGTCGCCTTCGACCTGCTGCTCGCGGTCGCGGCCACCAGCGCGGTACGGCTGCGCATGGGGCAGCGGCGGTGGAAGACCGTGCACTGGCTGGCCTACGCGGCCTGGCCGGTCGCCCTCTTCCACGCCGCCGGGGCCGGCACCGACACCCGGCTCACCCTGCAACTCGCCTTGTACGCCGCATGCGTCGCCCTCGTCGTCGCCGCCGTCTGGTGGCGGCTGTACCGGGCGGGCCCGGGCCGGGTCGCCATGCGGCTCTGGACGGGGGTCACCGCAGCGGCGGTGCCCGTGGTGCTGACCGCGTTCCTGAGTTCCGGGCCGCTGCAGCCGGGTTGGGCACACCGCGCGGGAGGCGCCGCGCCGGCAGCCGCGGGCGCCGTACACCCGGCGCCCGCGCCGACCGATAACGCCGGAGGGTCCGAATGACAGACGCAATGACCAACGAACAGCCGACCCTGCTGACCGGCGACGGACTTGACGGCATGATGGGCCCGTACGGCTCCCGGCTGCTGCACGGCTGGTACGCCACCGGTGGCGCGGCCGACCTGGACGGGCACCTCGGCCGGTACGGTCCACCACCGTTTCCCCGCTCCTCGGACGCGGTCGGCCGACTGGTGCGCGCGGTGGAGGACGCCGGACTGACCGGCAGGGGCGGCGCGGCCTTCCCCACCGGCCGCAAACTGCGCAGCGTCGCCGCCGGCAAAGGCACCGCCGTGGTGGTCGCCAACGGCATGGAGAGCGAACCAGCCAGCCGGAAGGACGAGACGCTGCTGGACCTCGCCCCGCACCTGGTGCTGGACGGCGCCGCACTGGCCGCCGCCGCGGTGGGCGCCGACGTGGCGCACCTGTGCCTACCGGGTACCAGGCAGGACCAGGCACGCGCACTCCGCGAGGCCGTCGAGGAACGCCGGAGGCGGGGCCTCGACCCGGTGCCGGTTTTCGTGCACGAACTGCCCCACCACTACGTCTCCAGCGAGGAGACGTCGCTGGTGCGGTGGCTGAACGGCGGCGACGCCCGCCCGCTGGCGACCCCGCCACGGCCCTTCGAGAAGGGGGTCGGCCGGCGCCCCACCCTGATCGACAACGTCGAGACCCTCGCCCACCTCGCACTGATCGCGCGGTACGGTCCCGACTGGTTCCGGAGCGCCGGGCGCGCCGACGCCGCGGGCACCACGCTGGTGACCCTCTCGGGTGCGCTGCGCACGCCGGGCGTCTACGAAGTGCCGATGGGCCTGCCGCTCGGTGAGGTACTGGACGTCGCGGGGGGAGCCTCGGAGCCGCTCGCGGCGCTCCTGCTGGGCGGCTTCTTCGGCAGTTGGCTGCCGGTGGACCAGGCCCTGCGCGTCCCGTTCGCCAAGCAGGACCTGGCGTCGCTCGGTGCGGGACCCGGTGCCGGAGTGTTCGTGGCTCTTCCCCGCCGCGCCTGCGGTCTGGCCGAGGCGGCCAGGGTGCTCGGATATCTCGCGGCGCAGAGTGCACGGCAGTGCGGACCGTGCCGACTCGGACTGCCGGCCGTGGCCGCGGACTTCGCGGATCTCGCCTGGGGCCCTCCCGACCCTCATCTGAGGGAGCGGCTGGAGGGCCGGGTGGGACTGCTCGCCGGGCGCGGTGCCTGCCGACACCCTGACGGCGCGTCACGCTTCGCGGCGACCGCCCTGCGCGTCTTCGCGGACGACGCACGGCACCACCTGAGCCTCGGCCCGTGCGCCGCGGCAGGCCACGAGCCCGTTCTGCCGGTTCCGGACACAGTGGTACCCGACGAGCGGGAATGGAGGTAGACGGTATGGCCGGCACACACTCCCTGGGAATCGACCGCATCGCATGCGACGGCTACGGCCTGTGCGCCGAACTCCTCCCGGAACTCGTCGGGTTGGACGAGTGGGGCTTCCCGATCGTGGGAGCGGCCCCCCTTACGGGTCAAGCCCTCGGGCACGCGCGGCGCGCGGTGGCCGCATGTCCGGCGCTGGCACTCCGCCTGGACCGGGCACCGGACCGCACACCGGACCGGCAGTCGCCCCAGCGGACGTGAACGACTTCTTGACCTCACGTCAGACATGTTTCTGCCGGCTCCAGCGCACCGCGAGGGAGTATTTCGAGCCGCACAGGCTCTGAACCCGCCGAGGTACTCAGCGGGCCTACCGGCTCAACTCGCCCGCGGTGCCGGTCGGCTCAGCTGTCCGCCGTCTCCGTGCTCCCCGTGGCGCCGGTCGACCCCGAGGACGGGGACTTCGGCGTCTGCCGCACTGCGCGCAACGCGGGGTCGGTGATCAGCGGCGCTGCCGGGCGGGCGGTGCCGATGCGGATCGGGGTGAACTCGGCGTAGACGTTGTTCGCGACGGTCGCGGACTTCTGGATGACGCCGATGCCGTAGAGGCCGGCGCCGCCGTGGAAGGCGCTCGCCGGAATGGTGAGGCTGCCGGAGGTGGTCGTCAGCGGCTGCGTCCAGGCCGGATAGAAGATCGGCCCGAGGGCCGGGTTCCAGTGGCCCACGCCGGAAACCTCATCCGCCCAGGTGGCAGCGGGGTCTGGCTGGTGAGCGAGTTGCGCTGCTGTCCGTTCGCTGCGCAACTCGCCTCTCCTGGGGACCGGTGCAGGATGATGATCTGCTGTGCTGCGTCGACTGGCCTGTCTCGGTATGACGAACGCGTTCGCTTTACTGCGGCTGCTGCCGATGAACGATCGGGTCAAGGACGTAGAGATCGTGGTGCTGAGCCACCAGATCGTCGTCCTGGAACGACAACTGATCGAGATCGGCAGGCCCTTCGCCCGGGCGGCGAGCGGACTTTCGGCAGGCCGCCGTAGCCGGACTCGCGCGATGGAGTACGCCGCTACGGGGTCGTACCGATGACCTGGATGTCGAGCAGTTCCGCGGTGATGGGAGCGCCGAGCTGACGGAGCAGGCCCAGCTCGTCACCGAAGAACCAGGCCTCGGCGACCAGGCCGTCCTCGATGCGCCACACGCCGCACTCCAGGACCTCCAGGCACCGGCGGGTGGCCGGGATGCCGAAGAGCTGACCGGTGTGGGTGCCGCGCAGGGTCCAGACGGCCCATACGCGGTCGTCCTTGGCGATGATGTCCTCGATCGTGTCGACGCGGTCGGAGATCGAGTGGGCGTCGTATCCGCGGCCGTCCTTCATGCCGGAGATGTCCGCCAAGGATGCGAATCCCCAGCGGTGGTGGCGCATGCCGGGGCGCATGAACTTCCTGCGCTCGGCGAACGGCACCGACCGCAGCCGCACGATCAGATCGATGTTGGCCTGTTCCTGCGGGGTGTAGCTGCGCGGATCCACGTCCGCCGGCAACGCCGCGGCGACCAGGCTACGGACCGCGCTCATGCCGCCGCCCCCGCCGGGTCCCGTTCGACGACCCAGTCCAGGACGATCCGGCCGACGCAGGTCTCGTCCAGCCTGGGCAGCAGAGCGGCGTGGACGGGGTGCTTCTGATAGCGGTCCAGCGCATCCTCGTCCACCAGGCGTACCAGCATGCCGTGCGTGACCCCGGCGTCGAGGGACCGCGTGTGGAAGTTCGGGCCGACGGTCAGTTCGATCAGGCCCGGCAGGACGGCGATGCCCGCGGCGAACTCGACGAGCGCCTCGGTCACCGCCTCCTCCGCGCCCGGTCGCGCCTTCACGACGATGATGTGTTCGATCATTGTGGTTTCCTTCGGATCTACAGCGCGTTGACGGTGATCCCGCCGTCCACGACGAGCGAGGTGCCAGTGATGTAGCCGGCCCGCCGGGAGGCCAGGAAGGCCACCGCGTCGGCGACCTCGGCCGACTCGGCCCACCGGCCGAGCAGCACGCCGAGCTTGGCGAGGTAGGCGTCGAGGAACTCCTCGGTCGTCCTGCCCGCCTTCCCCGCCGCCGCGGCGGCCCAGCCGACCCGCCACTCGGTGGCGACCAGGCCGGGGACCACGGCGTTCACGGTGATCCCCTCGGGCGCAAGGTCGCGGGCCAGATAGCGGGTGGCGTGGTGCATGGCCGCGTTGTTGAGGCCGTGGGTGAGGGCGCCCTCCCAGACCGTCTCGCCGGCGACGCCGCCGATGTTG
Source organism: Streptomyces sp. NPDC052107 (assembly GCF_040680215.1). NCBI lineage: Bacteria > Bacillati > Actinomycetota > Actinomycetes > Kitasatosporales > Streptomycetaceae > Streptomyces > Streptomyces sp. NPDC052107. The sequence continues at coordinate 21,690 of NZ_JBFAWG010000050.1, forward strand.
ACGATCCGGCCGGCGCCGGTCTTGTCCAGCAGCGGGTGCAGCGCCCGGATGATCCGGAGCATGCCGACGGTCTTCACGTCCAGGTCGGCGGCCCAGTCGCCGTCGTCCCAGAACAACTGCCGGTCGAGCCGGCGCATCCGGTGCCCGGCGGCGATCACGAGGATCTGCACGCGTCCGAACTCCAGCTCGATCTGGTGGGCGGCCGCCTCGACGGACGCCCGGTCGGTGACGTCGGCCTGGATGCCGACGACCGGTCCGGGGTGCCCCAGCGCCCGCAGCTCGGCCACCGTCTCGTCGAGGGTGGTCTTGGTGCGGGCGAGCAGGACGACGCCCGCGCCCTCGGCGAGCAGCGCTGCGGCCGCGGCCTTTCCGATGCCGGTGCTGCCGCCGGAGACGACGGCCGTGGAGCGGGCGATTCCGAGATCCATCTGTGTCTCCGCTCGCTCGGTCAGGACTGGGTGAGGACGAGCTCGATCTCCAGCGTGATCCGGACGAGGTCCGAGACGATCGCGCCGCCGGAGTCGAGCGCGGCGTTCCAAGTGACGCCGAAGTCCTTGCGGTTGATGTCGGTGACGGCCGAGAAACCGGCCCGGATCGCGCCACGGTGCGAGATCACCCCGCCGAAGACGGTGTCGAGCACCACCGGCCGGGTGACGCCCTTGATGGTGAGGTCGCCCGGGACGTTCCAGCGCCCGCCGGCGGTCGGCACCGCCGGGCCGCCGGTGAAGGTGATGACCGGATGGGTCTCCGCGTCGAGGAAGTCCGCGGAGCGGATCAGCTCGTCGCGCTTGGGGTGACCGGCGCTCACCGAGGCGACGTCGATGTCCGCGCGCACGGTCGCGGCGAGCGGGTTGCCGGCCGGGACGTCGACGGCGCCGTTGACGGCCCCGAACCGGCCGGTCACCCGGGCGACGGTCATGTGCCGTACGGAGAACTCGACGAGCGAGTGGGCCGCGTCGATGGTCCAGGCGCCGGGCTGGAGCGGGGTCTCGGTGCTGCTCTGCAGGGTGGTCACAAGGTTCCCTTTCTTGGGTTTGGTGCCGGATGGGGTCGGTCAGCTGGTGGTGGCGGAGTACGCGACGTGCTCGGCGGTCTGCACCGGGTCGGTGAAGCGGGGCATCACCTCGTCGATGAAGCGGCGCAGCGAGCGGGCGCCGAGGGCCGGACTCATCTGCCCGTAGAGGAAGACCAGCGTCATGTGGCCGACGCCGATGCCTTCGTACTCGCTGATCTTGCGGGCCACGGTCTCCGGGCTGCCGACGATCATGGCCTTCTTCAGGAAGTCGTCCCGGTCCACGGCCGAGACGCCGACGATGCTGCTCCTGAACCCGGCCGCCGCCGCGGTCCCGCCGAACGACTTCTTGGACTGCTCGGCGAGGTAGTCGAGCGGCCCGGCGACGTCGGCCAGCGCGGACTCGTCGGTCTCGCCGACGTAGACCATCTTCTGCACCATCGACCACTCCCGGGCGAAGGCGAGCGTCTCCTCGTCGTGGCCGGACGCGTTCAGCGTGTCGTGGTAGAGCCGCCACTTGCGGGCGGTCTCGGGCACGGCCTCGCGGGCGGTCATCAGCACCCATCCGCGCTCGGCGGTGTGGACGATGCCCTCGTCGGACAGCGCGGCGCGGCCGAACCGCGGCCCCGGCTTGGTGTACGAGGTCGGCATGATCCGGCGGGTCAGCACGCCCTTGGAGTGCGGCGTGGCGTACTCCAGGTCCGGGTCGTCCAGCGTCTTGCGCCTGGCCTGCTCCGCGATCCGGACGACCTCGTCCATGAGCGCGCCGCGCTGCACCGGGTCCCGGCCGAGACCCTTGTACTCCTGCGGGGAGCCGCCCGTGCCGACGCCGATGATGCACCGGCCCCGGGTGAGGAGGTCGAGAGTGTTGCACGCCTCGGCGAAGTTCATCGGGTTCCACAGCGCCGGGACCGCGACCGACAGCACCACATGAGCGTTCGTCAGCTGCGGCGCCAGGTACGCCCCGAACGTGAACGGGTTGCCGTAGGTGTTGTAGCCGGTGAAGTGGTGCTCGGTCAGGCACACGCCGGCGAACCCGCTGCGGTCGGCGAGGATCGCCTGGGCCGTGACCGCGTCGATCACGTCGAGGTCGTGGTCGGGTCCCGGGGACTGGGCGTTCAGGTATACCGAGAAACGCATGACGATCTACTCCTTGGATCCGATGGATGCGGGATCGGACGGTGGGCGGCCTGGCAGCGGCGGAGCTTGGGAATCCCGGCGGCGCAGATGGTTCGCCACCTCCGTGCGGAGCTTGACGAAGTCGGCCGTGGCCCTGGTGGCGATCTGGTCGCGAGGCGCCGGCAGCGCCACCGGGATGTCGGCCGCCACGGTCGCGGGCGGGCTGGTCAGCGCGATCACCCGATCGGAGATGTAGACACTCTCGTCGATGTCGTGGGTGACGAACAGGACCGTGACGCCGAAGAGGTCGCGCACCTCGAGGGTGAGGTCCTCCAGGTCGACCCGGGTCTGCGCGTCGACGCTGGCGAACGGCTCGTCCATGAGCAGGACCTTGGGGCGGCACGCCAGGGCGCGGGCGATGGCGACCCGCTGCTGCATGCCGCCGGACAGCTGCCAGGGGTAGCGGTTCCAGGCGTCGGCCAGGCCCACCGCCTCCAGGGACTCCCGGACCCGCGCCCTGCGCTCGGGCCGCGGCACATGTGTCGCCTTCAGCGGAAACTCGATGTTGGCGCCCACCCGCAGCCACGGGAACAGCGAGCGGCTGTAGTCCTGGAACACGATCGCCAGATCACTGGGGACTCCCCGTACGGGCGCCCCCAGCACGCTGATCTCGCCCGAGGCGGGCTTGAGCAGGCCGGCGACACAGAGCAGCAGGGTCGACTTGCCGGTGCCGGACGGCCCGACGATCGACACGAGCTCCCCGGGTGAGACCGTGAAGGACACGTCGGCGATGGCCTGGTGCGTCACGCCCTTGGCGGCGTACGTGTGCGACAGCCCGCGTACGCCGATCACCGCCGTCTGGGTCGTTTGCGCGTTGGTCACTTGCCTCGAGCCCCCTTGTGCCAGCGCAGCAGCCGGCTCTCGACGGTGAGGAAGACGGTGTTGATCAGGTAGCCGGCGATGGCGAGCAGCGCCATGGCGGCCCACATCCCCGTCATGTCGAAGTGCTGCTGGGCGGTGATGAGGCTGAAGCCGAGGCCGCTGGTGGCCACCACCCACTCCGAGAGCACCATGAGGATCAGCGCGAGGGCGAGCCCGATACGCATCCCGGCTGCGATGGCCGGCCCGCTCGACGGCAGCACCACCTGCACCAACTGGCGCCACCGGCTCAGGTGCAGGGCCCGCGCGGTGAACCGCAGCCGGGGATCGACGGAGGCCGCCGCGGCCATCGTGTTGAGCAGGACCGGCCAGACGCAGCCGAATACGATCAGCGCCACCCGCATGCCCGTAGACGCCCCGAAGAGCAGCAGGAAGACCGGTACGACAGCCGGAGTGGGCAGCGCCCGCAGGAACTGCGCCGGCGGGTCGAGGATCTGCCGCGCAGTCCGTACGGCGCCCGCGAGGACCCCTACCACTACGCCGATCAGCGACCCGAGCAGCCAGCCCGCCAGCATCCGGCCCATGCTCGGCACGACATCGGCCATGAAGGCCGGGGTCACGAACAGGTGCGCGGCCGGGCCGGAGAACCAGTCGACGAGGATCCGGTCGAGGATCTCGGTCGGCGGCGGGAAGAACAGGTTGCCTGCGTCGTTCGTCGCCCACTGCCAGGCGAGCAGCAGCAGGACGAGCACCCCGAACCGCACCACGGCGCCCTTGCCCAGCCTGGCCAGCAGACGGACCTGGCGTGCCGGCCGACGGATCGGGCCGGTTGCCGTCAGGGTCATGACGTCCCCTCTCGTCCGTGCCATGGGAACGCGCGCCGCTCGAGCGCGGTGGCCGCGGAGTTCACGGCCAGGCCGAGCAGTCCGGCGACCGCCACCGAGGCGTACACGAGATCGGCGTGGAAGCCTCCTCGGCTGGAGTCGAGGATGAACGCGCCGATCCCCTGGGTCGTACCGATGATCAGTTCGGCGGCGACGGTGACCACCAGGGCCAGGCTGACCGCGATGCGCACGCCGGTGCCGATGGCGGGTGCCGCCGACGGGATGACGACGGTGAACACCCTGCGCGGCCACTTCGCCCCGAACAGGCCGGCCGTCTGCAGAGCGACCCCGTCCACGTCCTGTACGCCGTGCACCGTGTTGAGCAGGATCGGCCAGAAGGCCGCGATGGCGACCGCGAGGACCACACTCGTCTGCCCGAGCCCGACCGTGAGCGTCAGCAGCGGGATGATCGCCACCGCCGGCAGCGGTCGCAGCACGTCGATCACCACCCGGGTGGCCCGCATGGCCGTGGGGAACAGCCCCAGCAGCAACCCGCAGACCACCGCGGTCGGCGTGGCCGCCAGCATCGCGAGTCCGGCCGAGGCGAGCGTGTGCCCGATGTCGGACAGGAAGCGCGACGCGGTGAGCAGCGCGCCGAGCTGTGCCGTGATCGTGGTGGCCGGCGGCAGATAGCGCGGCGCGACGAGGCCGCTCCAGCTCACCAGCTGGTCGGTGAGGCAGATCGTGAGAAGGCCGACCAGCCCTCGGACGAAGGCGCTGCGCGCCGCCGCCCGTGCGCATCGGACGGACCAGCCGGGGCGCCGCGGCGCCGCAGTCGTGGTCCTCGCGATGCTCCGGGCCGTGCCGGTGCCGCCCTCGCCGGCGTCCGTATGGGCCCGTTGCCACACCGTCCCCGGACTGGTCGGTTTCCTGGTGAACATGATCCGCTCAGCTCCCGGACGGGGCCGGGGCGGCGAACGACTTACCGGCGTCGATCTTCGCGGTGAGCAGGCCGTTGTCCACCATGAGGTCGGCCAGGGACTGCAACGCGGCCGTGTCCGTCACGTTCCGGATGTACGTCGGCAGCGTGATGCTCTTCGCCAGTTCATCGGTGACGCCGCTGTATTTGGGGATCAGCGCCCGGACGACGCTCTGGTCCGCGTCCGCCTTCTGGTTGGCGGCGGTGAGACCGTCACGGAAGGCGGTGACCGCCTTCGGGTTCTTCTGCACGTACGTGTTGGTGGCGACGTACGCCCCGATCAGCATGTCCGTGTTGCCGCCGGTGAAGACGTCCAGCACCACGTCGGTCTTGAGGTGCTGCTTGATCTCGCTCTGGAACGGCTCGGGCGTGCACACCGCGTCGGTGACCTTGTTCTGCAGGGTGCTCTCGTGGTCGACCTGGGGCACCGTCACGAGTTGGACCTTCTTGGCGTCGACGCCGGCGGCCTTGAGCAGGTTCGGGATGGCGAGTGCGCAGGAGGAGGTCGGCGATGGGATGGCGACCTTCTTGCCGACCAGGTCGGCCGGCTTGGCGATCCCCGAGCCTGCCCGGCTGAGCACCCGGATCTGACCTGGCGCCCCCTGGTCACCGAGGGCAACGATCGAGATCGGCAGGCCCTTCGCCCGGGCGGCGAGAATGTCGGGGACGGTCGCCCACACGATCGGGTACTCGCCGGACATGAGCCCGACGATCGTGGACTGGGCGCCCTGGTGGGTGTGCATGGCGACCTTGATGCCCGCCTGTTCGAACGTCCCGGACGTCGCACCGTACGCCGCGGCGGCGCTGGAGGCGTTCGGCGGCGCGTCGACCGTGATCGGCGACGCGGCCCCGTCGGCCGCCCCCTGGGTTTTGCCGCCGGGCGCGGCCGACGTCGCCCCCGGAGAACCGGAGCAGGACGCCAGAGCCGACGCCGAGATGGCGGCCATGATGACGTACACACATCGAGCGAGTCGGCTCGGCCGACACGTATGTGCTCGGCTTGTCATCGACGATGCACCTTCCCTTCACTGTTGCTGTAGTGACGGGTGCGGCCTCGACAGCCCCCGATCGCAACGGTCCGCACTGACAGCTGCGCTGGTGAGTACCCGGCGGAATGACTGCTCGTCACCGCACGGGAATGCGCCTGTAATGACGCCGAATAAAAGCCGACGGTGACCGCGCGGGTCAATGAATCTCCGTGTGGAATCCTGCACTTCGCGGCGGCCGACCAATGTCTTGACCCGATGCCGCGCAAGCGTGAATTGTTGAAGGGACCTCCGCCTCCGGTCGGCGCGGTTCTCGCTTGCCGGCCAAGGGTCATGGTTGCGGGCGGGGTCAGGTGGTTGTCCGCAGTGGATCGCGATCGGGCTGGCGGCCGGTGACGATGTACCTGGTGACAGCGCGTTGGCGCTGATCGCGGACAACGGCTGCGAACCTGACCGTGTCTGATTCTGCACAGACGATTGTGCCGGGCCTGTGTTTTTTGCTTCGCTGAACCGGCGATACGTCCCTGCCCTGACATTCGAGGAGTCCGCATGAGCACGGGGTTCACCGATTGCATGTCGATGTCACCAGTGGTCAATCTGGCGGGTTACGGAATCGAAGCTGACCATTTCCGGTCGTTGGCCGCCGCACTTCCGACCGGCGTTACCGTCGTCACCGCGCTGACGGCGGACGGCGCACCGGTCGGCATGACGTCGGGGGCCGTGTGCAGCCTGTCGTGCGAGCCGCCGCTCGTGCTCACTTGCATCGGGAAGGGCTCGCGGACGCTGGGGGCGATCAAGCAGCGGCAGAGCTTCTGCGTCAACGTGCTGGCGTCCGGCTCTGACGCGATCTCGAACCGGTTCGCGGCCTCCGGCGGTGACAAGTTCACCGACGTCGACTGGCGGCCGGGGCCGGGCGGGCTGCCGGTCCTGGCCGCGGGCACGACAGCGCATGCGGTCTGCGAGCTGTACCAGGTCGTCCCCGCCGGCGACCACGAGATCGTCATCGGACTGATCGTCGCAGGAGATTCCGACCCCTCAGGATCGCCGCTCGTGTACTACCGCCGTGCCTACGCGGGGTTCGACGCCCTCGCCTGAGTCTTCGTGATCTCATCGACGCGCCCCGCGGACAGGGCGCCGATACGGCCGAGACGGACCGGTCGGGCACATCGAACGCACCACCAGTCCGTCAACGACAGCCGTGCACACGAGCTGCCGGGACCCCACAGCCGTGGCAGACGGCCGTGTCCTGCGGCGTCCGCGCCCGAACCAGAATCCGGTTCCTCGGATCGATCACCGAGAAGGCCGGTTCCGTGACAGCCCATCAGTGCTCGCCGGGTGACCTCCTCGAAGCGGCTCGCTTCGGCCGGGCAAGGTCATGCGTGCGCCTTGTGGGTCAGTTTGGCGATGTCGAGGATGACCAGGCTGCGGAGTTCAAGGCGGACGACGCCTCGGTTGGCGAGTTCGGACAGGGACTTGTTGACGCTCTCGCGTGATGCCCCGACACAGTGTGCGAGTTGTTCCTGGGTGAGGCCGTGGTCGACGCGGATGCCTTCGAGTGTCGGGGTGCCGAACTTCGTGGCCAGGTCGAGGAGCATGCGGGCGACGCGGAGCGGGATGTGGCCGTGCAGCAGATTTTCCACGGCGTCGTTGACGCGCCGAACCCGGCGAGCCAGCAATTGCAGGAAGTGCCATGCCACGTCGGGCTCCTCCTGCAGCCAGCGGCGTACGGCCGACGCCGTGAACTCGACCAGTTCGAGGTCGGTCAGGGCGGTCGCCGTGGCTCTGCGCGGCGCCGGGTCGAACAGGGTGAGCTCGCCGAGGAGGTCGCCGGGGCCCAGCACGGCCAGGAGACTGTCGCGGTCCGCGCCGGCGGGGCGGGTCATCCCTATCTTGCCTCGGGTGATCACATACATCGAAGTGCCGAGATCGCCGAGCCGGAACACGACCCCGCCGCGCTCGAGATGCCGCCGCTGCGCCAGCGTCTCCAAGGTGAGGGCCGCATCCGGACGCAGCCCGGCAAACAGCACAGTATTGGCCAGGATCTCGTCCACCCCGCCATGGTATGTATCGTTCACGACGTATACCAGAGTTCGAAATTCGGTCCTGTGAGAGACAGGTGACAGGAGTGCCCGGTCGAGGGCCGATACGGCCGTATCCGGCAACAGACCCCGCCACAAGGCGCGTTGTGGGCGGGCGGGTGAGAGACAGATCCCACCCCGACTTGTGCCGGTTGGCGCCCCGTCAGTAAGGGTTGGCGACGAACAGGTCCTGGGCCGGGAACAGGGTCAGGACCTTGGCGCCGTCGGCGGTGACGACGACCTCCTCCTCGATGCGGGCGGCCGAGAAGCCGTCGGAGGCGGGGCAGTACGTCTCGAGGGCGAACACCATGCCTTCCTCGATCTCCACGGGGTTCTCCAGGGAGGTGAGGCGGCTGATGATGGGCCGTTCGTGCAGGCCGAGGCCCAGGCCGTGGCCGAACTGGAGGCCGAAGCAGTCCATCTCGGTGGCGAAGCCGAACTCGGTCGCCTTCGGCCAGGCGCGGGCGATGGTGTCCGTCGTCTGCCCGGGGCGTACCAGCTCGATGGCGGCGTCGATCCACTCACGGGCTTTGGTGTAGGCGTCACGCTGGCTGGGGGTGGCGGATCCGACGTTGAGGGTGCGGTAGTAGCAGGTGCGGTAGCCGTTGTACGACTGGATGATGTCGAAGAAACAGGTGTCGCCGGGGCGGATCAGCCGGTCTGTGAAGTTGTGCGGGTGCGGGTTGCAGCGCTCCCCGGAGACCGCGTTGATCGCCTCCACGTCGTCGGAGCCCTGCTCGTAGAGGTACTTGTGCGCCAGCGCCACGATGTCGTTCTCGCGGATGCCCGGCTTGAGGGCGTCGGCGATCTGCTGGTAGGCGCCGTCCACCATCGCCGCGGACTGGCTGAGTAGCAGGATCTCGTCGACGTTCTTGATCTGCCGCGCGTCGAGCATGACCTGCTGGCCGTCGGCCACCCGGATGCCGGCGCGCCGCAACTCGAACAGGAACGGCGGCTCCATGATGTCGATGCCGACCGGCTCGCCAGCCACCCCTGCCTGCACCAGCAGGTCCTTGATCTCTGCCACGGCTCGCTCCATCAGCCCGGCCTCCGGCGCGATCGCACCGCGCAGCCCGAGCAGCCCCGCTCGGGAGTTGCCCGGCGCCAGCCACGGCGCGTACAGCTGATGGTGCCGGGCCGCGGACCCGAAGTCCCACACCACCGGCTCACCGCCCCGGGTGAGCAATGCGTAGCGGGTCATCTTGTCACGCGACCACTCACCGATGACGGTGTTCGTGAGATAGCGGATGTTGTTCACGTCAAATACCAGCAGCGCGCCAAGGTCGGACGCCTCCAGCGCGGCGCGTGCCCGGGCGAGCCGGTACGCCCGCAACCGGTCGAAGTCGACGCGGGTCTCGAAATCGACGGCGGTGTGTCCCGGCGCCGGGATGTGCGGGGTGACCGAGAGCCGGCCCTGCAAGTCGTGGGCCGGGTTGGGTGCCGCGCTGATGGTCACTGCTGTCTCCTGTCGGGTCGAGTCCGCGGGCGACCGTGACGTCGTGCGCCGTCAGGCCGGCGCCGGGGCGCGGATGGTCGGCACGCGCACGCTAGGTTCGCCCATGACACCGGGTCAATCGACCGTGCAGATCTGCACAAGCGGCCACACCGGGATTGACATCCCGGAACGAGGCCGAGTTCCCCGCCGTGCGCTCGCATACCATGGCCGCGCGGTGTTCGTCCGGCACCCGCCGGAGGCTCTCATGGACCGAATCGGGCCGCGAACGCTGCCGTTGCCGGCCTTGACGACCCAGCACCATCGCATCGCTTTGTTCCGCGAGATCGTGGCCATCGACGATCTTCCGCTCATGCAACGGATCGCAGCCGCCCTGAGCCTCGCGCACTGCCGCCTCCTGTGATCGGGAGGCGTTGAGGGCGGTGCCGGACGGCGTTGCCCCTCGTTGGTGTGCCGGATTCCCGGGCGTCGCAGATACTGACGGTTGGTCGTCCGCAATGGCAGTCGGCCGTGGGGAGGTTGCTTGGCCGACGCTCGTTCCCGGCCGCCGATGTGGCCGGCGTGATGACTCGGGCGCCCTGGTACGTCGTTACTTCCCGGCGCCGTCGTAGGCGTCGCGCAGTGCACGGATGGCATCGGCAAGCTCGGTGGCCCGGTCGCGTCCGAGGGGAGTGAGGACGCGAGCGCGCAGGATCTGTGCCACCGTCCGCGAGATGGCCCGGGCGGTGTCCTCGCCCCGGCCGGTCGGTTCCAGGTAGGTGACGCGCCGCTCGGCCTCGCACGCCAGACGCCGGGCCAGACCGGCCACGCAGAGCCGGTCGGCGAGCTCGGTGAACCCGCCGCTCGCCTGCCTCCTGCGCCAGGCGTGACATCGGCATCCGGTGCTGGGAGGCAGCGAGCAAGCGCGCCATTACATCGGTGAGGCCTCGACCGAGATCGAAACGCTCGGCAACTTCGCTCACGAGAGCGTCCTGGGGGCGTGGAAACCCTGCATCACCAGCATCCACCAGTCGAGCGGGTCACGATCTGCTCTGGTCGACGCCTCGGCCGTCACCACCGTCGGTCGGCGACGGTGATACCGCGCTCTGACGGTCCCTCGTTTCGATGCCCATGGCACTCTCACCTTCCTGGCAGCGCGGGCGTTCCCGATCACTCAGTGGTGAAGGCCCGGCCGTCCCAGGAAGGCGCGGGTCCTCAGCCCGCCGGCGATGCCGAAGCCGGTGGCCGCGGCCGGCCACCAGGGTGCCCGGGGGAGCAGCCCGAGGGCCTGGTCGGCCGACCAGTGGCCGGGTCCGGTGAGCGTGAGCACGGCCGGCAGGACGATCAGGACTTGCGGCTACTCGTAGCCGTCGTAGGCGTCTGCGGGGATGCGCCCTCGGCCGGCAATGGTTCACGGCGAGTTCCGCGTCGACGGCGCAGCCACTCGCCCGCGGTGGGCAGGATGCCCCGGGGAAGCAGCAGGATGACGGCGAGGAACAAGACCGCATAGGTGACCAGGTAGAGCTTGCTCGCGCCGACCGAGTAGGCCAGGTACTCCTGGACGGGTGCGATGACCAGCGCTCCGACCGTGGGTCCCCAAAGGGTTTTCTGGCCCCCGAGGAAGACCATCAGCACCGTTCCGACCATGAGCAGCGGATCGACCGCGTACTGCGGGAGGATGAAGGAGATGTAGTACGCCCACACCGCGCCCGCAGCGGCGGTCAGGCTGACGCTGACGCAATACATCATGACCTTGATCGCGGTGGTGGGCACACCTACGCCGCGGGCCTTGTCCTCGTCCTCGCGCACCGCGGTCAGTGCGAGTCCGAGCGGGGCGCGGCGGGTGACCTCGAACAGGGTGACGGCCACTGCCAGGATCACCAGCATGGCGAAGTAGAAGGGCGCCTCGTAACCATCGGGAGCGAACGGCGCCACGGCGGCAGTCAGTCCGGCGGACCCGTGCGTCACGCCGGTGAGGTTGAAGGCCAGGGCTTGAGCCATGAACAGGAACGTGATGGTGACGATCGCGAAGGCCACGTGGCGGGCCCGCAGGACGACCCAGCCGATGGGCGCGGCGATGACGGCCGCCGCGACCGCGATCAGCGGCACCAGGAGGAATGGCCCGTACCCTGCGAGTGCCGCCCTGTCGGGTCCGCCGAGCAGCGCCAGGGAGTAGGCGCCAAGGCCGAAGAACGCGGCGTGGCCGAGCGATATGTAGCCGGTGAAGCCGCCGAGCAGATTCCACGATGACCCCAGCGCGGCGTACATGATGGTGAGAACACCGAGGTTGAGTATCCACGAGGTGTGCACCAGCAGCGGGAAGCAGGCGCACATCAGCAGAGGCAGGCCGAGCCGGAAAGCCGGTGTCCGTGACAGCCGATCGAAGGTCACAGTGCACCTCGCTCGACTGTGCCGAACAGCCCTTGGGGGCGGAGCAGCACCACCAGGAAGAGTACGGCCAAGAACGTGAACGGTGCCCACACGGGGCTGATGGTCGCCGCCACGACCGCTTCGACCACGCCGAAGGCGACCGAGGCGAGGACGGCTCCGGGCAGACTGCCCAGGCCTCCCAGAACAGTGATCGAGAGCAGCCGGGAGATCAGGTCGTAGGAGCTGTTCGCGTTGAAGGGGTACAGCATCCCGTACACCGCGCCGGCACCGCCGGCCAGCGCGACGCCCACGCCCATCCCCAGTGCCCCGACGCGTTCGGCTTCGACTCCGAGCAGCTTCGCCGCGACCGGATTTTGCACCGTGGCCCGCAGCGAGCGGCCGAACTGCGTCTTCCGCAGCAGCAGCCACAGTCCGGACAGCAGTACCGCGGCGACGCCGAAGGCCAGCACACGAACCACCGACACCGTGTACCCGCCGACCTCCCACGAGGCGTTGGCGTAACTGGTGTGGATGGACCGGTAGTCGGCACCGTAGACCAAGTCGAGGAGTCCTTCGATGCCGATCGCCACCCCGAACATGATCAGCAAGGTCTGCTCAAAACTGACCTCGGCCTTGCGTCGCTTGACCGGCCTGATGAACAGGATCTGGACGGAGATCCCGACGACGAACATCGCGGGCATCACCAGCAGGATGGTCGCCAGGGGGTCGATGCCGAAGTGCGTGTGCAGGGTGTAACTGAGGTAGGCGGAGAGCATCACGAAGATGCCCTGGGCGACGTTCACGACCCGCATGACACCGAACACGAGCGTCTGCCCGGTGGACATCAGCGCGTACACCCCGCCCGTCAGTATCCCGAGAAGCAATGCCTGGATCAGCGTGTGCATGGCAGGTTCAGCCTCCCCATGCGGGCTTGGGGATCACGGGCGCATGTACGGCGGTATCGCTCGGATAGACGGGCAGCAGCCGGCCGTCGGTCCATTCCTCGAGCATGTTGTCGTGCCCGCTGGTCGCTCCGTCGCTGTCCCAGCTGAGGCTGCCCTCGACGGTCTGGACGGTCATGGAGTGCAGGGACGAGATGATCGTGGTGTTGTCGGCTTTCCCGGTCTTCTCGGCGACCGCCTGCAGGATCTGTCCGGCCGCATACGCCTCGGCCGAGCTGGCGTCGATGGTGTCCGCGGATCCGCCGAATTTGGCGAGATATTCCTTGATGAACTGCTGGTTTCCGGTGCGGTTCACCAGAGGTGACCAGTCGTTCGAGGTGAAAATCCCGGCGACATTGCCCTTCCCGGCTTTGTCGGGGAAGTTCACAGGGTCGTTCGCGTCGTTCGGCATGAACAGCCACTTGGGATCGAAACGCTGCTGGATCATCGCCCGCACCGTCTCGTAGGCGTCCTCGCCCTGCGTGCCCGCGATCACCATGTCCGGGTGGGTGGCGACGATCCGTGACACGGTGGGCCCGACGTCGGCTTGTTCGCTGGGATAGGTCTGGTTCAACACGGTCGTGATGCCCGCGGCCTGCAACCGCCGGCGCATCGTATCCACGACCGAGGTGGCGAACGGGTTGTCGACACTGGAGTACGCGACGGTCCTGGGTCGCCGGCCGGCCGGCAGCGACAGTATGTAGTCGCAGAAACTCACGCCGAGTTCCGCCACGGGTGACGGCTGGGCGAGGAAGAGGTTGTGCAGATGCAGCGCGAAGACAGTGGGTGCGCCCCCCGCCGACTCGATGAAGGCGTATCCGTACCGGGCGGCCACCCGAGCCGCGGGCACGGTCAGCAGACTCGACACCGGCCCGAACACGAGATCGACGTGATCCCTGCTGATGAGGTTCTGATAGTTGGTCACCACCTGGGTGCTGCTGCTCGCGTCGTCGACGATCTTCAGCTGTACCTGGCGTCCGAGGATCCCGCCGGCCTTGTTGACCTGATCGGCCCAGAGTTGGTAACCGCGCTTCGCTGCTCGCGCGGTGTCGCCGAAGTCTCCGGTCATGGACAGGGAAATGCCGATCCGGAGCGGCTGATGGGATCCGCTGCCGACTCCTGCGGCGCTCGTTGCCGGATTTACTGAACAGCTGGCAGTCAACAGCGTCGCCAGGATACAAGCGCTGGAGGCCAGATTGCGTCGGATGGCTGGTGTCACCGTAAGCTCCCTCTCATACCAAGGGCAGGCAGGTCGATGAGCCGAGATACCGCCAAAAGTGCGGCGGACGTGGTGGGGGCGGACAGTGAGCTGGGGTCCGGGCAAACCCGGAAGCCGGCCTGCTCACTCAACGGAAGCCGCTCCCGAGCGGCGGCTGCGTTTCCGGCCCTGGCCATTTGACGCCCGCCGCATGCCGGCGGGCAACCGGCTGGCGGCCGTTGTGCAATCCTGCACAACAAGGGCCTGGAAAACGGGGAAAGTGACTGGGAATAGGTGGGCTGTTCGCGCCTGCCAGCACCAAGCAACGCCAAAAGGGCGAGGAAGCCAAAGAGAGCAAGGGGATCGCAGCTGCCGGGCCGCCACCACGGGTGGCGGCCCGGAAATGGCCGCTGCCCTGCCCGCGGTCGGTGTCCGAGGGCAGGGCTTGCGGGTACGGGGCCGTTGGCGTGCCACCTATCGCGGCGCGGCTCCCAGGTAGAGGCGTGCCACCTCAGGATCGTCCAGCAGTTCGGCACCACTGGCGACGAGGCGGACCCGGCCTGCTTCAAGGACGGCCCCGACATCGGAGGCGGCCAGACCGGAGCGTGCGTTCTGCTCGACAAGGAGCACGGTGCGGCCGTCGGTGGCGAGTTGCCGAATGCTGGTGAAGACCTGCTGCCGGGATTTGGGGTCCAGGCCGATGGAGGGCTCGTCGAGAAGGATGAGTGCGGGGTCAAGGACCAGAGTCCGAGCGAGTTCGACCTGCTTCTGCTCGCCGCCGGAGAGGGAACCGGCGTGCTCCCGCGCCCGTTTGGTGCAGATGGGAAAGGCCTCGACGGCGCGTTCGATGCGGGTCTGCACCACCTTGTGGTCCTTGAGCGTGTAGCCGCCCATGAGGAGGTTGTCCCACACGCTCATCGCCGGGAACAAGCTGCGGTCTTGGGGAACGTGGACGATACCGAGCCCCAGCCGTTCCCTGGGCGAGAGCTTGCCCAGAGGTTTGCCGCGGAAGGCGACGGTGCCCCCTTTCGGCCGCAGCAGCCCGCTGATGGTCTTCAAAACGGTTGACTTCCCTGCACCATTGGGGCCGATCAGGCACGTGACCGTGCCGGGTTCGACGGTCAGGTGCACGCCCTTGAGAATGTCGCCGGCACCGTATCCGGCCACAACGGCGTCCAGGGTGAGGATCGGGGCCATGGTCAGCTCCCCAAGTAGGCGTCGAGGACGAGAGAATTGGTTTGGACCTCGTCGGGTGTGCCGGTGAAGATCCGCTTTCCCTGGTCGAGCACGATGACCGGGTCACACAGTCGCATGACGAAGGTCATATCGTGCTCGACGATGAGGAACGTGACTCCAGCCGCGTGCCGTTGCCGGATGTGGCGTTCCATGGTCTCGATCATGACCGGGTTGACGCCCGCGGTGGGCTCGTCCAGGAGCACCAGCTCCGGATCGCTCATCAGTACGGCGGCGAACTCCAGCAACTTGCGCTGGCCGTAGGAGAGTTCCGAGGCCAGCAGGTCGGCGACGGGTGCCAGCCGGAACTCCTCCAGCAGTCGGCCCGCCCGCTGCCGGTCGGCTCGGCTCACCCGCCGGGTCAGCAGCTGCCGCCAGCTGTAGCCGCCGGCGACCACCAGGTTCTCCTCGACGCTCAGCTGCGGGAAGACCCGGGCCTGCTGGAAGGTGCGGGACAGGCCGCGCCGGTAGAGGGTACCGGCGTCCAGGCCTGTGACCTCACGCCCGTTGAACCGTACCTGGCCGCTGTCGGGCCGCAGGTATCCGGTGATCAGGTTGAACAGGGTGGTCTTGCCCGACCCGTTGGGGCCGATGAGTGCGGTGACGGTGTCGCGCTGGACGGCGAACGAGCAGGAGTCGACCGCCCGCGTTCCGCCGAAGGACTTGGTGGCGTCGGTTACCTCGAGCAGTGCGGTCACAAGTGCCCTCCTTCTGTCGTCGGCACGGGGGCGCCGGGGGCCGTTCGCGGGGTGGACAGGCCGGCGGCGACGACTCTGGCCCGGCTCCGCCGCCGGATCATGTCCTGGACGGTGGGCAGGATGCCGCGCGGCAAGAGCAGCATGATCAGCAGGAACACCAGGGCGTAGGCGATGAGGTAGACCTGGCTGCCTCCGAGCTGGTAGGCGAGGTACTGCTGGGCGGATTCCAGGATGAAGGCGCCGATGACCGGGCCCCACAAGGTGGCACGGCCTCCGAGGAAGGTCATCAGGACGATCGCGATCGTGATCAGCGGGTCGATGGCGAACTGCGGGTAGATGAAGCCCTCGTAGTAGCCCCAGACCGCGCCCACCATGGCCGTGAAGCCGACGCTGAGGGCGAAGGCCAACAGCTTGATACCGGTGGTGCGCACGCCGATGCCGCGAGCCTTGTCCTCGTCCGCGCGTATCACGACCAGGCTCAGTCCGACCTTGGTGCGCATGATCGCGTACGTGACTGCCATCACCACCGCGAGCAGCACCAGCAGGACGTAGTAGAAGGGCCGGTCGAAGCCGGCTCCCGAGAACGGCGGCTGTGGCAGGGCCAGCCCCTGTGCGCCTCCAGTGATGCCGTGCAGGTTGAACGCAAGGGTCTGGGTGACGAACAGAAGCGTGATGGTGACGATGGCGAAGACATCGGCCCGAGTGCGCATCGCCACTGCGGCGATGGGCAGGCCGAGGACGGCACCGAGCAGGCCGATCACCGGTAGCGCCCAGAACGGCTCGTAGCCACTGGTGACGGAGTGGTGGGCGAACCACAGTCCTTCCGCGTAGGCGCCGATGCCGAAGAAGGCGGCGTGGCCGAGGGAGGGATAGCCGGCGAACCCGCCGACGATGTTCCAGGCGCTGGACATCACCGCGAACATCAGGGTGAAGATCAGCATGTTGATCGCCCAGTGCGCCAGATCGAACGACGGCAGGGCCGCCAGCAGCCCGAAGAAGACGATGGCGATTGCTGCGCCACGGAACGCTTTCATATGGCCCCCCGGGTCGCGGTGCCGAACAGGCCTCGCGGCCTCAGGAGAAGGATGAGGAGGATGATGACGAAGTACGTCATCCCGGACCAGGACGGTGAGAGCGTCGAGGCGACCACGGCGGAGGAGACCGACACGATCACCGCACCGATCACGGCCCCGACCACGCTGCCCAGACCACCGAGCAGGACGATGGACAGCAGCAACGAGATCAGGTCGTAGTGACTGCCGGAGTTGAAGGGATACAGCAGTCCGTAGACGGAGCCGGCTGCTGCCGCGGTTGCCGACCCGAGCCCGAAGCCGAGGGCGGACACGCGCTGGGCCTCGACGCCGAGCAGGCGGGCGGCGTCCGGGTTCTGCACGGTGGCGCGCACGGCCCGGCCGAAACGCGTCCGGTTCAGCAGCAGGTACAGAAGGCCGAGGGCGACGAGCGAGAGCAAGAAGCCCCACAGCCGCACCAGGGTGATCTGGTAGCCGAATACGGTCCAGCTGGCGTTGCTGTAGGAGGTGCTGACGCTTCGGTAGTTGGTCTTCCACACCACGCTCATGACGCCCTCGACGAGCAGGGCGACGGCGAAGGTGACGAGCAGGCTGAGTTCGGAGCGGTCCTCCCTCTTCAGCGGCCGCAGGAAGCACACCTCGACCGCCACCCCGAGCGCGAACATCACGACCGTGGTGATCGGGATGGCCAGGAACGGGTCGAGGCCGAAGGAGGTGAACAGTTGATAGGCCAGGTAGGCGCCCAGGATGACCATCGCTCCCTGCGCCAGGTTGACGACCTTCATGATGCCGAAGATCAGGGTCTGCCCGGAGGCCATGAGCGCATAGACGCCGGCGGTGAGGAGGCCGAGGATGAGTGCCTGGATGAGGCTGTGCATGGCCTGTGTCACCCGCCCCAGTTCGGCTTGGGGTAGACCGGGGCGACCCGGGCGACACCCGCGGGGTAGACGGGCACGAGCTTGCCGCCCTGCCACTGGACGAGGGAGAACTGGCCGGTCGGAGAGCCATCGGCCTTCCAAGCCATGTTCCCGAGCAGAGTGGGCCAGCTCCCCGAGTGCAGGGACTGGGTGATCGTGACGTTGTCGAGCTTGCCGGTCTTCTTGGCGACCTCTTCCAGCAACTGCCCGCAGGCGTAGGCCTCGGCGGACGTGTTGTCGATCTTCTGCGGGGTGCCGCCGTACTTCTTGAGGTACGCGGCGGTGAATCCGGCGCTTCCCGGTGCGGTGGACCCCGGATACCAGTCACCGGAGGACATGACGCCCGTGGTGTTGCCGGCACCCACCTTGTCGGGGAACTGTTGCGGGGAGTTCGCGCCGTTCGACTGGAACATGAACTTCGGGTTGAAGTGCAGCTGCACCAGTGCCTTGACCTGCTGGTAGGCGTCCTGGGTCTGGGTGCCACCGACCAGGACGTCCGGGTGAGCTGCGGCAACACCGGACATCACCGGGGAGAGGTCCTGGGTCTCGGCCGGATACACCTGCTTGTACACGGTCTTGATGCCCGCGGCCTCGAACTTGGCCCGGACGCTTTCGGCGACCGGGGCGGCGAACGGGTCGTCCAGCTCCGCGTAGGCGGCGGTCTTCGGCCGCTTGTCGGCCGGGAGCGACAGTATCCAGTTGGCGAACACATCACCGGAGCGGGTGGAGGGCGCCGGCTGGACGAAGAAGAGGTTGTTCAGGTGCTGTTCGAAGACCTTCGGACCACCGCCGGCCGGCTCGAGGAAGGCGTATCCGTACCGCTTGGCGACCTGTGCCGCCGGTATGGTGAGCAGGCTGGAGAACGGGCCGAACACCAGGTCGACATGGTCCTGGTTGATGAGATTCTGGTAGTTGGTGATGACCTGGGTGGGGCTGGACAGGTCGTCGACGATCTTGATCTGCACCTTGCGGCCGAGCAGGCCGCCCTTGGCGTTGACCGAGTCGGCCCACAGCTGGTAGCCGCGCTGAACAGCCTGACCGGAATCGGCGAAGTCCCCGGTGAGCGACACCGAGGCACCGATCACGAGCGGGCCGTGGGCTGATCCGGCGTCATCGGAGCCAGAGGTGGCGCAGCCGGTCGCGGCCAGCGCGCAGGCAGCGGCAACCGCGGTCAAGGCGTTCCGGCGACGTGCGTTGCGTTTCATGGGTGGTCCTCGTGAGTGGCGTGTGGTGAGGTCGTCGCACCGACCAGGCCTGTGGCCGAGTCGGCCGGTCCGCAGCCGAGTTGGGCGGACCCGGTGGAGCAGTGGCGAGGAGGTGGGCTGCGCGGCCGCCGTCCCTTCAGCCGGGTTGCGCAGCGTCACCGGTACGACTTGAACGGCACACCCACCGGCCGGTCCTTGCAATCGGATGCGGCACCGCCCGATCCAGGCGCTGCGACCGATCGAGAGAAAGGCAAGTGGCTGGACAACGGTCGCCTGGTCGTCACAGCGGCCGCAGTTGCGACCAGACGATTGGCAATCGATTGCACGCTGCCCACATATTGTGGAGTGCGCCACATGGTGTCAAGGGGTCGGATAGTCTTGCCGTCGCACCGGACTACCCGGCATGCGAACGATTGCAGTGGGGGCGGCATCTCCTTGGAGTGCCGGCATGTGCAGCCGGGCGACGGGCGACGATCTCGATCTACGCCCGCTCCCCGGACCCGGACTTCCTGGTCCTGCCGCGGGGCCGCCGTGCCGTCATCCGTGGCACGCGGCCCACGAGCCGTGCACCGTCCACCCGCCGCGAAGGCAGGGCAGACTGCTTTACTCCCCCTGCAGGGCTTTCGATGATGGCTCGACGCCGGGCGTTTCCCCCCGACGCCGCCAGTCCGTCACCGGGGCTCCTGGCGGCTGCCCGGACCGGACTTCCATCGGCGGGCAACAGCGAGCTTCCGGCCGAAGAACAGCTAGGTCATCAAGGCCTCCAGTCTGCTGGGCAAGCGAGAGCGCGACGCTAAAGGAGCAGGAGCATCGGCTGCTCGACCGCTTTGGTGAACTCGCCCATCCAGCGCGCCGCGTCGGCGCCGTCGACGGCCCGGTGGTCGACGGAGAGCACCACGCGCATGACCGTCGCCGTGGTAAGCGTTCCGTCGTCGCTGACCGCCGGCTCTCGGCGGCCTGCGCCGACGGCGAGGATGGCCGCCTGGGGCGGGTTGATGATGGCGGCGAATTCCTCCACCCCGAACATGCCGAGGTTGGTGATGGTCAGGGTTCCGCCCTCAAGGTCGCTCTGGGCGAGCCGTCCGGCGCCGGCCTGCTCGACGTAGTCCTTGACCTCGCGGGCCACACTGCCCACAGGTCGCGCGTCCACGGACCTGACGACGGGGGTGACGAGGCCCCGGGGGGAGGCGATGGCAACACCGATGTCGACGGAGGCGTAGCGGAGCATTGTCTCGTCCTGCCATACGACATTCATCTGCGGTACCTGCTGGTGCGCATACGCCGCCGCCTTGATGACGAAGTCGTTGACCGAGACGCGGATGGCGGAGACCTGGTTGACCTCACTGCGCAGAGCCAACAGCGTGTCGATGCGGGCGCTGCCTTTGAGATAGAAGTGCGGGGCCTGCTGCTTGCTCCGGGTCAGGCGGGCGGCAATGGCACGCCGCAGGCGCGTGTGCGGGATGATCTCAGCCAGGCCGGGCGGTGCCGCCGCGGCCTTCCCGCCGGCCTCCGAAGCCGGCGCCGGTGGCCTGGCTGCCTCGGGCGGGGTCCGGCTGACATTGGTCGGTTCCGCCGCTGAGGTCTGGGCGGCGGAGCCGTTGGCCGCAGCCGCGCCACCGTCCACTCGGGCCGCGATCGCCCGTTCGACGTCCTTGCGGACGATCCGCCCGTGCGGTCCGGTGCCGTGGACGTCGGTCAGCGACAGTCCGGCCTGTTTCAGCAATCGCCTCGCAAGGGGACTGGCGAAGATCCGTTCATGTTCCTCGGTTGCAGCCGGTGCGGCGCCCAGTCCTTCCGGCAGGGGGGCGGGAGTACTGCCGGCCCGCGCGGTGGTGTCTGTGGAGGGACGTCGGGCGATTCCCAGCTGGCCGAGCACGGCGTTCAGGTCGGTGAAGTCCTCGCCTGGATCCAGTAGTACCGCGATGGGTGAGCCGACCTCCACGGTGCTGCCGGCCTCGGCGAGAATGCCGGCCAGCGTCGCGTCATGCTCCGCCTCCAGCTCGACCATCGCCTTGTCGGTTTCGATGACGGCGATGGGATCCCCGGCACCGAAGCTGCCGTGCTCCTTGACGAGCCACTGCGACAGCAACGCCTCGGTCGATCCTGCCGCCACCTCGGGCATATGCAGCAGCTTGGCCATGACCTCTCCTTGTGTCCTCTCGGCTGCGGGAATGCGGCGAGCTCAGTCGGCGTCGCAGATCTCACGGAGCCGGGCGATGATCTCCTCGGTGCCGGCGATGGCGGCGCGCTCGAGGACCTTGCTGATGCTCGGCGACGACTCAGCCCCTGTCACGCGCTGCACCGGCTGGTCCAGCCAGTCGAAGAGGCGGCGCTGGATCTCGTCGGCGAGCCAGCCACCGTAGGACGTGCCCACGGCGCCCTGCTCGACGATGAGAACGTTGTTGGTCTTCCTCACGCTCTCCTCGATCGCCTCCCAGTCGACGCCGGCCCGGTCCAGCCACCGCAGGTCGATGACATCGGCGTCGACCGTCTCGACCGCGTCCAGAGCCTCGAGGCACCGGTTCACCATCGACAGGTAGGAAATGACGGTCAGGTCCTTGCCGCGCCGCCTGAACGCGGCCTTTCCGACCGGGATGCAGTAGTCGAAGTCGTCGACCGGTCCGATGCCCGACGAGTTGTACAGGTCGACGTGCTCCAGGACGACGACGGGGTCCTTGCAGCGCAGGGCTGCGTTCATCATCCCCACGTAGTCGAACGGGGTGCTCGGCGCCGCGATGCGCAGGCCTGGGGCGGTGGCCAGCACTCCGGCGGGGTCCATGGTGTGCTGCGAGCCGTAGCCCGTGCCGGCGGCGATCTTGCTGCGCAGCACGAAGGGCATGTCGTTGTCGCCGCCGAACATGTGCCGGGCCTTGGCGACCTGGTTGAACAATTGGTCGGCTGCCACCCACATGAAATCGGCGTACATCAGTTCCGCGACCGGCTTGTAACGTCCGTCGAGGGCAATGCCGCCGCTGAGGCCGACGAATGCGTTCTCGCTGATGGGCGTGCCCAGAGTGCGCCCGGGGAAGTTGTCGGCGAGGTTCTTGGTGGCACCGTTGGTGCCGCCCTTCAGCTTGTGGACGTCCTCGCCCATGACGACGATGGAGTCGTCCTGCACCATGCGCCGCTGCATGACCTTGCTGACCACGTCGATGAACTTGACGGTGTCCGTGGCGCCGGTGAAGCTCTCTGCTTCCTCGAACCGCACGCCCTCGTCGAACTCGCTGAGGTCACCGCGGACGCCGACGTCGACGAAGCTCGTCTCGGGCCACTCCGACGCCTTGATCCGCCGCTGGCCGGGCTTGCCGTCGGGTACCGGTTCCAGCAGCTCGTCGCCAATGTCCGACATGGTGGTGGCTATGTCGACGGCTGCCTGGTCGATCTCTTCCTGGGTTGCCAGCGCACGGCGCAGCAGGTGCCGCTTGAGCATCTCGAGCGGGTCGCGCTCGCGCCAGCTCTTCTCCTCGTCCCTGTCCCGGTACCCGAAGGCACTGCCGGGGTAGGGGCCGTTCTGGTGGAAGAAACGGTAGACCTCGGCCTCGACGATCGTCGGGCCGCCTCCGGAACGCATGACGTCGAGCGCTTCCTGCATCGCCAGATGGACAGCCACCGGGTCCATGCCGTCCACACGCCAGCTGGGGATGTTGAAGCCCAGGCCACGGGCGGACAGCCGCGGCTCGGCGGTCGCCTCGCTCACATGGGTGGATACTGCGTACTGATTGTTCTCGATGAAGAAGCAGACGGGCAGTTTCCATGCTGCCGCGAGGTTGAACGTCTCCAGAACCGAGCCGATGTTCACGGCGCCGTCACCGAAGTAGGTCACCGACACGGCATCGGTACCGGCCCGTTGGTGGGCCCAGGCGAAGCCCGCGGCCTGCGGGACACCGCCGCCGACAATGGCGTTCGTGCCCATCGCGCCGGCCTCGCGCCATTGCAGGTGCATGGATCCGCCGCGGCCCCGGCAGAACCCCCGTTCGAGACCGCAGATCTCGGCCAGCGTGCGCTCCAGAACGGTCCGCACGCCCGGCGTGATTTTCGCCAGTGATCCGGACGGTGCATCGGCGACATGCGCGAACGCCTTGGCCAGGAACTGGTGGTGGCCGCGGTGGGTGCCGTTGATGAAGTCACTGCTGCGCAGAGGCAGCACCGAGCCGACGGATCCTCCCTCCTGCCCGATGCTCGAATGCGCAGGGCCGTGGATCAGCCCCTGGCCGGCGAGCTCCAGTACGTACTCCTCGAAGGAGCGGATCCACAACAGGTGACTGAGCATCCGGCGCAGGACATCGCCGTCGACGTTGTCCCAGTCCCTGTCGGTGGCCCGCAGTTCCACCCAGTTCGACGCCGCGCGCAGCCGGTGGTGCGTGGCCATGAAGCCTCCTCGACGTGGCTTGATACACGCCGGACCCTGACACACATTGGATCCAACGACAAGGTCGAAAACTGAAGATGTGGAGCAACTGGCGAGCTCTATGCCTCAGGCCGAGGGCCCACTAGTCTGAGCGCACAAAGATCGGATCCAATGGGAGGGACTCGTGAGGGAGTCAACATCCGGACTGCCCGGCCTGGCCGGGGTCGATCACTTCGGATTTACGGTCCCCGACCTCGACGAGGCACGGCATTTCCTCGTCGATGTCCTGGGGTGCGAGTTCATGTACACACTCGGCCCTTACCAGGACGACGGAACCTGGATGGCCGATCACCTCAACGTGGCGGCCGACACGGTGATGCGCCGCCTGCACTTCTTCCGCTGCGGCGGAGCGGCGATCTTCGAAGTGTTCGACTACGAAGCCGCGGACCGGCGCCGCGAACAGCCGCGGAACAGCGACGTCGGCGGTCACCACGTCGCCCTGTACGTCGAGGATCTCGACGCGGCCGTGGCATACCTGCACGAACGCGGAGTTCGGGTGCTCGGCGAACCGACCACGAGCAAGGGACCCAGCGCCGGCCAGCGGTGGGTGTACTTCCTCGCACCGTGGGGCATGCAGTTCGAACTGGTCTCGTACCCGGACGGTAAGGCGTTCGATAAGCTCCCCTCACCAGCGCAAACCATGCAAAAGCACCGGAGGGCACGTGGCGAGCACTAAGGCAGCGCTCAGGCCGGGCGTGGCCAGCAGGCGCATCGCGGAGCACCTGCGCGAGCAGATCCTCGCCGGCCAGCTGTCACCTGGTGAACGCATCGTCCAGGACGAGATCGCCGAGCAGTTCGGCGCAAGCCGCCTGCCCGTTCGAGAGGCTCTGCGCATCCTGGAATCCTCTGGCCTGGTGACGCTGCGCTCCAGCACCGGAGCGTGGGTCGCCACGATGGAGCAGCGCGACTGCGAGATCGCCTACAAGATCCGCGAACGGGTCGAGCCCCTGGCTCTGGTCGAATCACTCGCAGCGCTGAGCGACACCGACGTCGACCGCCTCGAGGAGATCCAGGCACAGATCGAAGCCTCCGACGATGTCGAGGACTTTCTGCACCTGGATCGCGAGCTGCACACACTCACCTACAGCGGATGCACCGTCACCGAGCTCAACAGCATGGTCAACCGATACTGGGACATGACACAGCACTATCGTCGCGCCTTCACCCGTCTGGCCGGCCCTGACCGCAAGTGGGTCATCAACGCCGAGCATCGGCTGCTCATCGAGGCCATCCAGCAACGAGACGTCGAAACGGCCGAACACGTGCTCATCGGCCACATCAAGCGCACCCGCCTCGAGCTGCTGCGCCATCCCGAGGTGTTCTCCAGTGAGCAGCACTGATGACACGGCCTCACAGGCATGGGTCCTGGCCGGGCAGCCTGCCTGGGCAGAGCCTGCACATTGTGCCTGAACAGCCCGCCGGCGAGCGTCTTCGGTGGTCAGGCCACGGCTGACCTCGTACACCTCTTGCGGGATGTGTCTCAGCCGCGCGTCGGCTTGCGGTCCACGGCGTCCGCGGTCGATTCCCGGATGACCAAATGCACGGGCAGCAGCACTGTCTTGGCCGCCCACACGGTGTCGTACGACAGATCCGAGCGGTCCAGCAGTTCCAGCAGCAGATGTGCGGCCTCCGCGCCGAGTTCGTGATGCGGCACATGGACGGTGGTCAGCGGCGGCTGGAACTCATCCGCGAACTGCATGTCGTTGAACCCGACTAGGGAGACGTCCTGCGGGCAGCGCAGTCCCCTCGCGCGCAGCACATGCAGCGCTCCGAGCGCGATCAGGTCGTTGCCGGCGACGATCGCCGTGGTGGCCGGGTGGCGGTCGAGAAGTTCACCCGTGGCCTGCTCTCCCGCTGCCACCGTGTACGCCCGGGCCGGTATGACCGGCGCCTGGTCCGGGCCGATCCCTGCGCTCTCCATTGCATGCCGAAAGGCCCGGGCCCGGGTGATCCCGGTGGACATGTCCTGTGGGCCGGACACGTGGGCGACATGGCGGTGCCCTCGCTCCAGCAAATGCTCGGCCGCGAGCGACACACCGGCGCTGTCATCGCCCGCGACGAACGGGAAGAGCTTCCGGTCGGTGCAACGGTTGAGGAGCACGATGGGCACTCCGGACTTGCGCGCCTCGTCCAGCAGCGGGTGTTTGCGCCGCGCGGTGGCGACGATGAACCCGTCGACCTGACGCCCCAGCAGGACGTCGAACTGGTGGCGCTCCTTGTCCTCGTCGCTGTCCGTATTGGCCAGCAGCGCGGTGTAGCCCCGAGGCGCAAGGGCCGCCTCGATGCCCCGTGCCATGGGCGGGAACAGCGGATTGATGAGGTCCGGCATGAGGACCCCGACCGTAAACGAACGGTTCATCCGCAGGCTGCGGGCGGCGGTGTTGGGGGTGAACCCCAGCTCCTCCGCGGCGGCCCTGACCCGCCTGGCCGTCACCGGGCTCACCCGACCGCTCGTGCGGGGATTGAGGGCACGGGACGCCGTAGCTTGGTGAACCCCGGCGAGTCGTGCGACGTCGGACAGGGTGGGGCGCGTGCTCACGTGCGCAGTCTAGGGATGTCCGCCACGTCACCACAACCGATCGCCTCGGTGATGCAACGACCACCGCTTCAACCCACTTGACAGGCCTGCAGTCGCGGAGCAAGCATAACTTGGCAATCGATTGCAGAGCACATACGGCGAGCGGCGCCCGCACCCGCTCGCTGCGGACACGATGTGTAATCACCACAGATCAAGTGCTCCCTTTCTCATCGCGTGCCAGGCATGACCGGTGCCTTCTTAGAGCAACCGAGCGCATGTCACCGAGCCCGTGTCGGCTCCTCCGCTGCGGCGGGGGTTTCCGCCGGTCGGCATGCCGGCCCTGCTGCGCCGTCTTCCAGGAGTGAGGAAAAACCATGACGTATGTCGCCACCAACCGCCCCCGCATCGGCTGGATCGGTACCGGCCGTATGGGATACCAGCTGGCAGGCCGTCTGCTCGACGCCGGCCACGATGTCGCCGTCTACAACCGGACCCGGGCCAAGGCCGAGCCGCTGTCCGAGAAGGGCGCGACGATCGTCGACCGGCCCGAGGAACTCGCCGACCGGGACGTCGTGTTCGTGATGGTCTCCGCCTCCGCGGACCTGGAGTCGGTCACCACCGGCCCCGGGGGCGTGCTGACCGCGAAGAACGTCGCACCGGGCGTACTGATCGACAGCTCCACGGTGTCCACCCAGGTCTCCGCCCTCGTACGGGAAGCGGCCGCCAAGCGCGGCACCGACTTCCTGGCTGCGCCGGTCAGTGGCAACCCGAAGGTGATCACGGCCGGCAAGCTGACCGTCGCGGTCTCCGGTCCGCGCGAGGTGTTCGATGCCGTCGAGCCCCTGCTGAACCTGCTGGGCCGCGGTGTGACCTACGTCGGTGAGGACGAGGTGGCCCGCCTGGTCAAGATCGCGCACAACGTCTTTCTGGGTGTCGTCACCCAGTCGCTGGCCGAGATCACGCTGCTCGCGGAGAAGGGCGGCGTCAAACGCTCCGCGTTCCTTGAGTTCCTCAATGACTCGGTGATGGGCTCGGTTTTCACCAAGTACAAGTCGCCGGCGTTGGTCAACCTTGATTTCAAGCCGACCTTCACCAACATCCTGCTGCGCAAGGACTTCGACCTCGCACTGGCCGCTGCCCGCGAACTGGAGGTTCCGATGCCCGTGGCCTCGGCCACCGCGCAGTTCGTCCAGGCGGCGATCGGCGCCGGTCACACCGAAGAGGACTTCGCCACCCTGATCCTCGAGCAGGCACGCCGCTGCGGCATCACGCTGGAAGCGGAGAACGTGACGATGGACGACGGCCTCACCCCCCGGTCCTGAGCGTTCGGCCCACCAGCACCAGGAGCCCGCACGGGTTCGCCAAGCCCGCCGCCAGGCGACAACGCCCCTCCTCCGACCGCCCGCACGGCCCCTCGCCGGTTTCCCGGGCAACGTGACAAAGGACGAACCACACGATGACAGTGACGAGCGTGAGCGCCTCACGCCCCATCCCGGCCCACGGACACAGCGCAGTCGACTACGAGATGCGCGTGGACTACGACCGGCTGCGGTCCTACCGACTGGAGCGCGCCCGTGGCGTGCTGGACGCCAGCGAGTGCGGTGCTTTCCTGCTGTTCGACTTCTACAACATCCGTTACACCACGCAAACCTGGATCGGCGGCGCCCTCGGGGACAAGATGACCCGGTACGCCCTGCTGACCCGCGGTGGAGACCCGGTGCTGTGGGACTTCGGTTCCGCCGCCAGACATCACCAGTTGTTCGCCCCGTGGCTGAAGCCCGAAAACTCCCGTGCCGGCATGCTGGGCATGCGCGGCGCCATCGCTCCGGACGCCGGCCTGATGGCCTCGGCGGTACGCGAGATCAAGGGCATGCTCGAGGACGCGGGTGTGGCGGACCTGCCGGTCGGTGTGGACATCGTCGAGCCGCCGTTCCTGTTCGAGATGCAGCGGCAGGGACTGAAGGTCGTCGACGCCCAGCAGATGATGCTCGACGCCCGGACCATCAAATCGCCGGACGAAATCGCCCTGCTGTCCATGGCCGCGGCCATGGTGGACGGGGTCTATCAGGACATCGTCGACGTGCTCAAGCCCGGCATCCGGGAGAACGAGATCGTCGCGTTGGCCAACAAGCGCCTGTACGAGATGGGCTCCGACCAGGTGGAGGCCATCAACGCGGTCTCCGGCGAGCGCTGCAACCCGCACCCGCACAACTTCTCCGACCGCCTCATCCGCCCCGGGGACCAGGCGTTCTTCGACATCATCCAGTCCTATAACGGCTACCGCACCTGTTACTACCGCACTTTCGCGGTCGGCAGCGCCACCAGCTCGCAGCGTGACGCCTACACCAGGGCCCGCGAGTGGATGGACGCCGCCATCGCCGTGGTGAAGCCGGGGGTCGGCACCGACCAGGTGGCTCGGGTGTGGCCGGCCGCAACCGAGTTCGGTTTCGCCAACGAGATGGCCGCCTTCGGTCTGCAGTTCGGCCATGGGCTGGGCCTCGGTCTGCACGAGCGGCCCATCATCAGCCGGCTGAACAGCCTGGACAACCCCGTGGAGATCCAGGAGGGCATGGTCTTCGCCCTGGAAACCTACTGCCCGGCCTCGGACGGCTTCTCCGCGGCACGAATAGAAGAGGAGGTCGTGGTCACCGCCGACGGACCACAGATCCTCACGAAGTTCCCGGCGCAGGAGCTCTTCGTCGCCAACGCGTACTGACGGGACCCACCCGACGGCCCGGGCCCGTGCGGCGGGCCCGTGCCCCGTGCCACGGCACACGCGGTGCTCATGTCCCCGTGAGCGGAGCCGTCCTCGCCCCCTGGAGGCCGGCCGCCGTATGAAACCGCTCAGCAGCACCTTTCGCAGCGAACCGTGGCGACGGCCGGGTGGGCGGCCCGCCCAGACCCGTGGCGGCGACGGGAGAGACGGCCGCCCGGACAACCGGAGACATATCCCGGGCGCCGTCGTGGCAACGTCGAACGATCGCGGAGGACCCCTCCGGCTTTGCCGCAGGAGTACCAAGCCGGTGGCCAGGATCGCCGAGGAGCCCTGCCTCGCCCCCCTCGGCACCGGTCCGCATCACCGCTCATGGCACCACCCACCGCTGCCACGCCGGACAACCTGGCGGTCACGCAGCGGACCTCATCATCGGAACGTGCAGAAGGCGATGAATCAGTGAGTGCACACCACTCGGGCTCCCCCGCCCGGCTCCGTATCGACAAGCTCCCCACCGACCTGTTCATCGGCGGCCACTGGCAGCCGTCGAGCGACGGCTCCCGTATCGATGTCGTGGACCCGGCCACCGGCGAAAAGCTCGCCGATGTCGCCAGCGCGACCACCGAGGATGCCCTCGCTGCTGTGACCGCGGCCGATGCCGCCCTTCCCGGCTGGGCCGCCACCCCACCCCGGCAGCGGGCCGAGCTCCTTCGCCGCGCCTTTGACCTGATGACCCGACGAGCGGAGGAATTCGCCGAGCTGATCGTCCTGGAGAACGGCAAGACCCTCGCCGACGCCCGCGGCGAGGTGGTCTACGCCGCGGAGTTCTTCCGCTGGTACGCCGAGGAGGCCGTGCGGACCCTGGGCAGCGTCCAGACCGCGCCGTCCGGCTCGAACAAGATCCTCGTGCTGCGCCAGCCGGTAGGCGTCTCGGTCCTCGTCACACCGTGGAACTTCCCCGCCGCGATGGCCACCCGGAAGATCGGTCCGGCGCTGGCGGCCGGCTGCACCGTGGTCCTGAAGCCCGCCAGTGACACACCGCTGACCGCGCTGGCCGTCGCCGCCCTCCTCGAGGAGGTGGGCTTGCCCGCCGGTGTGGTGAACGTGCTGCCCTCCCGCCGCTCTGGGGCGGTCGTCGGCGCGATGCTGGACGACCCACGGGTACGCAAGCTGTCGTTCACGGGTTCCACCGAGGTCGGCCGGGTCCTGCTGGCTGCCGCATCCAGGACCGTGGTCAACTGCTCGATGGAGCTCGGCGGCAACGCGCCGTTCCTGGTCTTCGCCGACGCCGACCTGGACGAAGCGGTGGCCGGTGCCCTGGTGGCGAAGATGCGCAACGGCGGTGAGGCGTGCACGGCCGCGAACCGCTTCTACGTCGAGGTATCGGTCGCGGACGAGTTCACCCGTCGGCTGGCCGAGGCGATGGGCGCCCTGAAGGTCGGCCCCGGCCTCGACGACGGAGTGCAGGTCGGCCCGCTCGTCAACGCGGAAAGCCGGGACAAGGTGGCCGAACTCGTCACGGGCACCGTGCGGGCCGGCGCCTCGCTGGTGACCGGCGGCCGGCCGCTCGAGGGCGCCGGTCACTACTACCCGCCAACGGTGCTCAAGGACGTGCCCCCCGGCGCGCCGGTGCTGGAGGAGGAGATCTTCGGCCCGGTCGCTCCCGTCGTCAGCTTCACCACCGAGGACGAGGCGATCGAGCTGGCCAACGCTACGGAGTACGGTCTGGTCTCCTACGTCTACACCTCCGACCTGGCCCGCGGCCTGCGGGTGAGCGAGCGTCTGGACTCCGGCATGGTGGGGCTCAACCGCGGTGTCGTGTCGGATCCGGCAGCACCGTTCGGCGGTACCAAGCAGAGCGGCATCGGCCGCGAGGGTGGTCATGAGGGGCTGCTCGACTACACGGAGTCCAAGTACATCGCCCTGTCGTGGTGACCGCATACCGTAACCCGGACACATCACACGGTCCGCCGTCAGGCTGACGGCAACGCCCAGCCACGGGCGATCCCGGTCGGCCGCGGCCTGGATCGCCCGGGCACCGAACCCTCACATGGCGTGCCGCTCGTACGCCACGACCGGCCGCCCTGCACCGGTCCCGCTCGCACCACCCCGCCCCTGGGACATCGAAGTCCTGGACGGAAAGGACTCCTTCGGAACGGAGCGCTCCCAAGTCGCCTCCGCGGCACCGGACACGATCTACGTCAACGGGCGGATCCGGCCAGGGCCGGAAACGGGTCGGCCGCCGCTTCCAGCGAGCGGCGGGCGCACGGGGCGTAGGCGGGAGCTCTGCCAGTCTCCGCCACACGTCCGGGAGGGGCAGCGGCGAGGTGAAGGGGTAACCCTGGTCGATCTCGGTGACCGCGACGCATGCGTAGGAGGCCGTGATCTCTCGCCCAAGCAGTTCCTGGCCGAAGTCGCCATGCCGACCTGGTCGCTGACCGCATCTCCTGTTCCGATGGTGCCGGGTCGGCCGTGCGGTGCATCGTCCCAGGTCTTGTACTCCAGGCCGGCGGTGTACGTGCCGACCCGTGTGAGCGGGGTGAGGGTCCAGTACGGCTTCGGCGACAACAACGTCACCGGACGCATCCTCGTCGTCGGCCTGAAGACGGGCACGACGGTGGCACCGCTCGACCATCCGGGTCCGCGGGCGCCACGGCGCCCCCGGACAGTGGTCGTTGTTTGCACGGAACATAGTTCACGACTTTTCTTTCGCCGTATATTGACGGCTCGTCGGGTGGCGCCTAACGTCCGATCAACCTCTCGCCCATCAGGCGCACTAGGAGACACGCGTGACAAACGTTCTCGCTGTGCTCGTCCGAGCCCACCGTCACCGCAGACGCACAACCGCCCTCACGACTGCGCTCCTGCTGCCGGCCGCCGCCGGCGTCGCGCTGGTCTCGGCCCCGAGCGCCGGCGCTGCGACCATCCCCACCGTCCCCACCACCGTCGTGAACGCGAACAGCGGCAAGTGTGTTGACGCGCGTGCCGCGGCCACCGGTAACGGCACCGCTGTGCAGCAGTACACCTGCAACGGCACCGGCGCCCAGTCCTGGCAGTTCACCGCGACCGACGGTGGCTACTACCGGATCGGCGTGGCCTCCGCGCCGAACCAGGTCTGGGACGAGACCGATCTCTCCACCGCCGACGGCGCGCTGACCCAGCTGTGGCTCTACGGCAGCGGCGCCAACCAGCAGTGGCTGCCGGTCGCCGAGGCTTCCGGGACGTACCACTTCGTCAACCGCAACAGCGGCAAGTGCCTCGATGTGCCGTCGGCGTCCACCGCCGACAGCGTCCAGCTGCAGCAGTACACCTGCAACGGCACCGGCGCCCAGTCCTTCACGCTCACCGGCGGCATCAACCCGCCGCCCAGCACCCCGGACTTCGGCCCCAACGTCACGGTGTTCGACCCGTCGATGCCGACGTCCACCATCCAGTCGAAGATCAACTCGGTCTACAGCACCCAGCAGACCAACGAGTTCGGCACGCAGCGCAACGCCCTGCTGTTCACCCCCGGCACGTACAACGTCGACATACCAGTCGGCTACTACACCCAGGTCGCCGGGCTGGGCCTGTCACCGGACCAGGTGTCGATCACGGGCGGCGGCGTGCACGTCGAAGGGCATACCAACGACGGCAACGCCACCCAGAACTTCTGGCGTGACGCCGAGAACATGTCGGTGAGCCCCAGCTCGGGAAGCACCATGTGGGCCGTCTCGCAGGCCGACCCGTTCCGGCGCATGGACGTGCACGGCAGCATGAAGCTGTGGGACGACACCCACGGCACCAGTACCAACTGGTCCAGTGGCGGCTACATCGGCGACTCCCGGGTCTCCGGCCAGATCAACTCCGGGACCCAGCAGCAGTTCCTCACCCAGGACACCGCCATGGACGGCGGCTGGACCGGGCACAACTGGAACATGGTCTTCGTCGGCGACACCGGCGCCCCGGCGACCAGCTTCCCCAACCCGCAGTACACCACCGTCGCCCAGAGCCCCGTGATGCGCGAGAAGCCGTTCATCTACGTCGACGGCTCGGGCAACTGGCAGGTGTTCGTCCCGTCGGTGCGCACCAATGTCCAGGGCCCGGACTGGATCAACGGCACCGCTCCGGGCACCTCGCTGTCGATCAGCCAGTTCTACATCGTCAAGCCCGGTGACACCGCCACGACGATCAACAACGCGCTCGCCGCGGGCCAGAACCTGATCGTCACCCCGGGCGTCTACCACCTGTCCGCCCCACTGAACATCACCCGCCCCGACACGGTGGTCCTGGGACTGGGCCTGGCCACCCTCGTGCCGGACAACGGCGTCACCGCGATCACCACCGCAGACGTCGACGGCATCGACATCGCCGGGCTGCTGATCAGCGCGAACACCACCAACTCCAACACCCTCATGCAGGTCGGCCCGGCCGGTTCGAGCGCCGGGCACAGCGCCGACCCGATCGTGCTCCACGACGTGTTCTTCCGCATCGGCGGCGACATCGCCGGCAAGGCCACCCAGACACTGGTGATCAACAGCAACGACGTCATCGGCGACGACCTGTGGCTGTGGCGGGCGGACCACACCAACGGCGTCGGCTGGACGACCAACCCGGCCGTCAACGGGCTGATCGTCAACGGCAACAACGTCACCATGTACGGCCTGGCGGTCGAGCACTACCAGAAGTACCAGACCACCTGGAACGGCAACGGCGGCCGCACGTACTTCTACCAGAGCGAGACCCCCTACGACGTGCCCGACCAGTCCAGCTGGACGACCAGCGGAGGCGACCTCGGCTACGCCTCGTACAAGGTGGCCAACTCGGTCACCTCCCACGAGGCATGGGGGGTGGGTGTCTACGCCTATCTCCGCGACAACCCCTCCGTCGTACTCGGCCACGCCATCGAGGTGCCCACCACGTCCACGGTGAAGTTCCACAGCATGGTTACTACGGTCCTGGGCGGCGCCGGCACCATCAACCACGTCATCGACAACACCGGCAGCCAGGTCACCCCCAGCAACAACGTGGCCTACCTGGTCAGCTACCCATAAGTCGGGCGCAGACCTGACGGCACACGGGAAAGGGCCCGGCATGGATCGCGAGGGCCCGGGCGATGAGACCGCCCGGGCCCTCGCGGTAGAGCGGAACCAGACCTTCTGCAGGGCGAAGCCCAGCGTCGTCGTCTCTCCCTTTCTGATCTTCACCGTCATGGTCTGTGGCTGACAGCCGTTGTCCGAGCAGATCACTTGCAGCGCGTTGTTCCGGACATCGAGCCACAGCTGGCAGTAGCCGCTCGCATCGGTCCTGAGCGGGCAGTGGGTCGCGTCACGGTCACGTGCCGGGTCCTCAAGCTCGCCAGACAGCCCTACTACCGCCGGCTCAGCCACCCGGTGACGAAACCGTCATGACCGCTCCCGCCCTCCGGGCCGCGTGACAGAACCTGTCACCCAGGCCTGGGGATCCATCCGGTCTGCGTCGTGCAGGTCATAGTGATCTGATCGCCCAACGGGACGAACACGACGACACGTTCGAACCCCTGTCCGCAGAAGTCGATCTGCGCCCGGTTCTTCCGGCGAAGGGCCGTCAGTGCCTGGGGCAGTTGCTCGATGACCGATGACAGGTCGTAGGAAATGTCGACGGGCCATGGACCCTGGCCGAACCCTGCCACACGGAAACGGCAGTCGGTCTCGGCCAGAAGCTCACAGGCATCCATCACCAGCGACTCGTAGTCCTCGGCGAGGTCGAGGTCATGTGCCACCGGGGTGTCGAAGGTGGGTGGAGACACGGTCATACGGAATCGCACGGGGCTGCTCACTTCTTCGGGATCGGGAACGCCGTCTTGCAGGAACCATCGGGTTTGGGGACAAGCCCCGGGTAATTGGCCTCGGCTATCTCGCCGTAGGGCATGATGACCTGCCCCGTCCCCGGCGGCAGTTCCACCTCACGCACCCCACCGTTGGGGTCGTGATGCGACTTCGGGAACTCCAGGCGTTGTCCAGCCATTGCCCCTGCTCATTGCCCATGCTGCGGGCGCGGTCGGTAAGGCTCTTGGTGTTTTTCACCCCCGCTCCGTGCTCGCTGAAGGTGTGGCCGAAGGTCGGCCGGCCACGCGTGTTCCAGTTGAGCTCGTCGGGGTGAGTCGACGGCTGACGATACGGGCGTCGTGGCTCAAGGCAGACTCGGCCTCCGAGACCTCTGTCAGCGCACGCCGACAAACGGCGGGGCCACCTCCTCCGTACCTGGAAGCCCGCAGCACTCCGCCCCCATCGCCTCGTTTGGCCTCGGCACCCTCGGTCACGGCGGACTCTGCGTCTCCTTCGCCGGAAGCGGGTACGAATCCCGCATGCAGCACAACAGCGCGCGCCTGAAGGCAGCGTGGATCTGCCTTCTCATCGTCGGTGTCGGCATCCTGATCTTCGGTGTCGTCGCCGCGGTCGCACCGGGGGCCGACGACGAGCAACTCATGCGGGCCGACGGTGTGGCCGCGACCGGTATGGGCCTGTTCGGCGTGTTGATCACCCTCGTTCCGTTCCGCCGCGGGGAACGGTGGGCGTGGTATGCGCAGTGGTACTACCCGGCCTTCTGGATCGCCCACTTGGCGGGAGGGCTGCCGCCGGGCAAGGACCATGTGCACCAGGTGGTGTTCATCGTTCTGTCGCTCGCCGGGCTGCTGCTGCCCGTTCGCGTCTTCTTCCCCCGCGTGACGACCACCGCCTGACCTGGGCACCCGTCAGCGCTCGTGCGTACCCGAGCCGGTGAACGGGACCGTGGGCGTAGTCGCGGTGTTCTGCCCGCTGTTCGGCGACGGGATGGTGAGCAGGCGAGTGGTTGGTCAGCGTCGCTGATCAGCTAAGCGAACCTATGCGAACCGTGGGGCTCGGTGTGGGTTCTGCCCATCTTGGTGGGGCTGCGTGAGCGTGGAGGTGGAA
>NZ_JBFAWG010000051.1:0-56061 GCF_040680215.1 Streptomyces sp. NPDC052107
TGGGCGCTGATCCGGCCGCTGAGCTCGCCCTCGATCAGCTCCTGCAGCATGCGCTCGGCGACGTTGCGGACGAGCTCGATCCCGTCCGCCGTGCGCAGTGACTCCAGCAGGCGTTGTGGGTCAAACTGGGACAAGGCCATCGGGCACCTCCAGGGTGGAACTGGCCGTTCACCAGGGAGATTTGCACGGTGGCCTGCCTTGTGCGCAGGGAGCGAAGACCGTCACCGGATGCACGCCCCGGGCACCCGCCCGCGCACACCCGCACGGTGATCGTCTACACCATCACGCGGGACGCCATCCACCCGCATCTGGCCAGCGAAACCACCCGCACGGCAGTCGGCAGTCGGCACACCCGACGGGACCACGTGTGGCCCATGCACTGGACCTGCACCTCCACAAGGACGGCTCCTTCCCGGCCATCCTCCTTGAGGAATAAGCATCGATTTGCCCACGCCAGCGGCACCGGAGAGGGGCCGGGCTCCCGCCGGATAACGAGGGCGAAGGGGTGTCGCCGCTACCGCCCCGGCGGGTGTGCCTCCCGGATCCCGCACGGGCTTACGGGAGTCGCCACCGCCGATCACTGCGTCCATCGGGTGCAACGGGTCCCCTGTAGGGCTGGCCGACCAACTCAGCAAAGCCCAGCTCGCCTTCGGACATACGGTCCAGATCGTGAGCGATGCCATGGAGATCGGCGCCGTTCGGATTGCCCCGTAGCCAGTTGCCCAGCAGCCACAGAACGCCCACGAGGAATTTGGCCTCGGGCGGAAGCCCGGTGCCGTCGTCCGGCGGGAGCACCTCGTCGATCTCTAGCACTCTTCGTTCGATTACGGCGGCCGGCGCGGTCCGCGCCGCTTCCTTCAGGGCATGGATGGCAATCGGCAGGAGCGTCAACCGCAAGCGCTCGTCCGCGGACCGGATGCAGACGTGACCGGCCAGCATGGCGGCCGACCAGAGCGACTCTCCGTCCATCTGACGGCTTGCACACCCAACGAGTTGGGCTAGCACGTCCCCGCCTATGTCCCAGGCGCCGATCTTCACCGCGAGGGCCGCCGATTCACGGTAGTAGTCCAGCGCCGCGGTGTATTGCTCGCGCAAGGTCAGGAGCTCAGCCAGATCGTAGGCGAAGCACACTACTTCGTAGGAGTCATCGATGCGGCGGGCCTGTGCCAGGCCCCGGACGGCGTACCGTTCCGCAACGGCGAGGTCGCCCTTGATGCGGTAGCACGAACCGAGGCGGCCGAGAGCCGTCAGCTCCTTGCGTTCATCGTGGTCGAGACGGGACAACTCCAGGGCCCGGTTCGCCGCCGCGATCGCCGCGTCGGTCTCCCCCTGAAGCAGGTGGAGGGTGCTCTGGTCGAGGTTGAACGCGACCTGCTCGCCCCGGTTCTGCAGCCTGACCGCCAGCGCGTGGCCCTCCTGTGCGTATGTCAGCGCTTCGCCGTACCGCTCAAGCCGCTTGCTGAGCTGCCCTAGCAGTCCCATCGCACGCATGGTCCCGTCGCGGTCCTGCTGCTCCTTGCACAGGTCGTGCGAGGCGAGCGCCAGACTCTGTGCCTGCTCCCAGTCACCGAGCTGCATATGGATCGTGGCCATCTGGTGGAGCACGGATGCCCGGTCACGGCAGAACTCGCCGTAGCCGGCGCAGCGCCCGAAGTCCGCCAGTGCCGCGGTCCACTCGTGGCGCTGCCTGTGCAGCATGCCGGTCGCGTGGAACCTGTCGGCCCACCGTGGCTTGGCCTCCTCCGGCGGTAGGTCGAGCCGGTTCAGAGATCCCTCGATCCGTACGATCAGCTCGTCCTCCGTTGCCCAGCCACCGGTGGGTTGCGAGTCGTGCCAGGTCAGCATGCGCAACTCGGTGAGCAGAACGTCGACGTACGCCGGTGTCCGCTCCTGCGGCGTGCCCTCAACAGTCCTCCGCAGTACGGTCATCTCCCGGTGCAGCACGCGTGACAGCTTGCTCGGCTTCCTCCCGGCAGCGTCGTCGAGGATCGCGCAGGCGGCGAGCGCGGTCTCCGCTCCGGTGACGGCATGGTCACGCCGGTGGTCCAGTCGTCCGGCAACGGTTCCCACGTACAGGTAGGAGCGTTCAATCCCAGCACGTAGCCCGGTGTCCACGATCGCCTCGCACGCGGGCATCTCCTGTGTGGTGAGCCGGTCGACCACGAGACGGG
This sequence comes from Streptomyces sp. NPDC052107, assembly GCF_040680215.1. NCBI lineage: Bacteria > Bacillati > Actinomycetota > Actinomycetes > Kitasatosporales > Streptomycetaceae > Streptomyces > Streptomyces sp. NPDC052107. Next base: position 2,172 of record NZ_JBFAWG010000051.1, read on the forward strand.
CGAAGTCGGCGGCGGGTTTCGAGGGAATGGACCACAGCGACCCGATGTATCCGCGCGCGCCGGCCCTGATGAACTCACTGCCCACCCCAGTCCAGGACAGGCAGGAGTTGTTGAAGATGACGGGCCGATGGCTGAGGGTCAGCCATTGAGGGATCAATGAGTTGCGAAGCGGAATTTCGCCCAGCAAGATCGAATCGTCCGAGCCATGGGTGTTGAAGAAGATGAGCTCGACCGGAAGTTTTTTGGGAAGGGTGACCAGGGCGTCCAACAAGGTGTCCCGTTCTGACAGCAGGATCGGATGCGTCAGATGGGTGCCGACAGCGCGCATCACATCCTTGGTCTCCGACACGCGGAAGAACCCTGGGTCGAAAACAAGGCTGAACGCCGCGGTCGGCTGAGGGGCTACGGCGCTGTACAACTCGTTGAGGATGATGAGGACGGCATCCGCGGCCACGTGCCCGATGGGCTTGCATGACCAGTCGGCGGTGTCGGTGCGGACGAACGAGTACGGAATCCCTGTGGTGAACGCGGTGAGGCGGCGGCCTCCCACCTCGGCGATCACAGAAAGTGGGACCTGTTCGGTCACCGCGCTCTCCACCTCGGCGAACGGGTTGCCCCCGCCGGCAGCCAACACCCGCCACAGCACGTCGAGGAACGCCGGTCCCCTGGCCTCCTCCTCGCTGACCGAGCGGGCCGCCGCGGTGATCCGGCGCTGTTGCTCAGCGATCGCCGTCCGGACCGGTCGCAGGTCCGGCCGCGGCGTGATCACCAGACGTGCCGCACGATGGTGCGCGTAGATCGCGCCCAGCAGGGACTCGGCGGACCCGGTGTTCTCCACCAGAACCGCCTCCTCCGCGTCGGGATTAGCCGCCGAGAGGGCAGCCGACGGCTCCACGTCCGCATGCTCGACGGCGCACAAGGTCGCCCCGGTGCGCAGGGCGGCGAACAACGCCGCCACGTAGACCGTCGGATCGTCCGCCGGTACCTCGATCACGCGTTCCGGTGCGCCATTCGGATCACGCAGCAACTGCCAAGCATGCGAGGTCAGTCGTGTCACATCCGTACTCGGCAGCCGAATCTGTTCCGGCACGCTATCGAACATGCGCTCACCGGTCTGGTCCGCAGCGTACGTCTCGCCCAGGAGCCCAGCCTGATAGCCGTGCCATTGCGCGGCAAGCGCGGGATCGATGGCATTCAGTTCCTCTGGGGCGAAGTCGTCGAGGAATACGGCGCGTTGGATGCCAAAACCGGTCATGAGGGACGAGACCAGCTCGTTGCGTTTGATCCAGGAGCGGTAGGGCGCGATCAGCTCTCGGAGCCCGTCGGTCCTGCCCATCTGGGCGATCAGGCGATGCACCGCCTGGCGGTCGGCTGAGGCAGCCTCGTCTTTGCCGATATCTGTCCCCACAACTTGCTGAACACCGTCCTGTGACCGCTTCAGCTCTTCGTACAGGGCGATGTACTCCGCCTCCGGCATTGGCGGCGACTCGACCGTGACAACGGGCGTCAGCCGGTCGGCAGGGAGGCACGACACCACGATGGCCGCTTCACGCAACTGATGGGGGCGACACACCACCACGGTTTCGCTGACACCTGTACCGGCTCCGTGAAGCGAAGCGAAATCCATGGCCTACAGGCCGTTCAGGTACGAGTCGACCAGAGCGTAACGCTTGGGAGCGCTGGGATGAGGCGAGGGCCCTGAATGGCTGGACCGCATCTCCGACCGTGTCAGCTGACGGCCTTTGCGTGTCATGGAGTTGATCAGAACTGGCGTGGACACACCGATGTACAGCGCACCCCAGTATGTAGTGGCAGGCATCACCAACGCGAGCAGTCCGCCAAGGCCCCCGAAGGCAACGGACGCTATGAGGTAGAACCACGACCACGCGAACCGGGTCGGATCCTCGCGGATGCTGTACAAACGGACGATCTCCGGTGCCAACGCGCCCACCATGCCCAGGGAGAAGACCACTTCGGAATTCACGCAATAACACTAGATCGCTATCTCGGCGCTTGGGCTCGAACCTCAGCATCCAGTGGGCGGTTCGTGAGTTGATGTCCGTTCCGAAGTGAGGCTTGGGTCAGGGATGCTGCCCACGGTGCCAGCTGCTGCCGGGCAAAGCCGCATTGGACGTCTTCGAGCAGGGCTGGAGCCCGCCCATGCCCTTCCTGTTCCAGCGCCGCCACGGGATCGAGCACCATGCTCTCACCCGCAGCTTTGTCCGTACTTCCCTGATCCGGGCACTCACCACAGCCGGGCTGACTGACGCCAGCAACCAGCCACTGACGTTCACGCCTCACGATTTCCGCACGCTGTTCATCACCGATGGATTGCGTCCACTGAAGTGGTGTACGGGTTCGACCTGATCCGGGGGTTTGCTCCGGCATCGGTGTGATGCCCGCATAGACGAACGGCCACCGGCTGATCTTCGAGGTGTCGAAGCCCGAAGGAGATCAGCACGATGACCGCACCCGACAGTCTGCCCCTGCGGCCCTCGCCGAAGACAACCTCGCCGCGGCGAGTCCCGATCTGCTGCGCGCGATGGTCAAGACGTTCGCCGACGCCCTCATGTCCGCCGAGGCCGACGCCCTCTGCAACGCCGAATACGGCCAGGTCAGCGAGGAGAGAGTCAACCACCGCAACGGTTACCGCCCACGCGAGTGGGACACAAGGGCCGGCACGGAGCCTGTTGCGTTTTCATTCGGGCTGCGCAGCAGCCATAGGGCACCGCTTCCGACCTGGATGCCCCGGTCGTCTCAAGCCCATGGCTGTCTGTCCTGGTGGATGCAGACGCCGGCACTGGTCTTCCTGTCGGCTGGATTCCCCTCAGCCAGCCAGGGCTGCTGCCCGAAGGCGGGAGTCCAGTCGGCAGAACTTGCGGAGGTTGAGCACCAGCGCGGCGAGTTCCAGTTCAGACTGGCAGGCCGTCCGCCCTCGGCGGGTGTCCCTCCCCTCGTAGCGTGAAGACCCTGACTGCAGGGGAAGTTGGGATTCATGGCGGAGAAGCGACGGAAGTTCGATCCGGAGTTCCGCGAAGGGGCGGTACGGATCGTGACGGAGACCGGGAAGCCGATCGCCGAGGTCGCCAAGGACCTGGGCATCAACGAGACCACGCTCGCCAGCTGGGTTTCGCGTGCTCGCCGGGCCGGGACCACGTCGGACGGCGAAGGTGACGAGCTGGAGCGGTTGCGGCGGGAGAACGCCCAGCTCAAGCGAGACAACAAGGAACTGGTCATGGAGCGTGATGTGCTCAAACGCTGCATGGTCCTGTGGGTGAAGTAGCCGTGGCGGACCCGGCACAAGTGGCCGGGGTGATCAGCGACTTCAGGACCGCGCACCGTATCCCGCACCGCGTCTCGTGCCGCGCCCTGGGCGTGAGCGAGTCGTGGTTCTACAAGCACCGCACCCGCCGGCCGACCCGGCGGGAAGTACGCCGCCGGCAGCTGGCCGATGCAGTGCAGGAGGAGTTCACCGACTCCGGCGGCACCTATGGCTCGCCGAAGATCTGGGTCCGGCTGGTGCGGCAGGGCTGGCGGGTCTCGGTGAACACCGTCGCAAAGCTGATGGCCGAGCTCGGTCTGGTCGCCCGCAAGGTCCGCAGACGGCGGGGGCTGACCCGGCCGGGGAAGCGGCCGGCCGCCCCGGACTTCGTCAACCGGGACTTCGCCGCCGAGGCATCCGACCTGGTGTGGTGCGGGGACATGACGGAGATCGAGACCGGTGAGGGAAAGGTGTATCTGGCCACGGTCATCGACCTGTTCTCCCGCCGCCTGCTCGGCTACGCGATGGGAGAGCGGCACGACGCCGGCCTGGTCGTGGCCGCCCTGCACATGGCCGCGGCCACCCGCGGCGGGGACGTGCGCGGCGTCATTTTTCACACGGACCGCGGCAGCGAGTACGTCTCTCGGAAGTTCCGCCGCGCCTGCCGTTGGTGGGCGTGCGTCGACTCCCGCTATGTAAGCGCGATCACAGAAGGCGGCCCCAGGCCGGGGCTAGCGTCCAGGCCACGACCTGTAGGCACGCTTCAACGGCTCCAGGAGGAAGAGACCCGCCATGACGTCACAGACGTTCCCCTCCCACCTCCGTACCCGTTCCGTCACTCACCGCTCCTCCTCATGACTTGCGACGAGTACGACCTGCGGGCCTCAGCCGCGGAAGCATCCGCTGCCGACGCGCCGCCGGACGACACCTGCGCGGATAACAGTGGAGCCCGTTACTGTCTGACCGAGAGCGCCGGCGCGCTGGCTCAGCCCCCATGGGGCGCGGCACCGCCGCCCTGGGCTCCCGGACGGCGTGAGGAGACTGCCAGGATGATCTCCACCGGCACGAGCGACGACAGGACCTGGTACCTGTCCGAGGTGGACATCTTCCGCGACCTGAGTGAGCGGGAGATGGACGCCATCGCCGCCGCAGCCCCCATGAAGTCCTACTCCGCCGGGGAGATGCTCTACATCCCCCATCAGCCGTGCGAGGTGCTGTTCATCCTCAAACGCGGCAGGGTGCGGATCTTCTGTGTCTCCGCCGACGGCCGCGCGCTGACCTGCGCGATCCTCAGCCCCGGCACGATCTTCGGGGAGATGCTGCTGCTCGGACAGCGGATGTACGGCAACTATGCCGAGGCCCTCGACGACGTCACCGTGTGCGTGATGCACCGGGCCGAGGTCAACCGGTTCCTGCTCTCGGACGCCCGTATCGCCACCCGGATCACCGAGATCCTCGGCCAACGCCTGGCCGACCTTGAACAGCGACTGTCCGACAGCGTCTTCAAGTCCGTCCCCCAGCGCGTCGCCACCACGCTACTCACCCTGATGTCCGAGCAGGAAGGTTCAGCCCTCCCGCTGCGGCCGGGCGCCAAGCACCCCCACGTGGCCCTCACCCACGAGCAGCTCGCCGCCCTGGTCGGCACGTCCCGGGAGACCGTCACCAAGGTGCTGCACCAGTTCGCCGACCAGGGGTTGATCCGCCTCGCCGGGGCCGTATCACGGTGGCGAAGGCGGAACAGCTGCGCGACGAGGCCGGCTGAGGGCACAGCACCGTGCGCCTCCTGCAGAAGGGCCGTACCTACACGGTGGATGAACAGCAGTGGCGCCGTTACCTCGGCGCCTATCACGACACCCGCCCCGGGATCACCGAACGGCTCTTCCGACTCGCTGACGCCTCCCCCTACGAGTGGCTCGCTACGGCGCTGCCCGCGCCGCAGTGCACGGTGGTGGACCTGGCCTGCGGTTCGGCTCCGATGCGGGCCCTGCGCCCGGACGCACGCTGGATCGGCATCGACGCCTCCGCCGGCGAACTCGCCGAGGCGGCTCGGCTCGGGCGTCGCCCGGTGATGCGGGCGGACGCGACGGCTCTGCCCGTGCGCTCGACCTCCGCCGATGCCGTGTGTGCCTCAATGTGCCTGCCCGTGCTCACCCCCCTGCCCCAGGTTCTGGACGAGATCCGGCGCGTGCTGCGCCCGGGCGGCACGCTCGCCGCGCTGGTGCCCGCGCAGTCCGGGCTCTCGCTGCGGGGAGCCCTCGCCTGGGCCCGGGTGATGTACACGCTGCGGGCACTGCGCCAGCCCTGGCCCAACCCCCGGGCCCGCGACGGCCTCGCGGCACTGCTGCGAGATGCCGGTTTCCACATCCGCTCCGATGAACGCCGCGTATTCACCCTCCACCTCGACACACCGGAGGCCGGAGCCCTACTCGTCGACGGCCTCTACCTCCCCCACCTCACTGAGCATCGTGCCCGCACAGCCAAGAGGGATCTGGCCGACTGGGCACGATCCGGGCGGCGCCTGGAATTGCCGCTGCGCCGCGTTGTCGCCGCACCCGCGCCAGGACTTGAAGGATGACCACAGCGGCGTCCGCTTGAACACAGTCGACCGGGACGAGGCTCGTCAGCCCAAGGTCGTCGCGGGCGTGGGCGACGAGCGCCAGCAACATCAGCGCAGCACCGGCCAGCGATATCGGTCGCGAATTGGATCAGACCGGCTCCCTCAGCCACCTCAAGTCGCCACGGACGTCGCAGGTGGCCGAGAGCCGAGACGAGGGAGAGTGCCGCGAGGAGAACGCAGCCGTATCAGGACGTTCTTGGTGACCTCCTGAAGTGGTATCCGCTGAAGCAGAAACCACCTGTTCGACGGGTACGCTCCGCCCATGCCGCCGCGATCTCTGCGGCCATGGAATGCCGACTCGGGAGCAGAGGGTTTCCGTCTTCGTGGAGGAACAGTTGCCGCACGCCCGGGCAGGGCGGGAGAAGGAGTTCGCTCGGTGCGTGCTGCCCGAGATGGAGATGCTGCTCCGGGCGGCGATGACCCTGACCACACGGACGGACCACGCCGAGGAACTGGTGCGGGACACCCTGCAGAACGCGTACCGGGCATTTGACCGATTCGACGGGCACCAGCCGCGGCCCTGGCTGCTGACTCTCATGCACCATGCGCACGCCGACAACCGTCACGGCCGCGGCCCGGGGCCGGTGATTGGGACGGATCCCGGTCCCGGGCCGTCACCGACACTGGTTTCAGCGCCTCCGGCGGAATCACTCGCGGTCGGGAAGACGTTTCACGAGGAGGTGGACGCTGCCCTGGCGGCCCTGCCGGACAAGTACCGGCAGGTGGTCCATCTGGTGGATGTCGACGGCCTGTCCTATGTGGAGGCGGGCGAGTTGCTGGGTTTGAGCGAGGCGACGGTGACGACCCGGCTGCGCCGGGCGCGCAGGCGCATCCGCGTCCGGATGGCGGCGGCCGGGCTGGTTCCGGGACGAGGTGAACGATGAGCATGTGGTCGAAGCGGAAGCAGCCGGCCGAGCGCAGGATGAACTGCATGCAGGTGGCCCGGGTCCTCCAGGCGTATCTGGACGGGGAGACCGACGAGGTCACTGCCCGCCGGGTGGCTGCGCATCTGGAGGACTGCCGGCGCTGCGGGCTGCAGGCCGAGACCTACCAGGCGATCAAGAGCGCGCTCTCCCGCCGGGCAGAACCGGAGACCGAGGCCATCGAGCGGCTGCGCGGATTCGCCGAGGGGCTGCTGCGGCACGACATGGGCGGCGAGGAGAAGGAGCAGACGCCCGGGGCCTGACCGGAAGCGCACCTGGACGTCGGCGGGCTGCGTTGCTGGAACGCCCGCTGCTCGGGTCGTGTGGGTATACGGAGGATCCGACCCCACAGTGTCTTCAGGCCCGTTTCGCAGCGACTCGCCGCCGCGCTGCTCGCCCGAGTCGGTCACCAAGGTGCTGAGTGGTTTCCGCGGAACTGGAGCAGGTATCGCGCGGCCACGTCGCCATCGCTGGCCCCGACGGCCTCCGGGCGGCAGCCGGAGACGCCGTACGCCGAGGGCGGACCCAGCGGGTGCCTTCTGGGCACCGGTGTGTATGTGGCGGTACAGAGCGGCCCACAGCCGAGCTGCGACAGGGCCAGGGAGGGTGGCGTCTGCGGCACGCTCGCGGCAGGTACATCACCACGATCGGCGAGCCCGCATCTCTCAGCCCCCGCGCGGATCACCGGCCCAGCACAGGTCACCCTGCGTGAGGCCCGTCTGGTGTTCGGCCTCGAACTTCTCGATCCGCTCCAGGGTCTGCTGCTCGGCAGCGATGCTCCCCCAGAGGGGGGTACCCCCAGCCGCAGTCTGTCTCGCGAGCGGCCAAGCAGCTCGGCAAGGTGCGAGCTCACCGACGGCCCTGCGCCGTAAGCCCGGGCGGCGGTCAGCTCGCGGATCTCGGCCACGGTCAGACCGACGCCGCGCAGTTCGTCGATGAAGACCACGCACCACAGGGCGTTGCCGCCGTAGAGCCGGTAGTTGGCCGGGCTGCGGCCCAGGTGTAGATGAGTCCGAGGTTGGTATACTCGCGCAGCGTCTTGACCGGCACGCCGGTCAAGCGGGACAGCTCCCCGACGGTCATCCTCGTGCGGGCGAGGTCCGCATGCATGAACGTCATAGCGTCTCTCCCCGTCTCTTCAGCCGGCGCAGCAGGACAGCTTGGCCACGTCTGCGGTGTAGGTCTGGGCGGCGAGCTTCAGGGCCTCGGTCACGGTCAGGTGCGGCGCCCAGGTGTGGGCGAGCTGCTCGACGGTGAGCCCGGCTGTGAGAGCGTAGGTGGCGGCGGTGATCAGGTCGCCGGCGCCGTCGGCGACGGCGTGCACGCCGAGCAGACGGCCGGTGCCCGCCTCGGCCACGATCTTGACCAAGCCGCGGGTGTCCCGATTGGCCAGCGCGCGCGGCACGTACGCCAGATCCAGGGTGCGGCAGTCGCAGCGCAGCCCGGCCTCGATGGCCTGGGAGTCGGTCAGGCCGACCCGCCGCGATGGCGGGGCTGGTGAAGGTGACCCGGGGCAGCGCCGTGTAGTCCAGGGTGCGCTTCGCGTCCGCGAGGGCGTTGTCGGCGGCCAGGGTGCCCTGGGCTGCGGCCACGTACACAAACTGCGGGCCTCCGGCGACGTCACCCGCCGCCCAGATCCGCTCGTTGCTGGTGCGCTGATGGTAGTCCACGACTACCTCGCCACATTGGCCGGTCTTGACCCCCACGGCGTCGAGGTTCAGCCCCGTCGTGACGGGGCGGCGGCCGGTGGCGATCAGCAGTTGCTCGGCGCGCAGCTCGGTGGGGGCACCGCCGCGGTCGGCGGTGAGGGTGTACCCGTGCCCGCCGCGCTGGACGGCGCTCAGGGCCGTGCCGGTGAGCACGGCGATGCCCTCACTGTCGAAGACGTCCTAGATCGCGGCGGAGACCTCGGGCTCTTCGAACGGGGCGAGCCGGTCAAGGGCCTCGATCACGGTCACGCGGGTGCCGAGGCGGGCGAAGAGCTGGGCCTGCTCCAAGCCGACGGCGTTGCCGCCCACGACCACCATCGACTGCGGCAGCACGTCGAGCTCCATCGCGGTGGTGGAGGTCAGGTAGCCGGCCTGTTCCAGGCCGTCGACGGGAGGGGCCCAGGGGGCGGAGCCGGTCGCGATCAGGTAGTAAGCCGCCTCGATCCTGCGCATGCCGCCGCCGTGCAGGGCGATGTCCAGCATGGGGTTCTCGGTGGTTCCGGCGAAGACGGCGGTGCCATGGACGATCTCCCAGCCGTAGTCGGCGGCAAGGCCGGTGTACTTCTCCGCCCGCAGCTGTCCGACCAGGGCATCCTTGCCGCCGATCAGATCACCGAAGCCGACCCGGACGTCAGCCGGGGCCAGCCCGGGAAAGCGGCCGGCCGCTGCGGCGCCGTGTCGGGCCTCGGCGGCGGCCAGCAGAGCCTTGGACGGCACGCAGCCGACGTTGACGCACGCGCCGCCAATGGTGCCGGCTCGACCATCACCACCCGCTTGCCGCGGTTGGTGGCGGCGATGGCGGCGGCGAACGCCGCCGAGCCGGAACCAATGACCGCTAGGTCGAAACGGGATGCCGTCGTGGCCACAACTGCCTCCTTGTGCGGAGCCGGGAATCCGCACTCGCTGTTATGCGGGTTGCAGGTCTCTCGTGCGGACCGGAAACGGCGTACGCGGTCATCGCGGCGGCCGCGCCAGTTGGCTCAGGCCCAGTCGGGGCCGACCGTCTCGTCGCAAGCCTCAGCCGGTCCTGGGGTGAGCAGGGTGGCGCCGAAGGCGCGCAGACGGGCCATGGCGGTCTCGTTCGGCAGCTCCTGGCGGGCCAGCGAGTTCTTGATCTCCTGGTAGACGGCCGTCTCCAGACCGCAGCGGCGGCAGTCCTCCACATGGGCGGCCACCCGCTGCGCGGTGACCTCGTCAGCCTCACCGTCCAGGTAAGTCTGGAGCACCCGTGCCACCTGCATGCAGGTCATCCTGCGGTGTCCCGCCCCACCCCGTTGCCCGATCACATCCAGCTCCTCTTCGGCGCGAGTCCGGCCGCCGCCAGCTGGGTCCTTATCCGCTTGCGGGCGCGGTGCAGCCGGCTCATCACAGTGCCCTCGGGTACGTCCAGCACTTCTGCGGCCTCCGCGTAGCTGAGCCCACCGATGTCCACGAGGCGTACGACCTGCTGGTGCTTGTCCGGCAGAGCGGCCAGCGCGGCGCCGACTACGTCGTCGAAGTGCTCGCCGACCACAACCTCCTCCGGTGAGGCCACCGTGTCGGCCGCGGACAGCCGGTCCAGGTCGGCGTCGGGGTCGTCGAGCAGGTGGGGCCTGCGGCGGCGGTGCCGGTTGATCTCGGCACGGCGCATGATGGTCAGCAGCCAGGCACGCGGATGCTCCCCGTCGAACCGGTCGATCGCCTTGTAGGCGCGCAGCAGGGTGTCCTGCACCAGGTCCTCGGCGTCGGCGGGCTGCGCGGTCAGCGTCATCGCCACCCGCAGCAGTACCTCGACCTCGGGCAGTACGAACTCCGCGAACGCCTTGTCCCGCACCTCCGGCGGCTTGGCCACTGTGTCTCCCACGGACTGGAAACCCTCCGGACCAACTGGAGCATTCCATGGAATGCCCCGTCTCTTCACGAGGGTTCCCGGGGTATGACGAATCTGGGTGCCGCCAGGGCGTGCCGGTGGTTGGCGGAGTGCCGCGAGAGGCTGCGCCATCTGCGGCTGCGCGGCGCGGTCGGGGCGTACGCGGACGGGCAGCTCACCGGGGCGCGGCACACGCGGGTCGAGGCCCATGTGGCCCGCTGCTGGGCGTGCAGCGGCGAACTGCTCGCCCTGCGGCTCATGAAAGCATCGATACGCGGCTACCCGAACCGGGCACCCACCTCACTGGCCGAGTTCCGGATACGCCGCCTCGCCGAGCGCATCGCCGGCACGTCCACCCGTCCCGGGCGCTGAGCCGGCTGGGCGAGCCCCCAGGATGCAGGGTCCTACGGTGAACGCAGCGGCCGGCCAGTGATCCCGCTTCGCCATCAGGGCCGTCAGCTCCGGAACATCGCGGCGATCCGGCCCAGCAGTGAGGACTTCGGCGAGGCGCCGCCGGTGCCGTTGCGCACCCGGTGCACGCGTACGCCGTGCCAGAACGCGATGTACCCGCGGATCCGCCCGGCATCGGGCAGCGGTTCGGCGTAGCACCAGGCCGCGTCCCGGTTCTCCCGGTCGTCCACGCGGAGAGTGAAGTAGCTCGCCTGCCCCTTCCACGGGCAGGTGCTCCTGGTGCTGCTGGGCACGAGGTGTTCCCAGCGCACGGAGTCGGCCGGGAAGTAGTGGTAGCCGTCCACGCTGAAGATGTCGCCGCTCTCGGCGATCACCTGGCCGTTCCACCTGGCCCGATAGAGCATTGTGAGCCTCCTTGCCGACTCGTGCGGGCACCAGGTGCCCTGACTCACACAGGGGAACCCGGCACCCGGCTCCCGGCCTTCCACCGCTCCCGGGTTCAGCAGCAGGCGCCGCCTGCGCCGTCCGCTGCTGCCGAGGTCTGCTCGACCGGAGCACAGGGGAACAGCCCGAAGTGGGTGGTCTTGTCGCCGGTCACGGTGAAGTGCGGTGCGTAGCGGGTGGCAGAAAGCATGTCGGCGGTGTTGCCGCACACCAGCATCGGTTTGCCGGTGTGGAAGCGGTGGTGGTCGTCGAGGTCGAAGGCGTGCGGGTGCTCGGGGTGGAGCCCTGGTAGACGGCGACCTGGCTGTAGTCCTCGCAGCGGTCCTCCAGCGGCAGCTTGAAGGCGCGCACGGTGCGCGAGGTGAAGGTGGCGAACCCGATCTTCCCCTGGATCTCCAGGTCGTCCAGGGACACCGGCGAGGTGGCCACCGTACGGGCATCGAGGCAGCCGCTGCGCTCCACCAGGCGGCGGAAGTCCTCGGTGTACAGGGCGCCGGCGAGGCACTCGCCGACCAGGACCGGGTCGTCGAGGAGCGCGGCGGGCAGGCGACGGTCGGCGAAGATGTCGGAGAAGTACAGCTCTCCACCGGGTTCCAGAACCCGGAAGATCTCGGCGAGGACACGCTCCTTGTCCGGCGAGAGGTTCACTACGCAGTTGGAGACGACCACGTCTACAGAGGCGTCCGCGATCCCGGCAGCGGCCAGGTCCTCGATGTAGCCGTGGTGGAACTCCACGTTCGCGTACCCGAACCGCTCCGCATGCCAGTCCTGGTGGCGGCGGGCGACGGCCTGCTGTTCCTCGGTCATGTCGACGCCGATGACCCCGGCCGGACGGGCCGACCAGCTGCGCCAGCACGTAGGCGTCGCGTCCGCTACCGCAGCCCAGGTCCAGCACAGTGGGCCGCTCCAGGGCGGGCGGGATCGGGGAACCGCAGCCGTAGAAGCGGTCCAGGACCTCCTCGTGCACCCGGCCCAGCGCGGCGGCGATGTGCGGCGCCCGGGGCGGCCGCGGTGCAGCAGGCAGAGGTCTTCAGTTCGGCGGAGGATGTGAGCACCCTGCCGTGGTACTCCTTCACCGATTCCTTGACCGGGGAGTCACCGACGGGTGCGGCGGTGTCGAGTGCCGTCTCTCTCCAAAGATGCGTCGGGCGGGTTCATGAGGGCCAGCTGGCGGCCTGGCCGGAAACCCGCTGGGCCACAGCCCTCATTCCCCTGGCCCCGGACTGCGGTCCTCGGGGACCTCAGGGGACACGCCGCACCGGTGCCGTTCGCGGCCGCCCACGGCTCTCGCGCGAATAGTCGTACCCGAAGGGAAGGGATCGCCCACCTGGCCGGGTTCCCTGCCCGTACCAGTGGTGAGACAGCAGTTCGGGTCCGTGCAGGAAGGGCGAGTGAGGCAGTTCGATGAGCACGTACGACGCGCATGACGCGTACGACCTGGTGGTCATCGGCGGCGGCAGCGCCGGGCTGACGGCCGCGCGGACGGCGGGCCGGTTCGGTGCCCGGGTTCTGCTGGTGGAGCGGGACCGGCTGGGCGGGGACTGCCTGTGGACCGGGTGCGTGCCCAGCAAGGCACTGCTGCATGCGGCCGCCGAGGTCCAGGCCGCACGCGAGAGCGGACGGTACGGCCTGGACGCACCCACCGGACGGGCGGACCTTGCGGCGGCGATGGGCCACGTGAAGGAGGCGATCGCCGCGATCGAACCCCATGACTCGCCGGAGGAACTACGCAGGCTCGGCGTGGAGGTGGCGTACGGCCCGGCCGTCTTCACCGGGCCCCGGACGCTCACGGCCGGGAAGCGGGAGATCTCCTTCCGATACGCGGTCATCGCAACCGGCTCGGCCCCCGCCCTGGTACCGATCCCGGGACTGGCCGAGGAAGGCCCCCTGACCAGTGACACCGTCTGGCAGCTGTCCGAACTGCCCGGACGACTGGTGGTATTGGGCGGGGGCGCGATCGGCTGCGAGCTGGGTCAAGCTTTCGCCCGCCTCGGCTCACAGGTGACGGCGGTAGAGGCGCTGGATCGGCTGCTGCCCCGCGAGGAGCCACGGGCCTCGCAGGTAGTGCGGGAGCGTCTGGAGGCGGAAGGGATCACCGTACTGACCGGGTACCGGGCGGAGCGCGTGGCCGACGGCGCGCTGCACGGCCCCGGTGCTCCGCTGCCGTACGACGCGCTGCTGGCGGTCACCGGCCGCCGCGCCAACACCGCCGGGCTCGCCCTGGAGGCGGCAGGCGTGGAGCGGGACGAGCGGGGCAACGTCCGGGTGGACGAACGGCTGTGTACCAGCAACCCGCGCATCTACGCCGCCGGGGACGTGACCGGCCGGTCGGCCTTCACCCACCTTGGCGGAGTGCAGGGCGGGGCCGCAGCGACTGACGCGTTGCTCGGCGTGCGGCGGCGGATCGACTACGACGCGGTGCCCTGGGTGACGTTCACCGACCCCGAAGTCGCCCGGGTCGGGCTCACCGCCGAGGAAGCGCAGGCCCGGCACGCCGGCAAGGCACGTGTACTGACCCTCGACCACGACAGGGTGGACCGGGCGGTCGCCGACGGCCACACCGAGGGCTTCACCACCCTGGTGCTGGACCCGCGCGGCCGGATCGCCGGCGCCACGGTGGTCGCCCCGCGCGCCGGGGAGACGATCGCGCATCTGGCCACGGCGGTGCGGCTGGGCTGGACGCCCACGCAGTACGCCAGGACGGTGCACCCGTATCCGACGTACGCGGACGGGCCCTGGCATGCCGCCCTGCTCGACGTCTACGGCCGGCTGGCCCGCACCAAGGGTGTGATCGGCGGTCTCATGGCCCTGCGCAGGAGGATGCGGCGATGATCCTCCGTCTCGTCCTGGGGGCTCTGTTCGCGGCCATGGCCGTCGGCCAGCTCGCCTCCTTCGGTGCCATGCCGGGCATTCTCGACGCCTACCGGCTGACGAGCGGCGCCGGCTCGACCGGCCTCGCCGCAGCACTGATCGCCGGTGAGGCGAGTGCCGGGGCGTGGCTCCTGGCCCGGCCCCGCTCCTCGGCCCGCACCCCGGTATGGATCTTCACCGGAGTGAACCTGCTCTGGGCGGCACTGGCCGTGCAGGCGTACGCACGCGGACTCGCCGTGGACAACTGCGGCTGCTTCGGCCGGTACGCGGCGCAGCCGCTGCGCTGGTGGGTGCTGGCCGAGGACGCACTGATGCTGCTGTACGCCTGGCTGCTCCTTCGCAGGAACAAGAGCAGCCAGGTTCCCTCACCGACCACCGCCGTGCCCCGCACACCCTCGACGGCCGTCCCGGTCGGCCGTGCCGCACAAGGAAAGCAGGAACAGAACTGATGGGACTCGTAGCGAGACTGCGTGCCCTGGAACGCGCCACCCGCCCGTACGATCCGGAGTTCGCCGAGGCGATGGAACGCCGCTGGGCCGAACTGCCCGACGGCGTGAAAACTCCGGCACAGATCATCGGGCAGCACGGCGTGGGCTGCGAAGGCACCCACGGCGTCTTCCCCAAGTGCAACCTCAAGTGCACCCCCTGCTACCACTCCCGGGACGCCAACGCCGTCCGCGTCGACGGCTCCCACACCCGCGAGCAAGTCGCCGCCCAGATGGGACTCCTGCGCCGGCTGCGTGGTCCGCGCGCCCACACCCAGCTGATCGGCGGCGAGGTGAGCCTGCTGCCGCCCGACGACCACGCCGCCACGCTGCGGATCATGCGCGAGCAGGGCCGGGAGCCGATGAGCTTCACCCACGGCGACTTCGACTACGACTACCTCAAGCAACTCGCGCTGGGCCCGGACGGGAAGAAGCGCTTCGACCGGCTGTCTTTCGCCGCCCACTTCGACAAGTTCATGTACGGGCGGCGCGGCATGGAACGCCCGCCCAGCGAAAAGGCGTTGAACCCCTACCGCCGACGGTTCGCGGCCATGTTCCGCAAACTCAGGCGCGAGCACGGGGTCCGCTGCTTCCTCGCCCACAACATGACCGTCACCCCCGGCAACCTGGACGAGGTAGCCGATGTGATCCGTGACAACCACGCGGCCGGATACGGCATGTTCTCCTTCCAGCCCGCCGCGTTCGTAGGCGACGAACGCCGGTGGAAGGAGCAGTACCGGGCGGCTACACCGGACGCGGTGTGGGCCGAGATCGAGCGTGGGGCCGGTACTCGCCTGGACTACAACGTCTTCCACAACGGCGACGTGCGCTGCAATCGCACCGCCTACGGCTTCTACGTGGGCCGCCGCTGGTTCCCCTTCCTCGACGGCGACGACCCGCGCGACCTCGCCGTCCGCGACGCCTTCTTCCGTCACCTCGGCAAGGTCAATTTCACCGGCACGCCGCCCGCGCTGCTCGCAGCCAAGCTGTTGCGCATCGTCGCCCTCCACCCGCACACCATCGCCGTGGCGTTCTCCTGGCTGGCCCGGACGGTGCGCCGGGCCGGTGCCGGAAGCCTGCTGCGGCACGGCTTCCACGTCCGGCCGGTGACGTTCGTGATGCACATGTTCATGGACGCCAAGGACGTCGCCCCGGCCTGGGAGCTGATGCAGCGCGGCGAGATGAGCGACGACCCGAAGGTGCGAGAGACCCAGGAACGGCTGGCGGCCTGCCAGTACTCGATGGCCCACCCGGAGAACGGCACTCTGGTCCCAGCCTGCGTTCAGCACTCCGTGCTCGACCCGGTGGAGAACGCCGAACTGCGCAAACTGCTCCCGATCGTCGAAGTCCGCACGTCAGCAAGCAAGTAACCAGGGGAGGAACTCAAGGATGCGCATCGGCGTCATCACCGGCTCGGGAAGCTACGACTGGCCCCACCTCGAAGGGGCGGCCACTCGGGTCGTCACCACCGAGCACGGGCAGGCCACCGTCACCGACGGCCGCCTCAAGGGCACGGACATCGTCCAGCTGTCCCGGCACGGCGCGGGCCACAGCCGCCTGTCCCACCAAGTCGACCACAAGGCCAACCTCGCCGCGCTGCGCGCGCTGAACGTCGACGCGGTGATCTCCCTGACCGTGTGCGGCTCGTCCGACCCAGCCGCCGCACCCGGCTCGCTGGTCGTCTTCGACGACCTGTACTTCCCCGCCAACCGGCTGCCCGACGGATCCCCGTGCACCTGGTACGACACCCCGGGACAGCCCGGTCGCGGCCACTGGATCTTCGACCGGCCCTTCAGCGAGCCGCTCCGCCAGGCGCTCATCGGCGCCGCCGGACAACTGGACGTGCCGGTCGTGCCGCACGGCGTGTACGGGCATGTGGACGGGCCCCGCTTCAACTCCCGCGCGGAGATCGCCGCCCTGCGCGCCGCCGGAGTCACCGCCGTCAGCCAGACCGCCGGCCCGGAGATCGTGCTGGCCGGAGAGGCCGAACTGCCCCTGGCGCTCGTCGGGTTCGTCACGGACTACGCCAACGGTGTGGCCCCTGAACCGGAGCCGGTGGAGGCCCTGTTGGGGCGCATGGCGGCCAGCAAGGACATCTTCGCCCAGCTGGTCGGCCATACGGTGGCCGTGCTGGAGGCGGTGACGCCCGCCGGGTTCGTCTACCGGTTCGACGCATGAGCGCCGCCTCCACCCCGGCCGTACTCGTCATGGCGAAGGCGCCCCGGCCGGGCAGTGTGAAGACACGGCTGCACCCGCTGCTGGGCCCGCGCGGGTGCGCGGCCCTGCAGGCGGAACTGATCCGCCACACGTTGGACACGGTGACCGCCACCGGGCTGCGCACCTATCTCGCCTACACGCACGGCCGCGGGGACGGTGAGGCCAGCACCCCGGATGTCCGTGTCGCAGCACACCCGGGGGTTCGTACGCTCGTGCAGCGCGGCCAGGATCTCGGCCAGCGGCTGACCGCCGCCGTCACCGACGCCTTCACCGACGGCGGGGGCCCACTCCTGGTGATCGGCACCGATGCGCCCACCCTGACCAGGATGCATCTGGCCGCCGCTCTCACCGCCCTGGAGAACCACGACGTGGTCCTGGGACCGGCGCTGGACGGCGGCTACTACCTGATCGGCACGCGCCGCCCGCACACCGAACTGTTCGCCCTCGACGCCATGTGGTGGAGTACGGACAAGGTGATGGCCGCCACACTCACACTCGCCGCCGAGGCCGGACTGCGCGCCGAACTCCTCGCTCCTCTTCGGGACCTGGACACCTCCGAGGACGCCGCCGCGCTCCTGGCCGACCCGGGCCTGCCTCCGGGGATCACGGCTGTACTGGCATCGCCGCGGTCATGGGAGGACGTATGAGACTCGCCGGCGGCGGGCGGAGGAAACTCACGGCACCGCCCGAAACGTCCGTGTCGATCATCGTGCCCGTACTGAACGAGGAGCGCACGATCCAGGCGGCGCTCGGCCGGCTGTGCCGGGACTTCCCCGACTGCGAACTCGTCGTCGTCGACGGCGGCTCCACCGACGCCACCGTCGAGATCGCTACCCTGCACGCCAAGGTGGTGCACAGCGAGCGGGGCCGGGCGAAGCAGATGAACGCCGGCGCCCGGCACACAAGCGGCGAGGTGCTGTGGTTCATCCACGCCGACACCGAGATCCATCATGCCGCCCTCGCGCACATCCGCGCCGCTATGTCCGACCCTACTGTGGTCGGTGGCGGACTGACCCTGCGCTTCGACCGCCACACTCCGGGCCTGAACTACCTCGCCTACACCTCCAACGCCCGCGCCCGGCACCTGCGGCACATCTTCGGCGACCAGGCCATGTTCATCCGCCGCAGCGTCTTCGAGGAGCTCGGCGGCTTCCCGGACCTGCCCATCATGGAGGACCTGGAGATGTCCCGCCGCCTCGACCGCCGCGGGACCCTGGCCATCCTCCCGGCCACCTCCACGGCCTCCTCCCGCCGGCTTGTCGAGCACGGAGTGTGGCGGATGATCGTGTTCATGCAGTGCCTGAAGCTGCTGTACTTCGCCGGCGCCGACCCCGAGCGCATCCGCCGCCGCTACGCGAAGGGCCCGGCCCGGCTTCTGCGCCGCGGGCGGAAGGCGGCCGGCCCTCAGCGGGTTTCCAGCGCATGACGACGAACGAAGCGTCCGCGCACGCCCGTATACCCGCCGACCTGGCGAGCCGCCTGGACCGGCTTCCCTGGACCGGCCTGCACACCACGATCCTGGTCGCGCTCGGCGCCGGCTGGCTCTTCGACTCCCTCGAAGTGCAGCTGTTCGGCAGCGCGGTCGGCCCCCTCGGCACCCACTTCCACGCCACCGTCTTCGAGCAGGACGCCATCCTGGCCATCTGGCTCACCGGCATACTGCTGGGCGCGCTCGCCGGCGGCCATCTCGCCGACCGGTTCGGACGCCGCCGCCTGTTCGTACTCACCCTGCTGTGGTACGCGGCCTTCACCGTGCTGACCGGGCTCAGCCCCGCGCTCGGCTTCGTCTACGCCTTCCGCTTCCTGGCCGCCCTCGGCGTGGGCGCCGAGTACGCCATCGTCAACGCGGCCATCGCGGAGCTGATGCCCGCCCGGGTACGCGGCAGGGTCGGCGCCGTGGTGATGAACTTCTGGGCGGCCGGGGCTGTGCTCGCCGGACTGCTGGCCTACCTTCTGCTCAACACCCTCGCGCTGGACGATGCTGTCTCCTGGCGGTACCTGTTCGTGATCGGCGGCATGCTCGCGTTGGTGGTGCTGTACTTCCGGCGCCGCATCCCCGAGTCGCCGCGCTGGCTGATCTCCCAGGGCCGGTACGCGGAGGCGGAGGCCGTCGTCGTACGCATGGAGGAGCGATCGGGCCTGACCCCCGGGACCGGGCACGGCACCCAGGACGCCCAGCAGGTTCCGGCACCGGCGCCCCACCAGGCGCTCGGTGAGCTGCTGCGTCGGCATCCGGGACGCCTCGCGCTGGGCTCGGTCCTCGATCTGGCCGAAGCGTTCGGCTACTACGGCATCTTCGCGCTGTTGTCGGTGGTGGTGTTGAAGCAGGTGCACATCGGGAACGCGCAGGTGCCGTTCTTCTTCATCGTCGGCAACGTCGGCGCGCTCGCGGGCGGCCTGGCCATGTCACTGGTCTTCGACCGGCTCGGCCGCCACCGCACGGTAGCCGCCTCCTACACGCTCGCCGCAGCCGGGGTCGGACTGCTCGCCTGGGCCACCGCGAGTGGCAGCGCAGTGTGGGTCACGCTCGCCTTCATCACCGCCAACGCCTTCGCCACCGCCGCCTGGACCTCTGCCTACCCGACCTTCACCGAGCTGTTCCCCACCCACCTGCGCGGCGCCGGCGTCGGCTTCTCGGTCGCCATGGGCCGCATCGGCGCCATCGTCGGCACCCTGGCCCTTCCGGACCTGGCCACCCGAATGGGTGCCACCACCTCCTACCTGCTGGTGGTGGCATGCTGGCTGGCCGGAGTTGCCGCGATCGGGATATTCCGGCTGCGTGGCGGCGTCGACGCGGCCACCCGTCCCCTGGAGTCGTTGAACCCCACGCCCGCCTGAATCACCCCTGGAGATCTTTAACATGCGTATTGCGGTATGCGGCGGCCCCTACGGCAACCCGTACGCCCTCCAAGCCTTCGTCGACGACGTCCGCGCACGCGGCGCCGAGCGGCTGTACTGCCTGGGCGACTTGGGTGGCTTCGGCGCCGAGGTCGACGCTCTGTGGCCGATCCTGACTGACCATGGCATCACCTGCGTGGCCGGCAACTACGACGTGGCGATCGCCCGGGGAGATGCCGACTGCGGCTGCGGCTACCGCGATCCGAAGGACAACGAGTTCGCCCAGCTCATCTACGACCACACCCTCGCCACCACCAGCCGCGACTTTGCCGCCTGGATGGGCGAACTGCCCACCGAGCGCAGAGAGCAGATTGACGGGGTGAACGTGCACATGGTGCACGGCTCCACCCTCGCCCTGAACGACTTCTGGTGGGAGTCCCTGCCCGAGGACCAGCACCGGCAGCGGGTCGCGGCC
The DNA here is from genome assembly GCF_040680215.1 of Streptomyces sp. NPDC052107. Lineage (NCBI taxonomy): Bacteria > Bacillati > Actinomycetota > Actinomycetes > Kitasatosporales > Streptomycetaceae > Streptomyces > Streptomyces sp. NPDC052107. The sequence continues at coordinate 22,273 of NZ_JBFAWG010000051.1, forward strand.
TCCGGTGCGGACGTGATCCTGTGCACCCACAGCGGTCTGCCCTGGCAGCGGCGGACCGGCGACACGCTGGTGGTGAACGTCGGTGTGCTGGGCAAACCCGCCAACGACGGCCGCCGCGAGGTCTGGTATGCGCTCCTGGACCTCGACGCCGGGCAGGCGTCGGCCGAGCTGGTGCCGTTGCCGTACGACTGGCAGGCGCAGGCCGCCTCCATGCGCGCCGCCGGACTGCCGGAGGTCTTTGTGGAGACCATCGAGACCGGCTGGTGGACCACCTGTCTGGAGATCCTGCCCTCGCGTGAGCGTGCCCGCGGCCGCTATCACCTCTACCGCTCCACGCTGCCGACCTCCTTCCAGCCCGCCGATGACGGGTGGGGACCTGTGGCAGCGCCCGCACTGGAGGGTGACCGCCCGGTGGTGCCGCTGTTCGGCAGCCCCTACTTCCCCTCCCGCCTGTGGATCTACACCAACTTCCACTGCAACCTGGCCTGCGACTACTGCGCCGTCGCCTCCTCCCCCAAGGCCGCCGCGCGTACCCTTCAGGCTGAGGACTTCCGGGCACTGGTGGACGAGGCGGTGGCGTCCGGATTCACCGAGCTGTACGTCACCGGCGGCGAGCCCTTCCTGCACCCGGACATCGTCGGCATGCTCGACTACGCCTCCGCCCAATTGCCCACCGTGGCGATGACCAACGCAATGCTGCTACGCGGCCGGCGCGCCGAGGGTTTGGACACCCTCGCCGACCGCAAACTCACCGTCCAGACCTCCCTGGACGGCGCCACACCGGCCACCCACGACCTGCATCGCGGCCCCGGCTCCTGGCAGCGCACCATGGACGGCATCCGCCACCTGATCGACATCGGCCTGCCCCCGCGCGTCGCCCTCACCGAAACCCCCGAGAACACCAGCGAGATCCCGGCCGTCGCCGCGCTCCTGACCGAACTCGGCCTGCCCGACGACCACTTCGCCGTACGCCCCCTGCTGCGGCGCGGCTTCGCCGAAGAGGGCGTCGAGATCGGCGAGGACTCCTCCGTCCCCGAGCTCACCGTGACGGCGGACGGCCTGCACTGGCACCCCGCCGGAGCCGACCTGACCACGAGCCCCGACATGCACCTCGCACCCGCAGGCACCCCGCTGGAACAGGGCAAACGACTGGTGACCGAACGGTTTTTCGCCGCCCGCCTCGCCGACGGCAGCCTGCCCCGCCCCGTCCACTGCGCCATCTGACCACCGCCCGGGAGGTACCCGCAGCATGCCCGCCACCCCGCACGTCGCGATCCTCGGCGCCGGCCCCGTCGGACTGGACGCCGCCCTGGCCTACGCCGACGCCGGCTGGCCGTTCACCGTCTACGAGAGCGCCGACGCCGTCGGTGCACACGTCCGCGCCTGGGGCCACGTCCGCCTGTTCACTCCCTGGGAGCTGAACGTCTCCCACCGGATGCGCGCCCACCTCTCCGACGCACCATCGGACGGCGCCTGCCCCACTGGAGGCGAATTCGTCACCCGCCTGCTGCAACCCATCGCGGAACTCGCAGAGCTGAAGAGCCGGATCCGCTACCGCACCCGCGTCGCCGCCATCGCCCGCACCGGCCTGCTCAAGCACGAGCAGATCGGCACGAAGGCCCGGGCCGCCGCCCCCTTCACCCTGCTCCTGGACACCCCGGACGGCGAGGACTCCGCGAAGGCGACCCTGGTCCTGGACTGCACCGGCACCTACGCCCACCCCAACACCCTGGGCGACGGCGGCATCCCCGCCCCCGGCGAACGCGCCCTTGGCCACCGCATCACCCGCACCATCCCGGACACCACCGACCCCAGCCGCTGGCAGGGCACTGTCCTCCTCGTCGGCGCCGGAAAATCCGCCCAGACCGCCGCCCGCGACCTCGCCGCCCTCCCCGAGACCCGGCTCGTCTGGGCAATCCGCAGCCCTGCCCCCGACTGGGGCGTGGTCCCCGACGACACCCTCCCCGCCCGCCAGGAACTCGTCGACGCCTCCCAGGCGCTGTCCGACGGCACCGACGATCGGGTTAGCGTCCACACCGGCGTCCACGTGCAGTGCCTCATCCCTGACGGAGACCGCATCCGCGTCCGCCTCGCCGGCGCCGCAGGCGCATCGGACGTACTCGCCGACCACGTCGTCTCCCTCACCGGCTACACCGGCGACCACACCCTCTACCGCCAACTCCAGGTCCATGAGTGCTACGCCACCGGCGCCCCCATGAACCTCTCCGCCGCGCTACTGGCCGCCTCCGGCACCACCGCGGACTGCCTGGCCCAGCCCGCACCCGGCATCGACCAACTCCGCAACCCCGAACCCGACTTCTACATCCTCGGCGCCAAGTCCTACGGCCGCCTCAACACCTTCCTCCTGCGCACCGGCTACCAGCAGGTCGACGAGATCGTCGCCGCAAACGCCGACTCTGACGGTGCGCCCGCGGCCGAAGTGGGCGCCACTCACTGAATCCCAGGCCCGATCGGACGCCGTACCGGAATGGAATGCGACCGCCGCCCTGCCGGGTTCCCCTCCCACACAACCGACGACAGCCCGGAGGCATTCACCATGAGCGACCCCGGGGCGGCGCCCACCGTGTCGGCCGTCCACGTGAACTGGCGCCCGGGATGCCCGTACTGCTTCACGCTGCGCCGTGGCCTGGAGCGCACCGGGCTGCCCGTCCAGTGGCACAACATCTGGGACAACGACCAGGACGCGCCTACGTCCGCTCCGTCAACCAGGGCAACGAGACCGTGCCCACCGTGAGCATCGCCGGGCAGGCCCTGACCAACCCCGGTACCCGACAGGTCCTTGCCGAGGTCCGCGCACGCGCCCCGCACCGGCTCCCACCAGACGACGGGGCCCCGAAGCGTTCCTGGCTGTCGTGGCGCCGCCGCACACCCGCCTGAACACCGGCCCGCCGCTGCTCGGTGGCCTTGACGCCCTTCAGAGCGTGTGAACGACACCCCGCCTGGAAACCCGTCGGACAGCGAAGAAACCGAGCCAGCCTCTTCCTCAGGCAACGAACGATGCAACGCGACCTCGCCCGGAGGTGATCGTGACCGCACGGCTGGGACAGATGGCTGCTGCCATGGGCGTCGGGCTGGCTGCGGGCCTGGTCGGCACGCTGGCGATGACGCTGAGCAGCACTGTGAAGGTGCGCGGTCGGCAGTCCAGCAGCGCCCCGGCCGACGCGGCGGGCAAATTGCTCGGCGCGGCTCCGGTTGACGAGCGGGGCAGGGCCCGGTTCTCGAGTGCGGTGCACTACGGGTACGGGACCGCCTGGGGCGCAGCCCGTGGTCTCCTGGCGGCGCTCGGCGTGCCCCCGGCTGTCGCTTCCACGGTGCACATGGGCCTGGTCTGGGCCAGCGAAATGATCGCGCTTCCGGCCCTTGGGGTGGCGCCCCCGGCCACCGAGTGGGGGACGGCCGAGATCGCCGTCGACGGCTGGCACCACCTCGTCTACGCCACGGCCACCGGTGCCGCCTACAACTTCATGGACAAAGGGACGGGCTGCTCATGGTCCCGACCTGGCTGAACGTCCTGGCATAGCTGGCACTGAGCCTACGCGCGGCATCCGCCACCGTGGGCAGATGGGCAGGCCCGGAACACTCAATTGCATGGAGGGCCGGCAATCAGGCGCTCCCCTGGGTTCGGCGGCGCAGCCGATCGGGTGCGAGCAAATCGACGCGCCGGTAGCCGACCAGCACGAGACCGTCCTGCTCGAGCTCCTTCAGAACCCGGTTGAGGGTCGGGCGGCGCAGGCCGAGCATGGCCGCGAGCGTCGTCTGGGCGCAGGTGACCGCACCGTCGCGGGCCTCGCGCAGCAGCAGCGCCGCGGTCCGGCTCTCGGCGCTGCCCTCGACGGTCTGGGCCAGGGCCTGCTGGGCCCGCAGTTGCCGCCGGGCCAGGCCGGTCAGCCAGGCCCTGGCCATTGAGGGACTGTCATCCAGCAGGGCAAGAAACCCAGCCGCGGGCAGGTATCCCGCCTGGACGTCGCTCAGAGCCCGCGCCGTGCAGACCGCTGGCTGGCCCAGCAGCAGCGGAATGTCCCCGGCAATGCCGCACGACTCCAGCATGCCTACGACAACCCGTTCGGTCCCGGAGCCGGCGGCCAGTTCGAGCTGTCCGCTGCGGAGTACCCAGATCCCGTCCGGGACCGCTCCCTGACGGAAAGCTGTTTCCCCTGGCCGAAGTCGACGCTGCTCGAGCCGAGCCGCCAGCCGAGCGGCGTCCTCCTTGCCGGGGGGCCAGCAGCCACCCAGGCAGCGCATGATCCAACCAGCGGTGCGCCCGGCAGTCTCGCTCACCGCCAGTGTTCCGAGCGTGCGTTTCGGATTGCTCATCCGCGTTGTGTCACATCCCTGACCATACGGTCACCCGGCCGGATCGGACCGCGGTCGGAGCGGTGCCGTGCGGCATACGACTTGCCATAGTGGGCGGCACCCGCCGCCCGGTGTGTCGGCGCGGCAACCACTGCTTCGTCCGTCGGCCGGCACGCGCAGGTTGACTGGCCTGAGCAGGAGACTGCTGGTCAGGGCGGTGGATCGGCCAACGGCTGGCCTGCTCGGACACCGCCAGTGCCGCCCGCATCGGTTTCGTCGCGGCGAGGTTGGTGCCCGCGGAGACGGCGCGCGCCCCACGCACCTCCAGCGGCAAGCAGGACCAAGGCGCTCAGGGCCGCCCAGAAACCGGGCGATGACGGGTCATCCAGCGTTCCGCCCAGTCCTGCGTAGGCGACGGTGGCGGGAACGATCCCGATCGCCGTGGCCATCACGTACGGCACCAGCCGGATCCCCGTGATCCCGGCCGCGTAGTTGACCAGCGCGAACGGGAACACAGGGATCAGCCTCAGGATCAGCACGGCCAGGAAGCCGCGCGCGGAGACCAAGGCGTCCAGCCGGGCCAGCCGCCCTTCGCCGGCCCACCGGGCTACCGCGGGTCGTCCCAGCCAGCGGGCCAGCCCGAACGAAAGCATCGCCCCGGCGGTAGCGCCCACCAGTACCGTCACCGTCCCAGTCACCACACCGAACAGCGCCCCGGCGGACGCGGTCAGCACAGCTCCGGGCGCAAACGCCGTCTCGGCCAGCGCGTACAGAACGGCGAACGCCAGCGGGGCCCACACTCCCCACGCGTCGACCTGGTCGCGCGCCTCGGCCAGCAACCTGCCGCCGCCGAGCAGCATGGCCGCACTCAGCGCCACTACCAGGACCAGAAGCGACACGGCTCGCAGACCGGAACGCAGTGGGCTGCGCTGCGTGACAGGAGCGCCCATGCTCTCGGCGTCCGGGCGCAACGCGGACGTGTCCGGCTGTGGTTGGGTCGGCTTCGGCACGACTACGGAACCCTTCTCGGGCCGCAGGAATTCCCTCGCCAGGGACATCGAAGGCCCCAGGGGCGCTGGGCGCTACTACGCCACCATCGAATACGCCGAGCCCGATAGGAACTGAGCCGGACAGGTCCCAGCCCCAGCCGTGTCACCCGATGAGGCGGGCGAGTTCCATGAGGTCCTCTGCTGCGAGGGTGGGGCCGTTCAGCGCGCGGGGATAGGCAGTGGCGGGGACACCGCGCCGCAGCCAGGCTCCTGACAGTCCAGCCCGGCGCGCGCCGTCGATGTCCCACGGATGGACGGCCACCAGCATCGCTTGGTCGGGACGGACGCCGCAGCGTTCGACGGCGTAGTGGTAGGCACGGCGGTCGGGCTTCCAACGGCTTGGACCAGTCACGTCCAGCAGCGCCTCGAAGCAGTCCCGTATCCCTGCCCTGGTAAGCAGCTTCTCGGACAAGGCGGCACTGCCATTGGTCATCGTCACCAGCCGGTAGCCGGCTGAGCGCAGTGCCCGTACGCCCTCCACGACGTCGATGTGCACCTCCAGCTCGGCGAACCCCTCCACAACGCGCCGGACAGCTTCCTCCGTCGTGGTGGCCCCGAGGTTTCCGGTGAGCAGCCAGCGCAGGCTGTCACCGGCGAGGGTGCCGAAGTCCGCGGGGCCGCCGGCGGCGGTCAAGGCGAACCCGTCGCGGAGGATTCCGGCGAACCACAGGGGCAGCAGGTCGGGGGACGCGCCGATCTCCTCGAATCGGTGGCGCAGCGGCGAGAGGTCACTGAGGGTCTCGTTCACGTCGAAGACCAGGACCGACGGGCGGTTCTGGGGCATGGTCGAACACCGTCCTTCCCTTTCCTACTGCAGGGCTTCTGCGGCTTCCTACTGCAGGGCTTCTGCGGCCTGCACGTCGGCGGCGGTCACTCCTCCCAGGCGCGGTGGGCAAACATCTCGTCCACGGGGGTGTGAAAGAGGTGGTTGGTGTAGTTGCTGATCGTCTTGACGGAGACGGCCAGCAGGACGTGCAAGATGTCCGTCTCCGCGTACCCCGCCGCGAGGAAGGCGTCGACCTGAGCGGCGGTGGGAAGGCCGCGGCTTTCGACCATGACGGCGGTGAACTCGGACAGTGCGTCCAGGCGGGCGTCGGGCAGCGGCTTGCCGTCGCGGAGGGCGTCGGTGACCTCGGTGGGCACCTTGTTCATGTCGGCGAGGGCGCTGTGCGCGGCGACGCAGTAGGTGCAGCCGTTGACGCGGCTGATGGTCAGCAGGACAGTCTCCTGCTCGGCCGGGGTGAAGCCGGAGTTCCTGCGGAAGGCGTTGTAGCCGCTCAGGTAGGTGTCCAGCAGGCCGGGGACGTTGGCCATGCGGGCGTACATGTTGGGGATCATCCCGGTCTGCGCCTTGGCCCTGGCCAGCGCCGCGGCGACAGCGGAGTCCGGGTCGGCCTCGGTGCGGGCCGGGAGGGAGAGGGGACGTTCGGCGTGGGCCATTGGGTGCTCCTCGAATGCGATGCGGTGACGAGTGGCGTCCGACATCAGGGCCTATTTCTGGAATAGATACTCCGGAATGATTCTGGATCGTACACTTCAGAAGTGCAAGACGACCGATCCACCCCCGCCAGGTCCCCTCGCCGTGGCCGCCCCCGCTCGTTCGATCTCGACGCGGCCACGGCTGCCGCGCTGCGCACGCTGTGGACGAAGGGGTACGAGGCGACAACCGTCGAGGACCTGGCGGAGGCGACCGGGCTGTCCGCATCGAGCCTGTATGCCGCGTTCGGCAGCAAGCACGGGGTGCTCCAGGCAGCCCTGGCCCGCTACGACCGGGACCGCGATGAGCTTCTGGGGTCTCTGGAGCACGGCACGGCCGGCCTGGACGACCTGTACGGGTTCCTGGACCGCGTCCGCCGGGGCGTGACCGAGCCGGGCAGTCCGGGCTGCTTCATGGTGAACACCGCCACCGAAGTGGCCCCCCGTGACGAGCGGATCGCCGACCACGCTCACCGCTACCGCGAGCGTGTACGCGACGGCATCGCCGCAGCCCTTCGGCGGGCCTTGGACCGCGGGGAGCTGCCGCACATGGGACCCGAGGAGATCCTCGGCAGGGCACGGCTGCTGCAGGCTGCGCTGTACGGGGCCCAGGTCGCCGCGCGCAGCGGAGCAAGTCAGGAGGCGCTCCACACCGTCGGCGCGCTCGAACGGCAGATCGAGCAATGGGCGACGGCCTCGTCCCCGGCTCGCCCAGCCACAGGGAGCTGAGCCTGGGGGCGGACGTGGCCCGGCCGTGCCTTCTCCTACATCGAGGAGCTGGGCAGCGAGGGTGCCAGGACGGTCGTGCTGTCGCCACCGTTGCCGTTCGCCGTCCCGGCGACCGCACGCTGCGCAGCATCCGCCGTCAGCTGACCGCGATGCTCGATGCCGACGGCAAGGACATGGCACGCGCCGGGGTGGTCGCGGTCACCGCCAGCAGCGATCGCGCCGCCATCGTCTTTGCATGGACGGCTCGTGGTCCCGTTCGCGGCATTCGCAGGGCACCTGCTCCTACCATCACGGCGTCCGCTACTGGTTCAAGTAGCCTCCACGCACCGCAGGTCGCCTCCTCCGCAACCGGAGAAGGTGACCTGCGTGCTATCGCCCGACAATGAGCCGGCGCTACCTGCCGTCGAGTCAGCGACGGTGCCCGCGGTGGTAGGTCACGGCACAATCAACCGCAGTCCTGGTAGCGGTAGTTGTAGTAGTCCTTGCCGCCCACCAGGACAGAGGTGACGTACCTCGGAAGACCGTCGGAGTCCCGCTCGACTTCCTGTGAGGTCTGCCGGGTGAAGCCCAGCGACACCCCGGGGATCACGGGGTACTCGGGCTGCGACTTGTCGATCGTCCACCCCCGCTCGGCGGCGCGCCGGAAGAGGTCCTCGGCAGGGGTGGTGAAGACCTCGTCCCCCTCGAGCAGGACGCGGGTGGTGGAGGTGCGGCCCTCGCCGGGCCACCACAGCTCGATCGCGGTGACCTGGGTTCCGCCCTCGGCCAGGGCCTGGACGCCGACGTGGTCGAGGGTCCAGGACGCCTTCGCCGAGTTCCGGCTCGGGTGCCTCAGCACCCGGGGCTCGCCCCAGTCGGGCACTGCGGCGAGCGCCTCGTCGAGCGTCATGCCCAGCAGGATCGGCGCGACTCCGCGCGGCGGGTCGAGTACCAGATCCATCGCGTAATCCCTCAGTCCGTCACGGCGTCGTCATTTCAGGATGTCGTAGTTTATCGTCCAGCCCTTCTTGGTCAGCATGGCCTGGAACTTCTTGTTGTTCTTCAGGCTGTCGACCATGTCCTTGATGTAGGTGTCGTACTTGTCGCCGTACAGCTCACGGATCTCGTCGATGTCCATCTTCATGGCCTGGTCCCAGTGCCCGGCGTCGATCAGCTTCCGCTGTTTGGCGCGCCATTCCTCGCTCTCCTTGCTGGAGCCCGTGCTCGTCAGGTCGCGGTGGTCCTCGGCGTCCATGCGGATCGCGGGTCCCATGCCGGCGCCGCCGCCGTTTTTGTTGGTCCGGAACCCGGGCATGTCCAGATGGGCGTAGGACGCCTTCGCGGGGATGTGGTTGATCTCCTGGTCCACGGGGTTGATGCGCTGTTTGTCGTCGTCCAGGAGGTTCGCGGGCTTCAGGCCGCTGTACCAGCCGCCGTTTTCCGTGCATCCCTTGGCGATCAGGCCCTCGGGGTCCATCCGGGTGTGCGGGTTGATGACGTAGGCAACCGGGTTGGATGCCGGGCCCAGGCCGAGCGGGTCGGGGCTTGCGTAGCGCGGTGTCGGGGTCGTAGTGGCGCTGGTAGTTGTAGTAGAAGCCGGTCTCGGCGTCGTCGTACTGGCCCGGCAGGCGCAGGGGGGTGTAGGCCGCCGCGTCCCGGTTCCAGCTGGTGGCGCCCCAGACGGTGGATCGGCCGCGCCAGGCGATCGCTCCCTGTTCGTCGACGAGTTCGCTGGGTGCGCCCACCAGGTCCGTGACGATCGCGAAGAAGCGGGCGTCGACCTCGCTCTGTGGCTGGTGCCCGGGGCTGGTGCGGCGCTCGAGCTGGGTCAGCGGGCGGTGGCCCTCGTAATCCCAGGTGGTGGTGATGTGGTGGGCCGTGTCCGTCTGCTCGGCCAGCCGAGTGCCGTCCCAGGTGAAGTGGACGGACTGCACGACGGTGCGCCCGTCGTCGGCCATGCGGTGCTTGGCCGTGCGCCGCCCGAGCGGGTCGTAGGAGTACGTCCACCGGGTGCCGTCGGGGGTGACGCAGGCAACGAGGCGGTTCTCCTCGTCCCAGGTGTAGCGCCAGGTGTCCGGCTTCTTCGCCAGCCGTGTTTTCTGGCGCAGCGTGGTGCGTCCCGCGGCATCGTACTCGTAGCGGATCCGTCCGGCGGTCAGGACGCGGGTGCCCTCGTAGGTGCGTTCTCCGCGGCCCTCGGTGCGCGCGGCCTGATCGGGCCACTGGGCATGGGCCTCGTTGCCGGCGCTGTCGTATGAGTACGACTCGGACCAGTTCTCGGCTGTGACGCGCAGGGGGCGGCCGACCGGGTCGAGGTCGAAGCTGCGGCTCGTGCCGCTCAGCTCGTCGAAGATCCGCTCCAGGCAGCCGTCGGCCCGGTAGTCGTATGCCCGGGCGCGCAGGGTTCGGCCGCCGGCGGTCAGCAGCTGTGAGGTGAGCCGGCCCATGTCGTTCCACCCCGAGGTGAGGGTGACCGGTGCCTCGGCGGGGCCGAAGCTGCGGGTCAGCTCCTTGCCCCACGCGTCGTGGGTGAAGGTCAGGGCGTGGCCGTCGTTGAGCAGCGCTGTGCGGTTGCCCACCGCGTCATAGGTGGAACGCGTCAAGGCGCCGGTGGGCGTGGAGCATGTGGTGCGCCGTCGGGCGGCGTCGTAGGTGAAGCGGGTGGTGCGCCCGTCGACGGTCTCGGCGACGACCCGGCCGACCGATGGCGGCGGAGATGGCCCGCCTGCTCGACGAGCACATCCACGGCGCACGCACCGACCTGACGTCGGTCGTCTTCGAGCCCGAACTCGGGGTGCGCGAGTCGGCATGACGGCACGGCCAGGTCCGTACCGGGTGCGTCAAGCGATGTAAGAACAGACCGACTTGAGGTCACCCGAGCGGTAGGAAGCTGAATACGCCGAACGCACTGTGCGCGATGCCAGTGCCGAGATCGGTGCCGTGTCGTCCGCGCGGGCGCAACCCGATTGATTTCGGCTTCAGTTGTTGACGGCGGACACCGGCGGGGCTACAACTCGTGAGAGCGCTCTCATGTCTGCCGTTGCTCCATCCCCACGCACGCCGAACCGGCTTGAGGAGACCTCGCATGCAGAGTTCCGCCAGTGCACCCACCCGCAGACCACCGGTCGGCGCCGCACGCTCACGCGCGACTCTCGGCCTGGTCGTCGTCCTGATCGCCGCCTGCTTCGCCGCCCTGGCACCGTCACCCGCGCGCGCCGCCGACCAGTTGCTGTCCCAAGGCAGACCCGCCACCGCCTCCTCGACCGAGAACGGCTCCTTCCCCGCAACCGCGGCGGTCGACGGCGACACCGGCACCCGCTGGTCCTCGGCCTTCTCCGACCCGCAATGGCTACGGGTCGACCTCGGATCCGTCCAGCAGCTCAGCCACGTCACCCTGAACTGGGAGGCCGCCTACGCGACCGCCTTCCAGATCCAGACCTCCACCGACGCCAACACCTGGACCACCGTCTATGCCACCACCACCGCCACCGGGGGAACCCAGAACATCTCCATCACCGGCAGTGGCCGCTACGTCCGCCTCTACGGCACGGCGCGGGGCACCCCGTACGGTTACTCCCTGTGGGAGTTGCAGGTCTACGGCCCCGGTGGCACCACCCCGCCGGACGACTTCTGGGGCAGCACCAGCGACATACCCCCGGCGAGCAACGCCGTCGAGGTGAAGATCCTCAACCGCACCAACGGCAAGTACCCCGACAGTCAGGTGTACTGGAGCTTCAACGGCCAGGTGCACTCGATCGCCGAGCAGCCCTACCTCGACATGCCGGCCAACTCCTCGGGCCGCATGTACTTCTACCTGGGCTCGCCCAACAGCCCCTACTACGACTTCATCGAGTTCACGGTCGGCGACAACGTTTTCAACGGCAACACCACCCGGGTGGACGCCTTCGGCCTGAAGCTGGCCATGCGCCTGCACACCAAGGACGGTTACGACGTCGAAGTCGGCGAGAATCGGCAGACCTTCGCCGAGGACCGTGCCACCACCTTCCAGCGCTTCACCGACGCGATGCCCGGTGAGTTCAAGGTGCTGGCCCAGACTCAGGCCCCGTACCGGATCATCGCGCCCGGCAGCGACCCGAGCTTCCGCGCGGGCGGCGCCAACGCGAACTACTTCACGGCGTACGCCCAGTCCGTGGGCGTGAACGCGGCCACCTCCGACATCTTCGGCTGCGCCGCCTCCTTGTCGGGCAACCCCGACATGTGCGCCGCCCTCAACCGCCACGTCGCCACACTGCCGGCCTCCCAGCAGTCCGACCCGGCCCAGTTCTACAAGGCCACACCGGCGAACTACTACGCCAAGTTCTGGCACGACAACGCCATCAACAACCTCGCCTACGGCTTCCCCTACGACGACGTGGCGGGTCAGTCCTCCTTCATCTCCCACGCCAACCCGCAGTGGCTCCTGGTCGCCGTCGGCTGGTAGCCGATCCGAAGGCGCGGACGCCGAATGCACGCTGATCCCCTGACGAGCGGGTCCGGCCGGGTCACACCCCCCGGCCGGACCCGTCGGGCGCCGGTGCGGTTGCGGCTCAGTACGTCCGCTCGAGGATCTCTCCGCACCTCCGTCTCGTCCGGAAGGCGCGCAACAAGCCCCGCCGCCAGAACCGGCGGTGGGCGACGGCGTGGACTGGCCGGACAGGGGCTGATGCCCCGACCTGGAAGGGTGCTGACGCGGGTCGGGTGAGCCTGCGAGGACCTGATGACCGACGGCAGCGGAACCGAGGAACAAGTTGGACGTCGCAACCCCGCTGAACGCGGCCACAGAACAGGGCGAACGTTGCCTGATGAGGCCCCAGAGGCCATGACCCGCGCGACCGCCGCCGTTACGCCCCCACACTCACCGAAGCGGGCCGCGGGCGGATGACCGAGGTGCGCGAGCGCGTGGAGCGGCTGCCCGTCGACCCCGCCTGACCGCACCGGCCTGGCACGTCCCAAAACGACCGAGGCCGCCAACTGCCTTGTATTTATGGGAGGTTGGCACTCCCCACGACCGGGCATAGACATCGCTTCGGTCAGAGAGTGCTCTCTTCCTATCCGTGTTCCTCCCTCCCCGCACCACGAGAGCGCACCGGTTCATCCCCTGCCCGAGCGAGCCGACTTCCGACACGTAGGAGCACAGCATGAGGGTCACCCCACTGGGGCTCCCCGCATCCCGTAAACGTTTCCGATCCCCTCACGCCGCCGTGGTGCTGGCCCTGGTCGTGGTTGCCTCGGCCTTCCTGGCTCTCACGCCCGGCGCCTCGCACGCCGCCACCGCGACTCTGCTCTCCCAGGGCAAACCCGCGACCGCCTCCTCGGTGCAGGGCACTTTCACGCCCGATGCCGCCGTGGACGGTGACGCGGGAACCCGCTGGTCCAGCCTTGCCAGTGACCCGCAGTGGCTCCAAGTGGACCTCGGGTCGAGCCAGCCGATCACCCAGGTCACCCTGAACTGGGAGACCGCGTACGCCACGGCGTTCCAGATCCAGGTCTCGGACGACGGTTCCACCTGGAACAGCGTGTACTCCACCACCACCGGCACCGGCGGCATCCAGAACCTGGCCATCTCCGGCACCGGGCGCTATGTCCGGATGTACGGCACCCAACGCGCCACCCAATGGGGTTACTCGCTGTGGGAGTTCCAGGTGTACGGCGGCTCCGGCACCACCCCGCCCCCCACCACGTGTGGCACCACCACGGCCGCCCTCGGTAAGCCCGCCACCGCCTCGTCGGTGGAGAACGCCGGGACCCCGGCCTCCACGGCGTTCGACGGCAACGCCGGCACCCGCTGGTCCAGCGCCGCGTCCGATCCGCAGTGGATCCAGGTCGACCTGGGCACCTCGCAGGCCATCTGCGGGGCGCAGCTGATGTGGGAGACGGCGTACGCGAAGGCGTACCAGATCCAGCTGTCGAACGACGGTTCCACGTGGAATACCGTGTTCTCCACCACGAACGGGCCGGGCGGGACGGAGAACCTGTCCTTCAACGGCACCGGGCGCTATGTGCGGATGTACGGCACCCAACGCGCCACCCAATGGGGTTACTCGCTGTGGGAGTTCACCGTCCTGACCCCCGGCGGGTCCACCACCCCGCCCAGCGGCGGCAACGGGAACTGCCCGTGGGTCGGCTCCACCGCGCCGATCGCCACCCGGGTCGCCGAGGTGATGGCCCAGATGACCAACGCCCAGAAGGTGTCGATCCTGCACGGCAACAACAACTCCTCGCCGTACATCGGCAACATCACCGGCATCCCCTCACTGTGCGTCCCCGACATCGGCCTGCAGGACGGCCCGCACGGTGTGGGCGACGGCCTCGGCGGCGTCACCCAGATGCCCTCGGCCAACGCCATGGCGGCAACCTGGGACACCGCGCTGGAGCAGCAGTACGGTGCGGCGATCGGCGCCGAGTTCGCGGGCAAGGGTGTGCAGGTGGCCCTCGGGCCGACGCTGAACATCGTGCGCGACCCGCGCTGGGGCCGGGCCTTCGAGACGTTCGGCGAGGACCCGCTCCTGAACGGGCAGATGGCCGCAGCGGACATCCGTGGCATCCAGAGCCAGGGTGTGATGGCCGAGATGAAGCACGTGGCCGTCTACAACATCGAGAATCCGGCGGGCACGGTCATCGTCGACAACCGGACGCTGCAGGAGATGTACCTGCCGGCGTTCCAGGCGGCGGTGCAGCAGGGCTCGCCCGCGGCGGCGATGTGCGCGTACAGCGTCGTCAACAATGTGCCGGCCTGCCAGAACCCGGCGCTGATGAACGTCGGCCTGTACCAGCAGGCGAACTTCGGCGGCTTCATCACCAGCGACTGGGGCGGCACCCACTCAACCGTGGAGTCGGCCAACGCGGGTCTGACGGTGGAGATGCCCAACGGCTACTTCTACGCCGACTTCCTCGCCCAGGCCGTCGCCAACGGCACGGTCAGCCAGGCCACGCTGGACACCATGGTGAACCGGCTGCTCACCCAGTTCTTCGCGTTCGGCCTGTTCGACAAGGCGCCCAGCGGCAGCACGGGTGCCACCGTCACCACCCCCGCGCACGCCGCGGTCGCCCTGCAGGGCGCCGAGGAGAGCACGGTCCTGCTGAAGAACAACGGCGTCCTGCCGCTGTCCACCTCCACCACCCACTCGATCGCGATGATCGGCTGGGACGGCGGCGCGGGTGTGCAGTCCATCGGCGGCGGCAGCGCCACCGTCACCAGTCCCGGCACGGTCTGGCCGATCACCGGCATCCAGAACCGGGTGGCGGGCACCGGCACCACGGTGACGTACAACGACGCCACCGATCTGCCCTCCGCGGTCAGCCTCGCCCACAGCTCCGATGTGGCGATCGTCTTCGCCAGCGACAATTACGGCAACGAGGAGCACGACACCACCACCCTCGACCTGCCGAACAACGGCGGCAGCACGGTCAGCCAGAACGACATGATCAACCAGATCACGGCGGCCAACCCGCACACGATCGTGGTGCTGAACACCAACTCGGCGACCCACATGCCATGGCTGAACCAGGCCGCGGCGGTCTTCGAGGGCTTCTACCCGGGCCAGCAGATCGGCACGGCGATAGCGGCGCTGATCTTCGGCGACGTCAACCCGTCCGGCAAGCTGCCCGTCACCTTCCCCAAGTCGCTGGCCGACGTGCCCGCGAACACCCCGGCTCAGTGGCCCGGCGCCAACGGGCAGGTGCAGTACAGCGAGGGCCTGAACGTCGGCTACCGCTGGTACGACGCGAAGAACATCACCCCGCTCTTCCCGTTCGGCTTCGGCCTGTCGTACACCACCTTCGCCTACTCCAACCTCCAGGTCGGGGCGCTGTCCGGGAACACCGCGACCGTGAACGTCACGGTCACCAACACCGGTTCACGGGCCGGCACCGACGTCGCCCAGCTCTACGTCGGCGATCCGGCGTCCACCGGTGAGCCCGTGCACCAGCTGCGCGGCTTCCAGCGCGTGACCCTCAACCCGGGCCAGGCGCAGACGCTCACCTTCACCGTCAGCACCCACGACCTGGCGTACTGGAACACCAGCGGCAACACCTGGACGACCGCGGCGGGCACCTACCAGATCCTGGTCGGCGACTCCTCGCGCAACCTGCCGGTGTCCGGCACGCTCACCGTCCCGACCACGGTCAACGGCAGCCTGGCCGCCGCGGCCACCCCCAAGGCCGCCGGTACGGCCACGGCCGCCGCGCCCCTGTTCGTACCGAACCCGCACGGCATGAGCGGCCCAGTGCACGCCCGGGTGCACTGGACCTTCGACCCGAACAGCGCCACCGGCACCACCTACACCGCGACCGGCCTGCCGCCGGGCATCTCGCTCACCAAGGCGGGGCTGTTCACCGGCGCGGCCACCAGAACCGGCACGTACACCGTGACGGTCACCGCGAAGAGTCCGGCGGGCTCGGCGGGCTCCGCCACCTTCGTCTGGACGGCCACCTGACCCTTGCCTTTCCTCTCAGGGACAGCCCGGGCCGTTCCCACGGCCCGGGCTGTCCCCCTCTTGGTGACGCCGCCGACCCGTGATCGCCACGGAATCGGTGATCCAAGGGGTATATGTTCCGGTTGGGTATGATCTGCGACATGCGGCTCTACGGCAGGGAGAGAGCAGCGCGTGCTCGATGGGCTGGTGCGGGCCGCGGCCGGCGGACGCAGCGGTGCGCTGGTCCAGCGCGGCGAACCCGGCATCGGCAGGACCGCGCTGCTGGACCACGCGGGCGGGCTCAGCGGTCACGTGCTGCGCCATGCCTGCGCTGAGGCCGAGGCCGCACTCCCCTACGCGGGCCTTGAGCCGCTGCTGCGCCCGCTGACGCACCTGGCCGAGCGCCTCCCCGACCCGCAGCGCGAGGCGCTGGGCGCTGCCTGCGCGCCACCGTAGACCCGCCGACACAGTCCCTCGGAGGCGAGATCGCGCCGGTCGCGCCGCACGCATTCCTCGGAGATCCCCACCGGCCTGGCCGTCAGATCAGTTTCATCAGGACGTCCGCGCGAGCGTAGTAGTCGGTCACCGGGGGGGCACGGGGGATTCTGACGAACCCGGCGTCCTCGCAGAGGTGGATGGCGGGGCCGAGTTTGCCGTTCGTGCCGAGAAACACCCGAGCCGCGTTGAGCGCGGGCGCGGTCGATCGCTGAGGAACCGGGGCACGGGCCGCTTGATCGCGGCCCGGGCCCCGGAGTTCACTGCAGCACGCGTACGTAGTCGATCAGCATGCGCTGCGGGAAGACGGTGGAGGCGTCCGGCGCTCCGGGCCAGTCACCGCCCACCGCGTTGTTGAGGATGATGTAGAAGGGGTGGTCGTACACCCACGGCCCGCGGGTCTGCTCCACCGTCGAGCGGTCCGCGGTGAGGAAGTTGTGGCCGTCCACCGAGAACGTCATGTGGCTGGAGTCCCAGTCCACCGCGTAGGTGTGAAAGTCCGAGGCGAAGTCGGACCCCGCGACCGTGTACGGCGACCCGTAGCCGTTCCCGCCGTTGTACGCCGGGGCGTGCAGGGTGGAGTACACCGAGTCCGGCACCTTGCCGACGTGCTCCATGATGTCGATCTCACCGCAGTTGGGCCACGGCGTGCCCGACTTGAAGTTCGCGCCCAGCAGCCAGAACGCCGGCCACAGGCCCTGCGTGCCGCTGACCTTGATGCGCGCCTCCACATGGCCGTAGGTGAACGTGAAGTGGTCGGAGGTGTTGATCCGGCCCGAGGTGTAGCTGCCGTCCGCCTCCTTGCGCGCCTCGATCACCAGGTTGCCGTTGCCGTCCATGGAGGTGTTGTCGCCGTTGGTGTAGGTCTCCAGCTCGCCGTTCTGGCCCCGGCCCGGGTCCTGCGACCACTTGGCGGGGTCCGGCTTGGTGCCAGCCGCGCCGTTGAACTCGTCGCTCCACACCAGGTGTTCGGGGTTGCCGGGGTTCGGCGGCAGCGCCGGCGGCGGGGTGGGGTTGCCGCCGGTGCCGTAGACGTCGAAGGTCCACAGCGAGTAGCCGTAGCCGTTGCTGCGCGCGGTGCCGTACATCCGCACGTACCGGCCCGTGCCGTCGACCGTCAGCGTCTCCTTGAAGCCCTTGCCGGTGGTGGTGGAGTAGATCGGGGTCCAGTTGGTGCCGTCCGGCGAGACCTGGATCTGGTACGACGTCGCGTACGCCGGGTCCCACTGCAGCACCACCTTGGTGATGTGCGCGGTCGCGCCCAGGTCCACCGCGATCCAGCCCGGGTCGACCCATCCGTTGACGGAACTGGTCGCCCAGCGGGTCGCCGGGTCCTCGTCGAACGCCTTGGACGGGGTACACCCCGGGCAGGCTCCGTCGTCCTGGTACGTCGAGGCGGTCGCCGGCTTGTTGTACGACAGCAGGACCTCACCGTCGGTCGGCGGCGGGGTGGTGGTGCCTCCCGTGCCTCCGCTGCCGGTGAAGACCTGGAACTCCCACAGCGAGTAGCCGTACTGCGTGGCGCGCTGGGTGCCGTACATCCGGATGTATCGGCCGGTGCCGCTCAGCGTGATCAGTTCGGTCGCGCCGGGACCGTTGGCCGTGGAGTAGACGCTGTTCCACGTCGTGCCGTCGTCGGAGACCTGGATCTGGTACGCCTTGGCGTAGGCCGTCTCCCAGGAGAGCTGCACCCCGCAGATCGCTTGCGAGGAGCCGAGGTCGACCTGGAGCCACTGTGGGTCGGCTGCGGCGGAGGACCAGCGGGTGGTGGTGCTGCCGTCCACCGCCGCGGAGGCGGGGGTGCCGGCGTTCTCCGTCGAGGAGGCGGTGGCGGGCCTGTTCAGGGCCGCGTTGGTGGTCGAGCAGCCGGTGCTGCCGGTGTCCGCGGTACCGTAAACCTGGAACTCGTAGAGCGACACGCCCCATTGGGTGGCCCGTTGGGTGGTGTAGATCCGGACATAGCGCCCGGAACCATGTATGGTCAGGTTTTCGGTGCCGCCGGGCCCAGTGGTGGTGGAGTAGACCGTCGACCAAGTGGTGCCGTCGGCGGAGGTCTGGATCTGGTACGCCTTCGCGTACGCCGTCTCCCACTCGAGGGTGACGGAGCTGATGGTGGCCGTCGACCCGAGGTCGACCGACAGCCACTGGGGGTCGCCGGAGGCGCTGGACCATCGGGTGGTGGTGTTGCCGTCCACGGCCGCCGAGGCGGGGGTGCCGATGTTCTCCGTCGAGGACGCCGCGGCGGGCCTGCCCTGCGAGAGCGGAACACCCGCGGCGCGGGCGGAGTTCTGGGTGATCGTGAGCGCGAAGGTGGCCACCAGGGCGGCCACGAACGCGAAGATCAGGGAACGGGGCAATCTGCTGAGGGGGAATCGTGGGGGTCTGTCAGTCACAGCGTCTCCTGAAGGTCGCTGAGGATGAGAGCGCTCTCTTTGCTGTGATGATTACGGCGATGTCACGGACACGTCAATGTAGTGAACGAGGTTCGCACTACCTGCTTAACCGCCCGTCCCCAAGGAGTTCGGAACTCGAACACGAGCCGAACTCCTTGTCGCGATTTGCCGGTTGTAATGACTTACCTGTTGTCGGAGACCTCGAAGAGGTTGCTGTAGACCCGCACCTGAAGCCCGAGCGCCAGGGCGCGGTGCACCAGGGCGTCAAAGGCATCGTGCTGGGTGGGCTCGCCGCCGATGAACTGCACCTTCTTCACGCCGAATTCGGCGGCCCCGCTGATCAGCCGCTTCCAGTCGTCGGCCGTCATGCTGCCGTGGTCGCTTTTGGGGCCGGCCTTGGCGTAGCACAGGGACGGGCAGGTCAGCTGACACCGTCCGGTGATCTCCAGCTCCAGGAACTCCGGCACGGCCGGCCGAGAAGGCGCCTCGCGGGCGATCGTCCGCCATCGCCATCAACATCGAGCGCCTCAGCGGACTGCCACCGACCGGAGGAGAGCCCCTGCCCCGACAGGCGACGGCCTTCCAGAGCTATCTCGACCTGCACAAGACCTCACCCAACGACCCGAAAACACCAAAGTCACCGGTATTGCGTCTAGGGGTGCGGCGGCCCGCAGGCGCGGCGTGCGGCCGAACGGGTGGACGAGCGAATGGTGGTCAGCCCCGGCAGGGCGACGAGGAAGGCCACGGAGGCCAGTGCGGCCGCGCCCAACAGGCCCGTACGCGCCGCGGCGGAGGAGTCGCCGTGCGTGGCGAGGAGGTGGCTGAAGTACAGGGAACCCGCCAGTGCCGTGCCCAGCGAGGTGCCGATCTTCATGCCCGTCTGGTAGACACCGGCCGCGGTGCTGCCCTCTCCGCGGGGCACCAGTTGGAGGGCGAGCGTCTGGTTGGAGGCGATGACGCATCCGGCGCCGCAACCCGCTACCAGCAGAGGCAGGGCCGTCAGCAGGAACATGTTGTCGCCGACGGAGGACTGGCCCACGATCAGGGCGTTGGCCGCCAGACCCACGGCGGTGAGTGCGGTGCCGACGATGACCAGCGGACGTCCGACGCGGTGGACGACGCGACCGCTGATGATCCCGCAGACGGCCGAGCCGACGGTGAACAGCACCGTGCACAGGGACGCCTTCAGCGGGGAGTAGTGCATGCCCTGTTGCAGGAACTGCGACAGGACGATGAAGATGCCGGTGAATCCGCCGTAGAGCGCGGCGGCGACCAGGGCGCCGACCCAGTAGGTCCGCTCGCGGAACAGGGCCACGTCGACCAGCGGCCGCCTCGCGCGTCGGGCGACGCCGCGCTCCCACAGAACGAACACGGCCAGCAGGGCGAGACCGGTCCAGGCCAGCCACCAGCGGCGGTCCGCCCAGCCGCCGCTCTGCAGCAGGGGCAGCATCACGGCGGTGACGGCCACGCCGAGCACGAGCATGCCGACCAGGTCGAGGCTGCTGGGCCGCTCGGCCCTGCGTCCCTCCGGCAAGAGGCGGCCGGCCAGGAACAGGGCGAGCAGGTCCAGCGGAATGAACAGGTAGAAGATCCAGCGCCAGCCGTCGGCCGTGCCGAAGCCCTGGAGAATCGCGCCGCCGAGGAGCGGCCCGATGGCCGTGGAGAGGCTGACCGTCGCGCCGTAGTAGCCGAAGGCGCGGCCGCGCTCACGCGGCGGGTACATCTGGTGCAGCAGGCCGACGACCTGGGGCGCCACCAGGCCGGCTGCGATTCCACGGGCGAGTCGTGACGCCACGAGCCAGGTGGCGTCGGGTGCGACCCCGCACAGCACGCCCGTGACGGTGAACAGCGCCATGCCGACGAGGAGGACCTTTCGGCGGCCGAACTCGTCGCCCAGCCGGCCGCTCGGGATCAGCACCAGGCCGAAGGTCAGTGTGTATCCGGCGATCGACCAGGTCGCCTGGGAGGACGACAGGTGCAGGTGGTGCTCCATGGACGGCAGGGCCACCGTCACGATGCTCACGTCGAGGAGCGTCAGAAAGGCCGCCGCGATGCAGACGGCGAGGGCCTGGGCGCGGCGCCCGGGCGTGAGTCCGGCGGTTTCGGCGAGCCCGGGGCGCCCCCTGCCGCCGGGCGTGTCACGTGGTGCGGTGAGGTCTTCCGGCGTCTTTGCCATGGTGTACCTCTGTTTCCCATCAGCTATCTGTACGGGGAGATCGATGCCGTGGGGGCGCGGGAGCGCCCCGCCGGGGATTGCGGCTCGTGCGGTGGAGCCACATCCGTTTCCGGTACGGGCCGGGACCGTCCTGAGCTCCCGTCCCGGCCCTGGCGCTGGGCGCGGTCAGCCCACGTCAGCGACGAGGCCGGCCTTCTCGACGCCGAAGACCGCGACGGCCTCGTCGTTGTCGGGCCGATCACCGCTGACGCCGACCGCTCCGAGCAGTTCGCCGTCCTCGTCCCGGATCAGCGCGCCGCCCTTGGACGAGGCGATGCGGCCCTCGGAGATGCCGGCGAGGGCGGCGAAGAACGCGGGATCCCGGGTGGCGTGCCGGGCACCGGCGGCGCCGCCCTGGCCGGTGCCTAGGCAGCCCCATGCCTTGGCGTGGGCGATCTGGGGGCGCAGGATGCCCGCGGTCTCCTCGCGCTTGACGACCAGCGGGTGGCCGCCGGGGTCGAGGACGGTGACGGTCAGGGGGCGCAGGCCGAGCTCTCGGGCATGGCTCAGGGCCGCGTCCACGATCTCGGACGCCTGAGTCAGCGTCAGTGCACTCATGGCTGTGGTTCCTCTTCCTTGTACGGGGTGTGTTCCGGGGATGGTGGCTGGGGGATGGTGCCGGCCGCCTCGGTGTCGCTGACGCGGGTGGCCGCGTACAGGCCGAGCAGGTTCAGTGCGGCCAGGGCGAGGAAGGCGGCGCGGTAGCCGGACATGCCGGGCGCGGTGTCCGTACCCGTCGTGCCGGCCGTCACCAGCACGGTGGTGGCCACCGCCACACCGACGGCTCCGCCGAGCCGGCGGCCGACGTTGAACAGCGTCGAGGCCCGGCCGGAGGACGAGGAGGAAACCGTCGCGAACGACGCGGACTGGGTGCCCACGAAGACCTGGCCGACGGCGAGCCCCAGGCAGAACAGCAGCGGTACGACCAGCCACCGGCCGGTGTCCGCCCGCAGCAGCAGGCCCATCGCGGCGACCGCCGCGCTGGTGCCGACCACGCCGAGCACGAGGTGCCGGCGCGGCCGCAGCCGTCGGTAGAGGACACGACTCGCGAGCTGTGAGCCCGTGACCACGCCCAGCGCCTCGGGAAAGGTGGTGAGGCCCGCGGTCATCGGGGTCATGCCCCGCTCGTCCTGCAGGTACAGGCTGAGGGTGAACAGGGTGCCCAGGAAGGTCACCGACCCCACCGTCATCACGGTCGTGCCGGACGCGAACAGACGGTCCTTCAGCAGCCGTACGTCGATCACAGGGGACCGCTTGCTTCGTTCGACGACGACCATCGTGGTGGCCAGTGCGGTTCCGCAAGCCAGGGCGACGACCACGGACGACGTGCTCCAGCCCTGCTCGGGACCTACCGAGACGCCGTACATCACCAGCCCGAAACCGGATGCGGCGAGCAGGAAGCCCGTCAGGTCGAACCGCTCGGTCGGCCGGGCGGGCTGATTGCGCAGGCACAGCGCGCCGAAGACGGTGGCGAAGACGCCGACCGGCACGTTGACGTAGAAGATCGCCCGCCAGGAGACCTGGGTGACCAGGACGCCGCCCAGGACCGGACCCAGGGTGGGGGCGAGGCCGTTGGCGATGCTGAGGACCGCCGAAGCCCGCACCCGTTCGTGCGGGGCGAAGCTGCGCAGCAGCATCGCCATGCCGACCGAGGCGAGCATCCCGCCGCCTGCTCCCTGTACCACCCGAAAGGCAACCAGTTGGCCGAGGCTCTGGGCCGTCCCGCACAGCGCCGAACCGAGCGTGAAGACGGCGACGGCGGTGAGCAGGGTGCGCTTGCCGCCGAAGCGGTCGCCGAGCCATCCGGACGCCGGCACGGAGACCGAAAGGCTCACCAGGTAGGAGATCGACACGGTGTCGACGGCCGTTGAAGGGACGTCGAAGGCGCGGCCGATGGTGGGCAGGGCGACGTTGACGATGGTCATGTCGAGGGTGCTCAGGAACAGCCCGGCCACGTAGACGACGCAGACGGCCACCTTCTGACTGATGGCGATCCGGGGGCCGCGTCGCGCGTCCGCCACCTCGTCGGCGGCCGCAGCGGCCGGGTCGGCGCTCATCCGACCCGGGTGGCGGGCCCGCTCGCGGAGCGCACGGTGGTCAGCCGCAGCAGTTCGTCGAGCACGCCGGTGGCGTTCTCGTCGAGGCCTGGGGCGGGTTCGAACGTGCCGTCGGAGGTGAACGACAGCCGGATGAAGGGAATGTGCACGGCACCGGCCGACGGCACCATGCCCAGGGCGATCACGACCGGAAGCAGGGCCTGTACGGCTCTGGCGCCCCCGGCGACCCCGCCGTACCCGACGAAGGCAACCGGCTTGCCCTGCCACTCCTTGGCCAGGTAGTCGAGGGCGTTCTTGGTGGCGGCGTTGTAGCTGTGGTTGTACTCGGGCACCACGAACACGAAGGCGTCGGCAGCGTCGACGGTCCGGCTCCAGCGCCGGGTGTGCTCGTGCTCGTACTGGCCGCGCTGGGGAGGACGGGGTTCGTCCAGCAGCGGCAGTCCGACCGCGGCGAGGTCGACGAGTCCGGCGTCGAAGCCGGAGTGCTTGAGGGCCAGGGCGTGGAACCAGCCGGCGACGGCCGGGCCGCGGCGGCCGGGGCGGGTGCTGCCCACGATGATGTGCAGACGGGGTTGGGACATGGTGACCTCCGGTCGCTCAGTCGCCCGGGACGACTTTGTTCTCGATGACTCCGAGCCCCTCGATCTCGCCGCGGACGACGTCGCCGGGCCGCACTGGGCCGTGGCCGGCCGGGGTGCCGGTGGAGAGCACGTCTCCGGGTGCGAGGGTGAGCGCGGCGGTGAGCCAGGCAAGCTGCTCGGGAATGGTGTGGAGCATCTCGGCGGTGCTGCCGTCCTGGCGTACCTCGCCGTTGACCCACTGGCGGATGCGCAGCGCGTGCGGGTCGGGGATCTCGTCGGCGGTGACGAACCAGGGGCCGCAGATCCCGTAGGTGTCGAAGCCCTTGCCGCGGTCCATGCGGTTGTTGTCCCGCTCCGAGACGTCCCGGGAGCCGACGTCGCAGAAGCCGACGTAACCGGCCACGGCGCGCAGGGCGTTGTCGGGGGTGAGGCGGCCCGAGCGGGGACCGATGACGACGGCAAGCTCCGTCTCCGGGGCGACCTGTTCGCTGATCGCGGGGTATCGCAGGTCGTCGTGCGGGCCTGCCAGGGCACCAGGTGCCTTGAGACAGCCCTGAAGGCCGCGGCGAGGAGGCGGCTCCTGACCGGCGGACGGCCGGCGCGGATAGTTGGCAAGCATGCACCAGACGGTGTGCGGCTTCCCGACGGGCGGTGCGAGCAGGCGGGGCTCGTCGGACCACAGACAGTCCTGGTCCAGTACGCCGGTGTCGGCGTGTCCGGCCGCCCAGTCGAGCAGGCGTCGCAGGGACGCGAGTTGGGGGTCGACCTGGAGCAAGGAGGGCAGGTCACCGGGGACCGCGTAGCGGGCGCGGGCGAGGGCGTCGTCCCGGTGGACGCCGTCGGTCTCAAGCCGTCGTACGAACGCGGCCTGGATGTCGATGAGGTGGTGCGGAACGACTTCGGCGAAGCAGAGCCGATCGCCGAAGGGGGTCCGCCGCGAGGCGATTTTCACTGGGTGAGGGAAGCTTTCCGGGTAGCGGGCGAGTCGGGTGCGGCGCCGCGCGGGCAGGCCGGTCGGGCCGGAAGCACGGTGCTTCCGCGCCGGGCGGCCGTGGCCGGGCGGCCCGAGGTGCGAAGCCGCAGTGAAGACTCCGGAGCGGACGGGGCGTGGAGGCTCCGGCGCGGACTACCCGCGCCACACCTCGGCGCGAGGGCCGAGGTGGCTCGGGAAGGACGCGCGGTTCCGGGACACCGCCCGATGCCGAAGGGCTCAGCCGTTGTCGGCGTCCTTGGGGTTCTCGAAGCGGATGCCGCCGTCGGTGACGACGGTGACGAACTTGTCGTCGTCCGGTTCGACAGGGAGCTGGATCGGCGGCAGCCCGACGGTGAACAGCACGAGTTCCTCTGTCGACGCGTAGCGAGCCTTCTCCCCGGGGTCGGCCTCGACCGCGCCGAGCCTGCCGATCCCGGTGTCCTCCACCGTGCCCGCACCGGAGAGCACCACGGTCAGCCGCTTGGCGTTCTCGCTCTCGGAGATCCACTCGGCGCCGGCCTCGATCTTGACGAACTCGACCCAGAACTGCCGCTCGGTGTAGGTGCCGATGTGCCTGCGCTTCACCCCCGGCCAGCCGGCCACCGGAAGCCAGTTGAAGTGGGCGGGGTTGCTGATGACGACCCCGTTGTAGCGCGGCTTCGGGAACTTCTGCTCCCGCCGGGGGCGGCGCTCGGTCTGCGCCTCCTTGTTGTCCGGGCCACGGCCACGGCCGGCACCCATACCCAGCGCGGAAGCCCCGCCGAACTGCAGCACGAGCTGGAGCTGCTTGGGGTCGGTGAGCTTGTCGTCCTGGGGGCCGTAGGTCTGGCCCTCGGGGAAGTAGCCGACCTCGCCCTCGCGCAGGATGCCCTGCTCGCCCAGGTTCATGTCGCCCACCAGCGGCAGACGGATCTGCTCGAAGGTGTGGCAGTGCCGGGGCATGAGGAAGGCGGCCTCCTGGCGGCCCAGGATGTAGCGGTAGTTCTCCAGCGGCTTGTCCCGGTCGCCCATCAGCAGGTAGTTGAACGAGACGGTCCCCCTGGGATGGTCCATCTTGAACGCGTTCTCATCGAACGGCGCGATCTTCATCGCTGTCCTCCGTGGTCGGGTGCTCGCCCGTGTGGCATCCGCGCGGCCCGGGGCTCGGACGGAGCGGGCGTGATGACTGACGGCGATCGGCCGGTCCGGCTGTCGCGCGGTCGGGGCCGCGGCGCGGCCTCCTCGATGACTTCCGGTCGTCGCTCGCCATCCAGCAAACCTTCCTAGTAGGTTTGCGTCAAGGTAGCTGGCGAGCTCTCATCGAAAATGAAGGAGGGCGGCGGTGAGCGGCACAGACCGAAGGGACGGTCGTGATGGCCCCGTGGCCGGCAGACGTCATCGACACTGTCGAGTGCGGCACGAGCCCCCGACAGACGCGACCCGCGAGCACTTTCTTCACCCTGGCCCAGCCAGTCAGAGCACTGAAGGCCTTGAGACTAACCTACTAGGTAGGTTAGAGTCCTTTTGAATGGGCCGCTCTGGCCGGGCCGTTTCGGCCCTGGACACCCTTGGGAGCCACATGTCCGTGCCTCACACTCCGGCGAAGATCTTCCGTGGCCGGGTGGCCGACCAGATCGTCGAGGACCTGCGCGCGCAGATCCTCAGCGGCACCCTGCCCGACGGCTCGCGTCTGCCCGCCGAACGGGAGCTGGCCGCGTACTACGACGTCAGCGGCCCCACCGTCCGCGAGGCCATCCGGGTACTGACCGCCATGGGTCTGGTCAACACCCGCAACGGCAGCCGGGCGACCGTCACCGCGCAGGGCGACACCCTGCTCGCCGTGTCGATCGCCTCCGTCGTGCAGTTCGAGAAGGTCGGCGCCCGGGAAGTGTTCGGCCTGCTCGGCGCGCTCAACGCCTACGCCGCCGAACTGGCCGCCGAGCACGCCTCGGACGAAGAGGTCCACCGGCTGCGCGAGGCGGCGCAGGCCATTCCCGGCACCGAGGGCGCGGAACGGTCGGCCGCCGCGCTACAGCACTTCTTCGGGACCCTCTCCGACATCTCGCACAATCCCCTGCTCGCCGCACTGAGCCGGTTCATCACCGAGATGCAGCTCGGACTCGCCGTGAAACTGTCCGGCGGCGACGGTGGCGACTGGGGGCGGGTCTCCGACACCCTCCACACCGAGCGGATGCGGATCGTCGGCGCGATCGCCTCCCGCGATGCCCGGCACGCGGCCTCCGTGGTCCGCGACTACCACCGCCTGACCGTCGAACGCATCACCTCGGCCCGCAAGGACGGCGAGAACACCGCCTCCGACGCCGGCCTCACCGAGGCCCTCACGGCGTGGCTGCGGTCGAACGTCACCCTGGGCGGCCAGGTCCCCAGCCGGGACAGCAAGTCGTGACCGGGCCGACGATCACGACCCGCACCGTCCGTGACGCCGCCTTCGACGTACTGCGCCGACACGGGCTGACCACCGTCTTCGCCAATCCCGGCTCCACCGAGGTCTCCCTGCTCGCCGACCTGCCGGAGGACCTCCGGTTCGTCCTGGCGCTGCACGAGGGCTCGGTGGTGGGCGCCGCCACCGGCTGGGCGCTCGCCCGCGAGCAGCCCGCACTGGTCCTCCTGCACACCACCGCCGGCCTCGGCAACGCGGTCGGCGCGCTGGCCACCGCACGGGTCAACCGTGCACCTCTGGTCGTGCTGGTGGGCCAGCAGGACCGGCGCCACCTCGCCCAGGAGCCGTTCCTCGCCGGGCGGTTGGAGGGGCTGGCCGGGAACTACCCGGTACGGGTGGAGTCACCGGTGCGCGCCCAGGACGTGCCCGGCGCGATCGGCCGGGCCGTGCACGCCGCCCGTCAGGAGCGCGGCCCGGCGCTGGTCCTCGTCCCCATGGACGACTGGGCCGAACCGGAGGAGGACCTGCCGCTCGCCGCACCGGCAGCCGTCCGCATGCCGGCAGCCGCCGACCCCCGGGCGGTCGCCGAGGTCGCCCGCCTCCTCGCCCGTGCCGCGTCACCGGTCCTCGTGGTGGGAGCGGGCGCCGACACCGAGGACACCTGGGCCACGCTCAGCGTCCTGGCCGAACGGCTCGACTGCCCCGTATGGCAGGAGCCCTTCGGAGCACGCGCCGGATTCCCGCAGGACCACCGGCTGTTCGCCGGTCACCTGCCCGCCGACCGGCCCCGGCTGCGCGCCACGCTCGACCGGCACGACCTGGTGCTGTGCGTGGGCGCTCCGTTCCTGCGCCAATACCCTTACGCTCCGGGGAAGTTGACCGAAGCTCGGGTGATCGTGGTCACGGACGACCCGGCCGAGGCTCACCACTCCCCCGCCGGACTGGCCGTCGTCACGCCCCTGCCCGACTTCTGCGACCGCCTCGTCCGGCGTACACCGGTCAGAGCGACGGCGGCCGAGCCCGAGCCGCTACGGCGGGCCGCACGCCCCGGTCCCCCCGCCCCGGGCGAGCCGTTGACTCCCGCCCACGTACTGGCCGCCCTCGCCGAGCGCCTGCCCGCGGACACGGTGGTCGTGGAGGAGACCCCCTCCTCCCGACCCGAGCTGCACACCCTGCTGCCCGCCCGCGCACCGCTCGGCTTCCTCAGCGCCGCCATGGGCGGCCTCGGCTTCGCGCTGCCGGCCGCGGTCGGCGTCCGCATGGGACGGCCCCGCCGCCCCGTGGTCGCCGTCGTCGGCGACGGCTCGTCGCTCTACCAGATCCAGGCCCTGTGGACGGCCGTGCACTACGGTGTGGGCGCCGTCTTCGTCGTCCTCTCCAACGGCCGGTACGCGGTCATGGACAAGCTGGCCGAGCAGCACGGCGGCAAGCCGCCGTGGCCCGCCTTCAGCGAGGTCAGCGTGGCCGGCCTCGCCGAGTCCCTCGGCTGCCCCGCCCGCCGGATCACCGGGTACGCCGACCTGTGCGCGGCGCTCGACGCCATCTGCCCGAGCCTGGCCGACCGCACCGAGCCCCTGCTCCTCGACATCTCCGTCACGACCGGCGGCACATTCCTGCCCTGAACAACCGGCCGCTCCCTGCCCTCACGCCCTGCGCAGCGTGCCAGGCCGGCCCCCACCACCCGCAGTCGTGCTCCTCCCGTCCCCCGACCCGTACCCTGGAGGCCGTCATGTCCCTGCTCGATCCCGCCCTCTGGTCCGGCAAGGCCAACGTCGGCGGCTGGACGGCTCCGACGGGCGGTACCGCTCCCGTGACCGAACCCGCCACCGGCGAAGTCCTGGACGTCATAGGCGTCACCACCCCCGAGGACGTCGTCACAGCGGCCGAGCGGGCCGCCCGGGCACAGACCGCCTGGGCCCGCGCCCCCTACACCGACCGGGCCGCCGTACTGCGCCGTGCGGGAGACCTGTTCACCCGGCACGCCGACGAGATCCGGCAGTGGCTGGTACGCGAGGCCGGCAGCGTCTCCGGCAAGGCGGCCTTCGAGACCACCACCGCGGCCCAGGAATGCTACGAGGCCGCCGCGCTCGCCTCCCGCCCCCTCGGCGAGGTGCTGCCCACTGCCGAGCCCCGGCTCAGCCTGGCACGCCGGGTGCCCGCGGGCGTGGTGGGCGTCATCGCCCCGTTCAACGTGCCACTCGTCCTGGGCATCCGCTCCGTCGCACCGGCCCTGGCGCTCGGCAACACGGTCCTACTCAAGCCCGACCTGCGCACCGCCGTGTCCGGCGGCGTGGCGATCATGCGAGTGTTCGAGGAAGCCGGGCTGCCCGCGGACGTGCTGCATCTTCTGCCGGGCGGCGCCGACACCGGGGCCGCGCTGGTGGCGGCCCCGCAGGTGCGCGTGATCTCCTTCACCGGTTCCACCGCCGCCGGCCGTAAGGTCGGTGCGGCGGCCGCCGAGCACCTCAAGCGCGCCCACCTCGAACTCGGCGGCAACTCCGCCCTGATCGTGCTCCCGGACGCGGACCTCGACCGCGCCGTGTCCACCGCCGCCTGGGGCTCCTTCTTCCACCAGGGGCAGGTCTGCATGACCACCGGACGCCACCTGGTGCACGCTTCGATCGCCGGTGAGTACGTCGAACGGCTCGCGCACAAGGCCGAGCACCTCCGTGTCGGCAACCCGGCGAAGGAGGCCGTGGCGCTCGGCCCGGTCATCGACTCCGGCCAAAGGGACAAGATCCACGGCCTGGTGACCGCGAGCGTCGACGGCGGTGCCCGCCTGGCGGCCGGCGGCACCTACGAGGACCTCTTCTACCGCCCCACCGTCCTCACCGACGTGACCGACGCGTCCCCGGCCTACGCGGAAGAAGTCTTCGGCCCGGTCGCACCGGTCCGCACCTTCACCGAGCTCGACCACGCGGTGTCCCTTGCCACCGCCACGCCGTACGGACTGTCCCTGGGCATCCTCACCTCAGACGTCATGCGCGGCCTCGACCTCGCCGAGCGCATCCCCACCGGCCTGGTCCACATCAACGACCAGACTGTCAACGACGAGGCCGTGGCCCCCTTCGGCGGCGTCGCCGCCTCCGGGACCGGGGCCCGCTTCGGCGGCGCGGCCAACATCGAGGCGTTCACCGAAACCCGCTGGATCACGGCTCGCGCGAGCCAGGCGCCGTACCCCTTCTGACGAGACCACGCAGCACATGGGGTGCGGGGGGATCGGGTCCCCGTCATACATCCGACGGGCCTTCACCTGCCAACCCTCAGCTGCGGGTCGTCGCCGGCGTAAGGGTGGGCTGTCGCCCACACGATGCGAGCGCCTGGCACATGCCGGTTACGCCTTGTGGTGGCAAGCGTCCCGACGACCGTGCCTTTCATGCCTCGTACGTTGAACCTGTGGAGCCGGTCGTCCCACGCCCGGCCCGTTCCAGCTGGTGCAATGAGTAGCACCTCAATAGGAAATTACTGGATTATGGACTGAAAAAAGCGTTGGTCCAGACCTCTTGACGGGGTCTTTGTTTCAGCAGTTGAATCGCCGCAGAACATTCAAACCGCAGATGCAGTAGCGCTCAGCGTGGTGTGCGCCCGTGCCGGCCCGCACCTCCCCCACCGCAAGCCTGCGCAAACAAAGCGGAAACCTTGCGCGAATTTGCGGGCCCTTGCGCCCGCACGCGGGTCAGGGACGCTGCGTTCAGCTGTTGAACATTGGAGTCAACATGGGTGTGACGCGTCGTACATTTCTGACCACGGCGGTCGGCGGTTCGACGGCCGCAGGGCTTGCCATGCTCGGACTGGCCCCCACCTCATCGGCGGCCAGCGCGCCGGGAGACGTGGTCGGGAAGATCACGGTCGGCTACCAGGGCTGGTTCGCGTGCGTCGGGGACGGCGCGCCGATCAACGCCTGGTGGCACTGGAGCCCCAACTCCAGCCAGGCGCCGTCCCCGTCGAACAACGGCATCAAGTGCTGGCCGGACGTGCGCGAGTACACCAGGACCTACCAGACCGGCTTCGCCGCGCTGGGCAACGGCCAGCCGGCGACGCTGTTCTCGTCGTACGACCAGCAGACGGTGAACACGCACTTCCTGTGGATGCAGCAGAACAACATCGACACCGCCGCCCTGCAACGGTTCAACCCCAACGGCGCCGAGGGCCCGACCCGCGACGCGATGGCCACCAAGGTGCGCAGCGCCGCGGAGTCGTACGGCCGCAAGTTCTACATCATGTACGACGTCACCGGCTGGACGAACATGCAGTCCGAGATCAAGACGGACTGGTCCAACAAGATGAAGGCGCACACGGCGTCTTCGGCGTACGCGAAGCAGAACGGCAAGCCGGTCGTCTGCATATGGGGCTTCGGCTTCAACGACAGCAATCACCCGGCCACCGCCGCACAGGCCCTGGACGTGATCAACTGGTTCAAGTCCCAGGGGTGTTACGTGATCGGTGGCGTGCCGACCTGGTGGCGGAGCGGCACCGGAGACTCCAGAACCGGGTTCCTGGACGCCTACCACGCCTTCGACATGATCTCCCCGTGGATGGTCGGCCGGATCGGCACTGTCGCCGACGCCGACAACTTCTACAACGTGGCGACCGTGCCGGACGTCGCCGACTGCGCCGCGCACGGCATCGACTACCAGCCGTGCGTCCTGCCCGGCGACGTCTCCGCTCGGCAACGAGCGCACGGTGACTTCATGTGGCGGCAGTTCTACAACATGGTGCGGGCCGGGGTGCAGGGCATCTACATCTCGATGTACGACGAGTACAACGAGGGCAACCAGATCGCCAAGACAGCCGAGTCCCAGGCCTGGACACCGGCCAACAGCGGCATGCTGGCCCTGGACGAGGACGGCACCGCCTGTTCCTCCGACTACTACCTGAGGCTCACCGGTGACGGCGGGAGGATGCTCAAGGGCCAGATCGCCCTCACCGCCACCCGCCCAACCCAGCCGGTGCTCTCGGGCACCACGCCCGGCGTCGGCTCGGTGATCTCGCTGAAGGCGCTGGCCAACAACCAGTACGTCTGCGCGGACAACACCGGTACGTCCCCACTGATCGCCAACCGGACGAGTGTCGGAACCTGGGAGCAGTTCACCCTCGTCGACGCGGGCAGCGGCAACGTCGCGCTGCTCTCCCACGCCAACAACCAGTACGTCTGCGCCGACAACACCGGTACGTCCCCGCTCATCGCCAACCGGACGGCCATCGGAACCTGGGAGAGCTTCCAGCTGATCAGGAACTCGAACGGCACGGTCAGCTTCAAGGCGCTGGCCAACAACCAGTACGTCTGCGCCGACAACACCGGTACGTCCCCACTGATCGCCAACCGGACGGCCATCGGAACCTGGGAGCAGTTCACCATGGCCACCGCGTAGCCCGCCGGCCGGCCGGCCCGGCCCTGCAGCACTGTGCGGCGGCCGTCGCGCTCGGGCCGCCTGGAAGGCACCCGGCCCGAATGCAGGGCTCGGGAGCAGCCCTCGGGGGTGGGGAGGCCGACTGCCTGAGCGCCGAACCGCCGGGAAAGCGGGGGCCGGAAGACCGGGTTGCCACTGGGGGCGTGCCGCCAGCGGCAACCCGGGCCGGCGACGGGCACCGGCGCTCCGCCGCGGCGGCTACTCGTAGCCGAGGACCTTGAAGTCCTTGCTGACGAAGATGTGGTGCGGCCAGTTGACGCTGATGTTGTGGACCTCGTACTCGCCGTCGCTCAACTTCACCACACGGTCGTTGATGCCTCCGGGGACGACGGCCTGCGCGGCCTTCGTCGCCTTGTCCGCTTTCGTCCCGCTGACTATCGTCCCCTCTCCTTCGGTGTAGTCCGGAATCCGACCGACCGACTTCACCGGTGACGGCGTGCCCTGCTGGAAGGGGATCACCCCCGCCGCCTTGGCAGCCGCAGCTCCACCATCGCCCCCGGGTTGCACGATGACCCGCGTGGCCGTGATGGTCGCGCTGTCGACCGTTCCCAGGACGAGGACGCTTGCGCCCTTCCTGACGGCCTTGGCCGAGGCGCGGTGGACTCCCTTCTCATAGGTGGTGGACTTCGCCACGTCGACGGTGACCTCCACGCCCGTTGCCGTCGAAAAGGTGAAGCCCGACGCGGACTTGGTGTCAACGATGCCGGTCGCACCCCCGGCGGCGGGGGCGGAACGGGACCCGCCGCCTGCGGGCAGGCTGGGCGATGGAGCCGGTGCGGACGTGTCGGCGGCTGAAAGGGACGACGCGGACGAGGAGAAGTCCGCCGCGGCGGAGGTGCCGGTGAGTCCAGCCGCCGCACACGTCAGACCGGCGGCCAGGATCCATCCGCTTCTTTTCTTCGGCAGCAACCGCCGAACACCTGGCCGACGCGATTGCACGGCCGTGGTCGCCTGGGCTGAACCGGCCGGCGAGTGGCTTGTCGGGTCGTAGTCGTTCATGATGGCACTCCTCTTGACTGAGGTGACGCCACAGAGCCTGCCGTCCGTTCGTATGACGACGCTTAGGTTTATCTGTGGAACTCCTGACAAAGTGATCCGGACCAGGGTCGGCGCAAGGTTGAGGGGGCTTTCATGAGCGTCGGCTCTTTGAAAACCGTTCCTAATCAGTGAGCAGTAGTGAGTCTTGGACCCATACCTGGTCACTGCGGGCATCCCGAACGGTTTTGGGTGTCCTGGTCGCCCGCTTTCGCTCCGTGTCCGGTGACACGGATCGTGTCCGTGGTCCGGGGATACGGGGGCGGGTTTCCTCACGCCCTCGGGTGT
>NZ_JBFAWG010000052.1:0-55367 GCF_040680215.1 Streptomyces sp. NPDC052107
ACGCCACCGACAACGACTGAACACAACCGCAACAGACACCACCTGGGTCAGGATTCAACCGCCCAAAGTGGGTCAGCGTTCAGCCGCCGCCGACACCCCCCAACAATCAGCGAACCGCCGGTCAGGTGGCCTTGCTCCGGTTTTTCACTCGAAGAGGCTCGCCTCGACCTACTGGGCGGAGGCATCGTCCGGCGATGCCTCGCCATCGCGTCAGGCAGTTGATGCAGTGCTCGACGGTGTTGCGCTGCTCGTAAGTCCTGGTCGGCGGTTGGGCCGGTGCCGCTGGGTCGTGGAGCGAACCGTGGCCTGGCCGACTGGTGCCGGCGCCCGCACTGTCGCTATGAGCGCAAGCCTGAACACCTCCTGGCATTCACGGATATCGCGGCGGCCCTCATCCGCCACCGCCGACTCTCCAAACCACACCCACCCTCGGTCCAGCAGTCAGGACAGTCCGTCAACGGCGGCGGCTCGGGGAAGGCTCGATAGCCGTCGAGCCAATCCGTCAGCCACTGCCTCAAAGTGAACCGCTCCGGGAAGAAACAGCGCTGCTCGCAGCGGGCGTTCGGTTCCCAGCCCCACATGCGGCCTTCTGGCGTGCTGAAATCGACGAACCACCAGACGGCACAGACGAGCGTCATCAGAGGCACCGTCTGGCGCGGGGGATGCGGCTGTTCCGGCTCGGCTGGTCCGAAGGCGCGTGCGAGCTGGAGGAGCGAGGGGCCGATCCTGCGACACGCGCTGCATGCCTCATCCAGTCTCGGCTGACGGAGAGCCCGACTCAGTAGCGGACTTGCCCCCAAGTGCGATGGAATCACGACGCATGCACGCCAGAACCTTCTTTGGGAACCGCGTTCGCCGAGTTCGCAGCAATCGCGCTGCTCCTGCAGCCCTCGGAGTGCTGTCGCTCCTGGGCGCGATCCTTCTGGTACTGGGGCCCCTCTCATGGCTGATAGCCGGGGATACGGTCCGCACACTTCATGGCAAGGAACGCGCTGACGCACTCACCGCGGTGCGTCAGACAGTGCTGGCCGCCGTGGCAGGCACGTCGGTGCTGATCGGTGTCGGGTTCACGGCCCGTACTTATCGTCTGTCTCGGCGCGGGCAGGTGACGGAGCGATTCAGGTCAGCCATCGGCCACCTGGCGTCGGACAAGCTTGCGGAGCGTTTGGGGGCCATCTACAGCCTGGAGCACGTCATGGCTGAGTCGTCTGAAGAGCACAACACAGTCGTGGCAGTGCTTGCAGCGTTCATTCGCGAAAACACCAAGCAGGACGGTCCACCCAGTCACGGACAGGGAGCTCCGGACGGGCTGCGAGACCTGCCGGCCTGGGCAACCGAACCTCCCGCAGACATCCGAGCAGCAATCGACGTTCTAGCTCGTCGACCTGAAAGGCCTGAGCCACGTCGCGTCGACCTTCGTTCAACCACCCTTGTGGGGCTTGCTTTGCGGGACTTTGAGTTCAATGCCCCACCTCGCCTGTCGAGGATGTTTCTCACCTGGGCCGATCTGCGACGCGCTGATCTTCGTGGCGCTGACTTGACCCGAGCGATCCTCAATGGTGCTCAACTCTGCCACGCTCGGCTCGGCTCCGCCCGCCTCGACCACGCCCACCTCAGCGACGCCGACCTGCGGTGCGCGCGCCTTGACGGCACTATCCTGCTCGGCGCGTACCTCGCCGGCGCAGACCTCAGGGACACCCGCTCACTGTCTGCTGAGCAGTTGTCAGGCGCTTTCATCGACGAGACATCCCGGCTGCCCTCAGAGCTCGCCACCGATCCTTGGATCATCGCTAGGGTGGCGGACTGCCAGGCATGGCGGGAGCGGCACGCCTCGAATGAGCCGCCCCCACCACCGACGCCCAGACCCCCAGAGCGCTCGTAGTGACTATCGCTACAGTCACGTCTTCCGCGGCGGCCCCGTGTCAGGCGCGCCCCCGCGTGAGCTGATGACCAGGATGGGCCGCAGCACACCCCGCGCGGCCCTGATCTCTCAGCACATGGTCATCGGCTGTGACCGTGAGATTCGTGGATCGGCTCGATGACTCGCAAGGTCAAGGAGCGCCTGGTGCGAGCCCGTAGCGGACCTCGTGGCACGTGTGTGGCACGGCCGTGTTCATAGATAAGGGGCCAGTTCGAGGGGATCACGCCCCTGAACTGGCCCTTCTCTCTGTGCCCCGGCAGGATTCGAACCTGCGACACCCGCTTTAGGAGTGGGATCGAATCCTTGCCGGGTCGTGCGTGGCGCTGCCGTGTGATGCTGTCTCGCCTGGTCAGCGTCACGCGGCTGTGTGCTTCATCCGGCTCATGGTGGCCTGTGCCGGCCGGACAGTCCGCTCACGCATCGCGCACGCACGTCGGCATCGGTCGGCAATGCCGGAGCGGGCCTCCCCGTCGGGAAGGCCCGCTCCGGCGAGGGCACGGCTGCGGGACTGTCAAGCCCGGCGGTATCGCAGGTCCACCGTCTGTGCGGGGTGGCCGTCGTGGATCCGGGCCCACCGGACCGGCTCGACACCAGGGCAGGCGAACAAGCCACACCCCGAAGCCGAGCATGTCGGAGAGAGGCATTCATCTGCAGGCCGGTGCGTTGCCTTCGGAGCCGGCCCCGCGGACCGGGACGAGGAGGGTGAACGTGGCCGGAGCCCTTCTGGTGAGGGAGAGCCGGCCGCCGATGGAGTGGGCCAGTTCGGAAGCGAGGGCGAGTCCGATGCCTGTCCCGTGGCCGCCGCCGGTGTGTCCGCGGTCGAACAGCTGCGCTGGCTCGCCCTCCGCGGCTCCCTCGTCGCTCACGTCGAAGGCGAGGGCGTCGTTCAGGTCCCGCACCACCAGTCGCGCGGTTCCGCGTCCGTGCACCCGTGCATTGTCCAGCAGGACGCCGAGCACCTCCGAAACGGGGCCGCTGGGGACCAGGACATCCGCGGGTGCGTCATGTGTGCCGCACTCCAGGCGTCTGCCGTCGGCGGCGAACAGGCCGTGCCAGTGCTCCCGCGTCTCCAGAAGGAGGTGTGCCACCGCAATGTCCCCGGCGGCCGGGCGGGGCCGGTCCGGGGAGCGGGACAGTCGCAGCACTTCCTCCACGGTCTGGTGGAGGCGATGGGTGGTGTCCAGTGCCTCGGTCAGGGCGGGACGTAGCCGGGCGTCGTCGTCCTGGGCGAGGCCCGCCTCCAGAGTGAGTTGCAGGCCGGTGAGCGGGGTGCGCAGCTGGTGGGAGGCGTTGGTGGCGAAGTCGCGTTCGCGGCGTAGGAGTTCGGACAGGCTGCGAAGCATCGCGTTGTGCGTGCGGGCCACCTGATCGATCTCGGCGATGCTGCTGGGGGCCGCCCGCGCGTTCAGGTCCCCTTCGGCGACGGCCCGGCAGTGGCGGGAGAGGTCCTCCAGCGGGGCGGCCAGCGCCCGAGCCTGCCGGCGGGCGACCAGTACCGCGATGGTCAGCGCGACTACGGTCACGCCGAGTAGTACGCCCCACGCAGCCAGGACCCGGTCGCGTACGGCGTCAGCGGGGGAGGACGCGCGGACCACGCCGATCACCCGCTCGGCGTGGGAGACCGGTACGGCGGCGACCAGATCGCCGCCCGACTGCCCCCGGACCACCTCTCCGTCAAAGGCGCGGCGGACCGGCGCGTCCGCCATCCCAGGGCCGCTGCCCGCCCGCTTGGCCTGCTGCGGGTCGTACAGGCCCAGATGCCCCCCTGTCGGCGCCCTGGGCAGTTCCACCGGGTCACCAGTCGCGTAGTCCGGGCTCACCCGTACGGCCGCGGCGAGGGCCGCGCGTTCCAGGGTGTCGCGCTGTCCGGCGTACAGGGAGGACCTGATGGCCAGGGCCAGGGGGACGGCGAGCAGGACCACGGCGACCAACGCGGCGGTGAGGGCGACTCGCACCACGCGCTGTCTCATGCCCTCATCATGCGGCGGTTCGGCGGGGCGCGTGGGGCTGGGCTCATGCTTTTGCCGTCGTCTAACCCTCGGCGAGCAGGGCGTTAACCGGCCGCTTCCTAGCGTGGGTGCCATGACCGTCCGGTCCGCAGGACCCCTTGGAGGGCAGTGGTGATGGCAGCACACGCACGGACGTCCGCGACAGTCGGGCTGGTGCTCGTCGCAGCGGTGACCGCGGGCTGTTCCGGCTCCGGCACGCACTCCGGTTCTGGTTCGACGACGCCATCACCGCCGGCTTCCTCGGCGCGTGTCGGAAACGGGCAGAACAACCCGGCACCCGCTCCCACCGAGTCCAATCCGCCCGGTGACATCCCCGACAACCAGGTGTACGTCGTCTATCGGCCGGCCGGTGGGTCCTTCTCCGGTTTCACGGTGAAGGTGCCTGAGGGCTGGGCCCGTACCGAGCAGGGCGGCAACACGGTGTTCACTGACAAGTTGAACACCGTGAGGATCACGGCGGTCTCCGCGTCCACCGCGCCCACGGTCGACTCGGTCACCAAGACGGTTGTCCCCAAGCTGCGCTCCCAGGTGCCGAAGTTCGCCGCGCCGAAGGTGTCGGAGGTGTCTCGGCACGCGGGCCGTGTCGTCCGGTTGACCTATCAGGGTGACTCGGCGAAGGACCCGGTCACGGGCAAGGTGGTGCGCGACGGGTTCGAGCGGTATGCCTTCTACAAGCCGGGCCACGAGGTGGATCTGACCTTGTCCGGCCCGGTCAACGCCGACAACGTCGACCCGTGGCGGATCATCAGCGACTCCTTCGCCTGGCGGTGAGCACCATGGCGTCCGAGCCGGTGCTGGCTGCCCGTGAGCTGTACCGCTTCTACCGGGCCGGCGAGGAGGAGACGCTCGCGCTGCGCGGAGTGTCACTGCGGGTCGGGCGGGGCGAGACGGTGGCGGTCGTGGGTCCCTCGGGATCCGGCAAGTCCACCCTGCTGGCCTGTCTGGCCGGGCTCGACGAGCCCTCCGGCGGCGAGGTCCACGTGGACGGCGTACGCATCAGCCACCGGCCGGAGACCGAGCGGGCACGGCTGCGCGCCCGGCACATCGGCGTACTGCTGCAGACCCGCAATCTCCTGCCGCATTTGAGCGTGCGGGACAACGTCCGCCTGCCGCAGCGCGCCGCGGCCCGTAAACCCGTGACCTCGGCCAGGGAGCTGCTGACCCAGGTGGGCCTCGGCGAACGGATGCATGCGCTGCCCCGGCAGCTGTCCGGTGGCGAGCTGGCCCGGGCCGGGCTGGCCGTGGCGCTGGCCAACGCGCCCGCTGCCCTGCTGGCCGACGAGCCGACCGGCGAACTCGACGGAGAGACCGAGCGGGTGGTCCTCGCCATGCTGCGGGAGCGGGCCGCACAGGGGTGCGCGGTGCTGATCGTGACGCACAGCGCGGAAGTCGTCCGGAGCGCGGATCGGGTGATCACGCTGGAGGACGGCAGGGCCACCGACGCCGCCCGTCCCGCGGCGCAGGGGGTGCCCGATGTCACGGGATGAAGCGCTCGTGACCTGCACCGACGCGGCTCTCACCTTCGGCAGGGGCACACAGGCGGTCGTGGCCGTACACGGCGCTGACCTGGAGATTGGGTCCGGCGATCGGCTCGCCGTCGTCGGCGCCTCCGGGTCGGGCAAGAGCTCGCTGCTGCATCTGCTGGCCGGGCTCGAGCAACCCACCAGCGGCACGGTGACCCGGGCCGCCTCCCTGGGGCCGTACGACATCGGTCTGGTCTTCCAGGGCGACAGCCTGATCCCCGCGCTCAACGTGGTCGAGAACGCCGCCCTGCCCCTGGTCCTCGCCGACCGGACGGAGCAAGAGGCCCGCCGGGCCGCCCTCGCGGCGCTCGCGCTGGTGGACGCGGCCGATCTGGCGGACCGGCTGCCCGAGGAGATCTCCGGTGGTCAGGCCCAGCGGGTGGCCGTGGCCCGGGTGCTGGCCCAGTCCCCGCGCCTGATCCTCGCCGACGAGCCCACCGGCCGCCTCGACCACGCCACCGGCGGCCGTGTCCTCGACGCCCTCCTCACCGCCGCCGACCACACGGGCGCGGCCCTCGTCGTCACCACCCACGATCCCGCCGTGGCCGCCCGCCTCACCACCCGGCGCGCCATGCGCGACGGCCAACTGCTCGCACCTGAGGAGGTGCCATGATCGGCTCGTGGACGGCCGGCCTCGCCCGCCGCCGTACCGGACGTCTGCTGGCTGCGCTGGCCGGGATCGCCCTCGCGGTCGCCCTGGTCGCCGCGCTGGGCTCTTTCCTCACCGCGTCGAAGGCGACCATGACCCAGCGTGCCGTGCGCTCGGTCGCCGTCGACTGGCAGGTCCAGGTACAGCCAGGCGCCGACCCCGGCGCGGTAATGTCCCTGGTCCGCAAGGCGCCGGGAACCCGCGCCGCCCTGTCCGTCGGTTTCGCCCACACCACCGGCTTCACCGCGCGCGTCCAGGGCAGCACCCAGACCACAGGCCCCGGCATGGCCCTCGGCCTGCCTGACGGCTACCGCGCCCTCTTCCCCGACGCCATCCGCACCCTCTCCGGCTCCCCGACCGGCGTCCTGCTGGCCCAGCAGACCGCCTCGAACCTGCACGCCGCTCCCGGCGACACCATCGCCGTCCAGTTTCCCGGCATCGGGCTGAGGCCGGTGAGGGTGGACGGCGTGATCGACCTGCCCCAGGCCGACTCCCTCTTCCAAACCGTCGGCGCACCCAGCCAGTCCCAGCCGACCGCACCCCCGGACAACGTCGTCCTGCTGCCCGCCGCCAGGTTCGCCGCGCTGACTCGGGGCGCCTCCGCGGTCACGACCCAGATCCACGTGGCGCGCGACGACGCCCGCCTGCCCTCCGACCCGGCCGCCGCCTTCACCGCGGTCACCCGCGCCGCCCACAACCTGGAGGCCCGCGCTGCGGGCGCCGCACTCGTCGGCAACAACGTCGGCGCCGCCCTCGACTCCGCCCGCCAGGACGCCCTGTATGCCCAGATCCTCTTCCTCTTCCTCGGCGTCCCCGGCGCGGTCCTGGCCGCCGCGCTGACTGCCGCGGTCGCCTCCGCCGGCGGTGAGCGGCGCCGGCAGGAGCAGGGCCTGCTCCGGCTGCGCGGCCTGCGCCCCCGCCAGATCACCGCCCTCGCCGGGCTGGAAGCGGCGCTGATCGGTCTCCTCGGCGGCTTGGCCGGACTGGGCGTCGCCGCGCTGACCGGACGCCTCGCCTTCGGTGCCGCTTCCTTCGGAGCGGGCGCGGGTACCTGGGCCGCCTGGTACGGCATCGCATTCGTCCTCGGCGCGGTCGTGGCCGCAGGAGCCGTTCTCGTCCCGGCCCTGCGCGACCTGCGCACGGTGACCGTCGCGGAAACCCGCAAGGAGTCCGGCGCCCGCAGCACACGAAACCCCCGGTGGATGCGGTACGGCCTGGACTTCGCCCTCCTGATCGGCTCCTGGCTGGTATTCCGCGCCTCCTCCGGCAACCAGTACGCCCTCGTCCTCGCACCGGAGGGCGTGCCCAGCATCTCCGTGTCGTACTGGGCCTTCCTCGGCCCCGCTCTGCTGTGGATCGGCGCCGCCCTGCTGCTGTGGCGGCTCACGCTCCTCGCCCTTACCCACGGCCGCCCCGCCCTGGCCCGGCTGGCCCGCCCGCTGACCGCGACCCTCGCCGGCATCACCGCCGCCACCCTCTCCCGGCGCCGCCGCCCCCTGGCCCGCTCGGTGGTGCTGCTCGCCCTCGCCGTGTCCTTCGCGCTCTCCACCGCCGTCTTCAACGCCACCTACCGGCAGCAGGCCGAGGTCGACGCCCGCCTGACCAACGGCGCCGACGTCACCGTCACCGAACCACCCGGCGCCCGAGTCTCACCCAGTGCAGCCGGCTCGCTGAAAGTCTCCGGCGTACGGCACGTCGAACCCCTCCAGCACCGCTTCGCCTACATCGGCTCCGACCTGCAGGACCTCTACGGCGTCCGCCCCGACACCATCGCCCAGGCCACCTCCCTCCAGGACGCCTACTTCGCCGGCGGTACCACCCAGCAGCTCATGCGCAAGCTGGCCCAGCGCCCGGACAACCTGCTGGTCAGCGTCGAAACCGTCAACGACTTCCAGCTTGTCCCCGGCGACACCGTCAACCTGCGCATCCAGGACGCCCGCACCAAGGCCCTGCGCACGGTCCACTTCCACTACGCCGGCATCGCCAAGGAGTTCCCCACGGCACCGAAGGACAGCTTCTTCGTCGCCAACGCCGCCTACATCGCCAAGGCGACCGGCAGCGACGCGGTCGGCGCCTTCCTCCTCGCCACCGGCGGCACCCACCAGAAGCAAATCGCCGCGCGCCTGCGCTCGCAGCTCGGCACCAGCGCCACCGTCAGCGACCTCACCCAGACCCGCGGCACTGTCGGCACCAGCCTGACCTCCGTCGACCTGGCCGGACTCACCCGCATCGAGCTCGCCTTCGCGGTCCTGCTGGCCGCCGGAGCCGGGGGACTGGTCCTCGCCCTCGGGCTCGCCGAACGCCGCCGGACCTTCGCCATCGCCACCGTCCTCGGCGCACGCACACGCCAGCTGCGCGGCATGGTCCTCACCGAGGCCCTCCTGCTGGCCGCAGGCGGCCTGGCCGGGGGTGCCGTCATCGGATGGGCGCTGTCGGAGATGCTGGTCAAGGTACTTACCGGCGTGTTCGACCCGCCGCCCGCCGCTCTGGCGGTGCCCGGCGTCTACCTGACCCTGACCGGACTCGCCGCCTTGATCGCCGTACTGGCCGCAGCCCTGAACGGCATCCGCGGTGCCCGGCGCCCCGCGGTGGAGGAACTCCGCGACCTGTGAGCCCGCCTGCAGGGGACCGACCTGTCTACTCTGTTGCCATGGGCACGCCTGCCACAGCGGACCGCAGCCGCCTGCACATCCTGGTCGTCGAGGACGACGACACCATCGGACGCCACCTGGAAACCGGCCTGCGCGTCAACGGCTACGCCCCCGCCTGGAGCCGCACCGGCGCCTCGGCCCTGGCGGAGACGGACCGCACCGCATACGACGCCGTTCTCCTGGACCTCGGCCTGCCCGACCTCGACGGACTGGACCTCGCCCGCACCCTGCGCGCCCGCTTCCCCGACCTGCTGATCGTGATCCTCACCGCCCGCACCGACGACATCGACGTCATCGCCGGCCTGGACGCAGGCGCCGACGACTACCTGGTCAAGCCCTTCAGCCTCACCGTCCTGCTGGCCCGCCTCCGCGCCCACCTGCGCCGCCAGACCATCACGTCGCAGCCGCAGCCCCCACTACGACTCGGCGACCTGGTCATCGACACCACGTCCCGCCGCTGCACCCTCCACGACACGGACGTCCCGCTGCGGCCGAAGGAATTCGACCTCCTCGCCCTGCTCGCCCGGAACCCCGGCACCGCCGTCTCGCGCGAAACGCTGATGGCACAGGTGTGGGACGAGAACTGGTTCGGCCCCACCAAGACCCTGGACGTCACCATGGCCGGCCTGCGTCGCCGTCTCACCCAGGCCGCCGAGGAGTCCGCCCGCCCTTGCCGGTTGCCTCACATCACCACGCTCCGAGGGCATGGCTACCGCCTCGAGCGCTGCGGCTGGAGCGATGGGGCCGGGACGAAGAGCTGACTGGCCCTCGCCTGTTCGCGCAGTAGGGTCTGCACTCATTCGGCCGACGCCATCCGGTCAGCGACCGCCCCACGAGAGTCTGCGGACATGCCCGGGCTGCCGCAGGCGGCCCCGGCCGCACTGCGGTGTCCGCAGCTCGCCGGCGTGTGCCGAGGAAGCGCGGTTCTCTGCGCCGCCTCGGCACACTGAGCCCGTCGGCCGGGTGGGCTGGCCGGGCGCTGTGCGGTCTGTCAGCCCATGTCCGTCAGGAGGGCGTTCAGTTCCTTCTCCTGCTGCGCAGGCGACATCGGCGGGTTCGAGTGATCGATGCCGAACGTCTTGAGCACCTTGTCCATCTGGGCGTCGATGGAGGTCCAGCCGGTCTGGTCCAGCGGCTGCAGCGAGGCCTGGTCGGCGTCCCACAGGTCACGCAGCGACTGGGCGGCCGCGTGCGCGCCGGTCGCGTTCCCCGAGCGTGCGTCCTTGAGCGAGGTGGAGGCGAGGGTCCGCAGCGCGCCGACCTTGGCGGGCGGGAACTTCTTCACCGCCTGGCCGGGAGCCATCTGGACGGCGGAGGTGTTGTCGGTCTCCGGCGCCGGGCCGACGTGCGGCTGGCCGTGGGCCCAGACCAGCAGGCCCGCGGTGGCGACGGCCAGCAGTCCGAAGCCGGCAAGCGCGGTGCGCTCCTTGCGCGGATTGCTGGTGGCCGGTGCGGCGTGGGTCGCCTCGTGGGTCTCGGTCACGTCCGAGCGCGTCACCGTCAGGTAGACCACCGTCGCCAGGATCAGGCCGAGGAAGATCAGGCTGGTGGTGAACGTGCCCAGCGCGAGACCGGTCGGGTCGCCCGGGTTCTGGGCGACCTTGGGGGAGGCGAGCCAGTCGCCGATGTTCGCGCCCAGCGGGCGGGTCAGGATGTAGGCGAGCCAGAAGGACAGCACCGGGTTCGCGCCGAACCTCCACAGCGCCGTGATCGCCGCGATGAGGCCGAGCGGCAGCAACACCGAGACGCCCGGGCTCCAGCCGGTCAGCTCCAGAGTCCAGTCACCGGTCGCGGTGCCGAGCGCGAAGGTGACCAGGACGGTCAGCCAGTAGAACGACTCCCGCGAGAGCGTGGTGACCGAGTGGATCGACAGCGTGCGCTCACGCGCCCACCACAC
The DNA here is from genome assembly GCF_040680215.1 of Streptomyces sp. NPDC052107. Taxonomy (NCBI): domain Bacteria; kingdom Bacillati; phylum Actinomycetota; class Actinomycetes; order Kitasatosporales; family Streptomycetaceae; genus Streptomyces; species Streptomyces sp. NPDC052107. The sequence continues at coordinate 10,651 of NZ_JBFAWG010000052.1, forward strand.
GCCGAAGACCACCGCGAGCAGCACCGAGAAGACCGCGGAACTGATCCACAGCGGCACGTTCAGCTGGTCGGTCAGGATGTCCGTGTACAGGGTGCCCGTGACGCTGACAACGACCACGGTCAGCCAGTAGGGGAACGGAACGTACCGCTTCAGCCGCAGCTGGACGGCCAGAACCACCACGAACACCGCGGTGAAGATCCAGGCCGTGTTCACCAGGCCGACGCCCAGCTTCATGTTGATCCAGTCGGCGAAGCTCTCACCGACCGTCGTGCACAGGACCTTGATCACCCAGAACCAGATGGTGACCTCGGGAACCTTGTTGAGCATGAGCCGCCCGCTGCGCGTGCGTGCTTCCGTTGTCGTTGTCATGCGGTGAGGTTTACGCGGCGAACCTGCACGCAACCTGACTACGTGGCCGCACGCGCGGCCGGGAGCGTCACCTCGACGTGACCGCGGCCGTCCGCGATCGCGCGGACCTCCACACCGGCCGAGGCGGCGATGCGCCGGACCACCGGCAGCCCCAGCCCGTACCCGCCGCCGCCGGTCACACCCGCTTCGAAGACCCGGTCGACCTCCGCGGGATCGAACCCGGGGCCGTCGTCCAGGACATCGACCACGATTGCCTCACCCTGGACGCGCGCGGTGATCCACACACGTGACCGCGCATGCCGCAGGCCGTTCTCCAGCAGGGGCGACAGCAACGACACGGCGACGTCGGCCGCCACGGCGACCTCGGCCTTCGCGGGAAAGGCGACCTCGACCGCGCGGCCGGCGATCGCCTGCCGTGCGGCGGAGCGCAGATCGCACCGGGTCCCCTCGTCTGTCCGTGCGCGCGCGGCGCGCAGAATCGTCGTGATCGCCGCATCGAGGCGGTCGACCTCGCTCAGCACCGCCTCCGGCGGCACCGGCTCGCCGGACAGCTGCGCCAGCTGTGCCTCGGCCCGCAGGACCGTGAGCGGTGTCCGCAGTTCGTGGGCGATCTCATCGGTGAGCCGGCGCTCGTCCGCCAGCGCGTTGTCGACGCGCTCCAGGAGATGGTCCAGGGTCCGCCCCAGTTCCCCGAACTCGTCGCGGGGGACCCCGAGGTTGAAGCGGCGCCCGGGTTCGTGATGGCCCCAGTCGTCGGCGAGGGCGGCCATCTCGTGCACGACCCGCAGCGCGCGGCGCACCACGAGGTGTGCGACACCGCCGGCGAGGAGGATTGCGAGGCCGCCCAGTATCAGCGACAAGGTCAGGCTGCGCTGCTCGGATGTCTCGTAGGGCGTGAGGTCCACCCGGACGATCACCATGACGTGGTGGCCGTCGATCGGGACCTCCCGCGTGTACAGGAGGTAATCGCCGACCGACGCGGTCTGCGATCGCCCCGAGTCCGCCAGCTTCTCGACGCGATCGACCACGCTCGGCGGCACGTTCCCGTCGATCAGGCGGCCGTCGGCATACACCCAGGCGACCTCGTCCAGCGCCTCGCTGCTGTTCTCCGTCAGTACGACACGGCCGCCTTTGGCGGTGACGTTCGCCGCGACCGCCTCGGCGCGAGTACGTGCCAGATCGCGCGCGTCGGCGTCCGTCACCCGGCTCAGCAGCACGTGCGAGACCACGACCAGTATCGCCACCACGGCGGTGGCGATCAGCACAGTGAGCGCGACGACGCTTCTGCGGAATCCCGTCACTGCCATCGGTAGCCCACGCCGCGGACGGTCGCCAGACGCTCGGCCACACCCAGCGGACCGAGCTTGGCCCGCAGCCGGCGCACATAGGAGTCGAGGGTGTTGTCGCTGACCTGCGCCCCGTGCGGCCAGCCGGCAGCGATGAGGGCGTGGCGGCGTACCGCGTCGCCCTGCGAGGCGATCAGGCGGCCCAGCAGCCGGAACTCGGTCGGGGTCAGGCTCATGCTCACCGAATCGTAGGTCACCACGTGCTTCGCCGGATCGAGGACGACCTCGCGCGGTGCGGGCGCCACGGTGGCCCGGCGCAGCAGCGCCCGGACGCGGACCAGCAGTTCCGGGATGTCGAAGGGTTTGGTCATGTAGTCGTCGGCGCCGGCCTCGAAGCCGCCCACCTTGTGATGCAGGCCATCCAAGGCGGTGAGCATCAACACCGGCGCGTCGACGCCGCGAGCCCGGAGGGCCAGGCAGACGTCGCGCCCGTCGGCGTCCGGGAGCCCGAGATCCAGGACGACCAGATGGGGCGCCGGTGCGAGCTGCCGCAGCAGGCTGTCGGCCGTGGCGGCGACGGAGACGGTGTGGCCGTCGTGCTCCAGGGCGCGCTTGAGGACGCCGCGGACCGCCGCGTCGTCTTCGCACACCATGATGAAAGCCACGTGCTGACCCTAGATACTCCCGTCCCAGTTCTCCATCTGCCCTGGTCAGCCGCCTGACGGTCGGGAGCAGGCCGCTGGTGCCGCGCGCCCCTGCCCTGCCATGAAGCCGCGACGGTCGGGCGCGAGAGGCCGAGCCGCAGCAGCGGTGTTCGCGGGAGCACCACAATGGGTCGCATGGACTCTGTACAGGAGTACGTCGACTCCATTGCGCCAGGTCACCGTTCGCTCTTCGACCGGGTGAGCGGGCTGATCCTGGAGGAATTCCCGCAGACGAGCGTGGCGCTGTCCTACGGAATGCCCACCTACCGGGTCGAAAAGCGCAGGCTGCACATCGGTGTCTGGCAGCACGGCGTCTCGATCTACGGGTGGGGAACGGACCGCGATGGCGGCTTCAGCTCCCGCCATCCCACGCTCATCAGTGGAAAGGCCACCATTCGGCTGCGGTCCACGGACATGGCGGCCGTCACCGACGATGAACTGCGCGCTCTCATCCGTGCCGCGCTGAAGCCCTGACCGGGGACCCGGCCCTGCACGCAGGCACAGCCAGGCGGGCCCTGGATGGCCCGACCGCGTTCCGCCCTCGCGGTTGAATGTGCGGTGACGTCCGTTGGTCTGACCGTTGGGGGTGTGGTGGCACAGCCTGTCCGTGTCCGCAGGTTGACCGACCAGGAGGGGCAGAAGCTGCAGCAGATCGTGCGCCGGGCTAGCACCACTTCGGTGCGGTTCCGGCGGGCGATGTTCCCTGCTCGCCGGCAGGGAACCGGGTCCCGGTGATCGCGAAGCTGGTGCAGGCGGACGAGGACACCGTCCGGGACGCGCACGAACGGCTTCGGCGATGCTCGTGCCGGTCCGCGGGGTGGGACGGCGTGAAGACGGACAGGCCGCGAACCCGATTTCATTGATCGATCACTCATCGGTCCCGAACGGGCTGTTCGCAGTACGTTGTTCTTAGCGCGCATGATGGCGGTCCCAGACCCGTGGTGGCGAGGATCTGGGACCGTGTTGATCGTCTTCGGACCGCAGCCAGCGTGTCCTATCCGATCAGTGGTTCTGCGGTCACCGCATCGCCCAGCCGGCCGTGTGCGATGCCCGTGTCCACGATGAGTTTCGGCTCGTCGAAGTACGTCACCCACGACGGGTCCTGGTCGCTCGCCCGGATCCGCTCGAAGTGGCGATGGGCTTCGCCGATCGCCCGGTGCGTGCCGTCCCGGTTGCCGAGTGAGGCGTGTGCGAAGGCTTCACGCATGGACAGCATCGACAGGACGCGCGGGGTCGTCCCCTGGGACGACCGGGCCTGGTCCTGGGCGCCGACGACGAGGGCCAGGGAGTCGGCGGGCTTGTCCTGGTAGGTCGCTTGCAGGCTCATGCAGGCGAGCACGTTGGCCATGAACTGCCAGTCGTCGATCTCCTTGGCCAGCTTCAGGGATTCGGTGAAATAGGCACGGGCCTGGTTGTACTGGCGGGCGTCGAAGTAGGTCCAGCCGGTGAGGCGGGCCAACTCGGCCGCGATTCCGTACAGGTGGTTCTGGATGGCTGGTGGCCGGTACGGACAACCACTCGGAGAAGGTCGCCTTCGACTACATGAACGACCTGCGCAACGCGGGCAAGTACTACGACGGTTCGAAGAACGGCAGCGGCAGCCAGTACCTGTGGCAGGACGACAAGGGCATTCTTCCCAAGAAGGGGATGTGGCACGGCCCCAACGGCGACCACGTCGCGGCCGGCGCCACCGCGGACTTCATCAAAGTCACCTGGAAGAACGGCAAGATCGTGAGCGTCGACACCTGGGACGCCACGAGAGCAAAGCCAAGGTGTTCAACCCGGGAAATACCGCGGACACCATCTCGAACAAGATGAACGAGAACAAGGGCCAGACCCAGAACGTCGTCTACGTCGCCAAGAGCCAGGCCGAGGCCGAGGCGATCCGGGACAGGTTCGTCGGCAACAAGAACGTCCGGGTAATTTGGCCGGACGGGTCCTTCGACACTCAGCGCGTGCAGCCCCTGGTCCGCAAGATCCCCGGCGGGACCATCACCATCACGCCGGGCGAAGCTCCGCAGAAGGCTCCCACCCTGCCCGAAGCGCCGTCCGCGCCGAGGTCGGGCGCGGGGTCGAAGCTGGGCAAGGCCATGGGCGTCTTCGGAGTCCTCGGCGACCTGGCCATGTTCTGGGACATGGCGCGGGACGTGCAGCGCGGCTGCGGTGGCTGGCTGGCCGATTGCGTCACGCCGCAGGAGGCGTGAGGCGGAGAACGAGGAGAGAGAGCCACAAGGGCCATGGCGAAAGAACGAGTCACCGTGTGCGTCCCCCGGTGTGCCCCGGGCGATGTGCCCGAGGCGATCGGTGCCGCCATCGCTCCGTACGACTACAACCGCCACTCCACCCCCGGCGAGCCGGAGATGGAGACCTGGTGGGACTACTGGCGGATCGACGGAGGGGGCTGCGAGTTCCTGGTCGTCGCGGGACACGAGGACGACCCGCGCCTCATCCGGGCAACCCACACGCTCTCCGGAGAGGCGCGCGACCTGCCGCCCTCGTTGTGCGACGGCGGCCCACGGGGGCTGCTGGATCTCGAAGCGCCGCGCGCACAGGCGGCCGCCGAGGCGCGCCGCGCGTTCGAGGCATGGCAGGAGTTCGCCTCCAGGTACCCGCCGGTGCACCCGGCGAGTCACTTCTGGGCCAGGCATTTCGCGGACCCTGAGGGCTACCCCAGGATCCAGGCCGTGGAGGACTACCGGACCCAGCCGGCACTGGTCGCGCTCGCGGACCGGCCGGAACTCGAGGACCTCGTGGGCGGCGACCCGGCCGCCCGCCTGGTGGGCGACCTCGGCGCCCACATGAGGGAAGTCGCTGACCAGACCCTGCCCACCCACGCACTCCTCACCCTGGACGGCCGCTGGCTCGCGATCGCCGGCCCCGAGCAGCGCCGTTACTTCAACGAGTACCTCGATGCCCTGACGCCGGACACGATCGTCGTACGGGTGCTGTACCACGGGTGAGGGGGGGCGGGCGACGGCCTTCGGCCGGAAGTACGACGCCAGAAGGCTCTTCGGCCCCGGCCCACCCCCGAAACGCAGGGGTGGGCCGGGGCCGAACGGCACATCACCATCAGTGATGCCCGCTGTGCGAGCCCGGGACCTCAGTCCTGGGTGGTCGGCTTCGTGATCAGAGGCTTGCGCACTGGCCCAGCCTCGCACCGGTCATGGAGTAGTCGACTGAGGTCAGCTGCGGTCGTCGAAGCGGTGAGCACCGCAGACTCCTCGGGGGCGCCAAAGGTCCCACACTGAGCAGGGTGCCGGGGCCTTCGGCCACCTGCGCGGTCAGGCTGCCTGGTCCGCGGAGCACAGGAGCGGCCCGAGGCACTCGCGCTCTCAGCTTGGGAAGCGGCGGCGCTTCCAACCTGGAAGGGCTTTTGACCTGGGCATCTGTGCTCTCTGCGGGCTCGTAAGTGCGAGGTCGCACCGCTGTTGACCCTTGTTTCCCGCCCTTACGGGCACGGTGCCGCGCAGTGAGGGGATCAGGGGGCCGATTGGTTCCGGCCGGGCTGAGGTGGCCCAGGTTGGGAGATCGGCTACCGGGGTCGTCGCGACTGCACACGGATTGCTGTGCCTGGGCGTTGTCGTGCGCGTCGGGTGGCACGGCCCTGAGGTTAGCCGTGTGCTGGGGCCGCCAGCTCTCTCACGGGGGTGTGCCCGAGGTGGCCCTGCCGGAGGGGGAAGAAGTCGGAGGGAGAGAGGCGTCCAGCGTTTCCACGGAAGATCGCGACGACGTTTCCACGGAGGACGCTGCCTGACGGCCCGTTCCCATTCGTTCCCATGCAAGGCCAAAAAGCCCCTCGGAGGGCGTGAGCACTGGATCCATTAGGGAGCGTGCCGTGTCTTCCGCGGCAGCACGATAGGTGAACTACGTGACCGGGAGAGTGCGTTGCTGCTGATAGGCGATGACTGGGCCGAAGACCACCACGACATCGAGGTCCAGGACGAGACCGGCCGGAAGCTGGCGACCGCCAGACTGCCCGAGGGCTGGAAGGCATCGCCAAACTCCACGAACTTGTCGCGAAGCACGGCGGTGACCACCTCACCCCCGGCCAGGTGGTGGTGAGCATGGAGACTGACCGCGGCCCATGGGTGCAGGCCCTGCTCGCCACCGGCTACCAGGTCTACGCGGTCAACCCGAAGCAGGCCGCCCGATTCAAAGAGCGGTACGGCACCTCGGGCGCCAAGAGCGACAAGGGTGACGCACACGCGCTCGCCGACATGATCCGCATCGACCGTGATCAGTTGCGGCCGATTGCCGGGGACACCGACCAGGCCCAGGCGGTCAAGGTGGTCGCCCGCGCCCACCAGAGCCTGATCTGGGAGCGCACCCGCACCTTCCAGCGCCTGCGTTCCGCGCTGCGCGAGTACTTCCCCGCAGCCCTGCACGCCTACGCCGATCTGTCCCTGACCAGCACGGACGCGATGGAGCTGTTGGTCAAGGCGCCCACCCCGCAGGCCGCGGCGAAGCTGACCCGCACGCAGATCACCGCTGTCCTGGCCCGGCATCGCCGCCACAACCGGACCGCGAAGGCGGCCACGATCCAGGCCGCACTACGTGAGCGGCACCTCAGCCTGCCCGAACCGGTCACCGCCGCCTACGCGGCCACAGCCACCGCACACGCGCGGCTGCTGATCGCCCTGAACGAGCAGATAGCCGAGCTTGAAGGGCAGGTGAAGGCCCATTTTCTCGCGCATCCGGATGCTGAGATCTACCTCTCCATGCCCGGCATCGGCGCCATCACCGGCGCCCGGTTGCTCGCCGAGTTCGGGGACGACCCCACCCGCTACACGTCAGCCAAGGCGCGGAAGAACTACGCCGGCACCAGCCCAATCACCCGGGCCTCCGGCAAAAGCCGCTCCGTCCAGGCCCGCTACGTCCGCAACAACCGCCTCGCCGACGCGCTGCAAACCCAGGCGTTCTCCGCACTGAACGCCTCCCTCGGAGCCCGCCGCTACTACGACAAGCAACGGGCCCGCGAGGCCGGCTACAACCCCGCCCTCCGCCAGCTCGGCAACCGCCTCGTCGGCATCCTCCACGGATGCCTCAAGACCCGAACGCTTTACAACGAAGCGACCGCTTGGTCGCACCACGCCCACCCCCATGCCGCTTGACATCAAACGACATGGGGTGTCTGACCAGGTAAATCGGTCAGGGGCCGTTCTCGTGAGCGTTGTCCGCCGGCGACCGCTGTTCCCCGCTGTTTTCCGACCGAACGGGCACGGAAGGGGCATGTCGACTGGCCATCCCTAGACTGCGAGCAGCCCGGCGAGCGTCAAAGCTGCCACCGCAGAGAAGACCCGCCGCTTCCTCCAGCCCGGTCCCGAAGCCTGGCGGGTCAGCTCCCAGACGCCCACCAGACCGCCACCAAGGCCCAGCGCGCTCCGCAGCAGGAAAACGGTGGTGTGCACAGGGAGCCTCCAGGGACCTTCGAACGGAGTGGAAGGCTATCCCTGGTGGTGGTCGCGTGGAAGGCCAGCCCCGGTTTGGAAGCCTCTGACCCTCTCGATGCGAACTACGGGCACGAAGGTCGCTGAGGCCAACTGGCACTGGCCTGGTCACGGGTTGCGTCCACGGAATTTCTGGAGATCGCTTTGTGGAGCCGCTCGAACCCCGCTGGCGCCATCCCCTGCAGTCGGCCCCGGTGCGGCTGCACGACCTGCGGCACTGCGCCGTAACCCTGTCGCTGGCCGTCGGCCTGCACATGAAGGCCATCCAGACTCTGCTCGCCACTCCTACTCGCTGACTGTGCGCTCGCTTTGGTTCCGCGCACCTCCCCGGTACGGCGAGACGCCCACAGGAAGCGGAGGAGACGCCCGACGTTCCCTCGAAAGACGGCGAGGTCTGCCGGACGGCGCGTTCCCATTCGTTCCGTGGAAGGTCAAAATGCCCCTCGGAGTAGATCCCGAGGGGCATTTCTGATGCTCCGATGCGGTCAGAGCTGGTGCCCTCCGGCAGGATTCGAACCTGCGACACCCACTTCAGGAGTGGGATCGGATCCTTGCCGGGGGTGCCTGGCGCTGCCACGCGGTGCTGTTTTCCCTGGTCAGAACGTACGGTGAACCACTTGATCCGACTCATGCCGCCCTGCACCGGGCCGTGCGCTCACGCATCGCTCACGCGCTGCCGACTCTGAGCAGCGCGTGGTCAGACCTGACCGAGGTCGATCTCCACCGGGAAGGGGGCCGCTACCTTGAGGACGCCGGTGAACACGTCTCCGTCCCGGTAGGTCTTCGTTGCGGGATCGAGAAGGTATGTGTACACGAGAGGAACGCCTGTCGCGGCCTGCTCGATCCGCCAGTAGAAGCCGATGCCTGCCTTGGCGTACTGGTCGACCTTCACGATCCGGTCGGTGGTCTCCGAGCCCGGCGACACCACCTCCGCGACCAGCAGCACGTGCTCGGGGCGGGTGGGGGTGATGTCGATCGTGTCCGCGCGGTACACGACGACATCCGGGCGGCGATTGGTGAGCGGGACGTCCTGAAGCCGGACGTCGAAGTCCGTGTCGGCGTTCCACTCCGGGCCCGCGGCGCCGTCCAGGGCGTTCGCCAGAATGCGGGCCAGCCGGTTGTGCCGCTTGGACGCACTCGGACTCACGACGACCATCCCGTCCACGATCTCGATACCGGCGCACTGCTCCTCGGACCAGGACTCGTACTCCTCCGCCGTGATCTGCTCATGCATCCACGCCGGGGCCACCATCTCGGCCGTCATGAAGCACCTCCTGGACGCTGTGCTGCGGGCCCGATCCCGCTGGGTTCAGCGTAGTGTCTGCCATCCGTCCGGGACGCTGATGTCGCTCGCGCCCCCTCCCCGTCGGCCGGCATCCGACCAGCGCGCCCACGCCGAGTGAGGAACCGGCGGGGTGGACTCGTCACCAGGAGTTTTACGCTGCTGTGTCACCTGGTGCGGACAGCAGCCTGAGTCAGCAGGCGCCTTGGGCAGGGTGGTCGACGCGGCTGCTGAGGGTGCGGCCGTGCCAGCCCCAGATCTCGGGGCCGGAGGCTCCCAACCGCTGCGCCGACTGCGTGAAGGCCGAGGACGAAACTGGGGGAGCAGCGTTCCCACGGAGGACTCTGCCTGACGGCGCGTTCCCATTCGTTCCCATTGAAGATCAAAAGGCCCCTCGGAGACGACTCCGAGGGGCCTTTCTGACGCATCGTGCCTGGTCAGGCATGGTGCCCCCGGCAGGATTCGAACCTGCGACACCCGCTTTAGGAGAGCGGTGCTCTATCCCCTGAGCTACGAAGGCAGGGATGTGTGGGCAAAGGTGTTTGAAATCCGCCCACATCGGACGGATCCCGACCCCTGAGGGCCCCAGACATCCACAGGGCGCCCCACCAGAGTGGTGCACCGCGCACAGTCTAGCGGTTGCGGCAGCGCACCGAGGCGCCATGCCCTGCTGTTGTGTGGTCCCGCCCCTGTGTGCCGAGCCCCCTGTATCGGCCGGCGGAGCGTGTCGTGCGGTGACGTGCACCGACCGGCCCAGTAGCTACCGTGTCCGGCGGGTGATGCCGAGGGCCACGGAGTTCTTGGCCCAGGCGTACCCGATGTAGATGAGCAGAGCGCCGTCGGCTCCGTACGCGGGGATCCGTCGGAGGCGGTGTGTCTCATCCAGGGTGGAGAATCCGGATTCGCTGTCCTGGCGGAACCCGATGAGGCGTTCTCCGGCTTCGGGGCCTGGCGGAATGATTCGGAGGTGCTCGGTCCTGTTGAACCTCATGCGCTTCGTCCTTGGATCCAGCGGTCTATCTTCCTGAGTTTCGTAAACTTGAATTCTCTCCACGTGAGGACCGTTTCGACAGTGCACCTCAAGGACGTGATAAAAACGACTCTCTACGTGGTTCCCGTCTGCCGAGTCGACGATGAGCCGATACCTTGTGGGTCGGTGATCCCGGTTGACTCCTCAGCCCACGTCCCCCCAAACGGCTTGCAGGTCCTTGCAGCGGACGGTGATCGACGCGTCAGTGAGCGCGATCTCGTGCACGCAACCCCTGTCTTCGCCCGGGAGGATCTCGTCGAGGAGTCGGCCAGGCACAGGTCATCCCAGACGAAGTCCGTACGGTCGGCCACGGAGCCGTCGTCGGCGACCCGGTGTTTGGAGATGCGTCGCCCGAGCGGGTCGTACGCGTACTGCCACTGAGTTCCGTCTGGGGCGATCACCTCCGTGAGACGGTCCTCGGCGTTCCACGTGTAGGTCCAGGTACGGGTCTGGCTGTTCAGAAGCTTGCGGGTCCTGCGCACGAGGCGGCCTTCGCCGTCATGCTCATAGGAGGTGCGACCGGCCGAGCGGACGAGCGTGCCCTCGAACCGCAGCTCACCGGGTGTCTCATGGGCAGGCGACGCGGCGTGCGTCAGGTTGCCCGCTGGGGCGTACGCGTACGTCTCGCTCCAGCCGTGGGCGCGCGTCCGGGTGACGCGGCCCATGCCATCCAGGTCGAAACGACGGGTGCCGGAAGTCAGCTCCCGGATTTCGGTGAGGTAGCCGTCGGATGCCCTGACCGGCCGCCTTTGGCACGCACCGGCCGGAGGACCGCCTGCCGTGCCGGCCACACCTTCTCGATGGCCCGATCCTCAGTGCTCGCCGATACCAGCACGGCGATCTCTTGCCGTCGAACGACGGAGCCATCGGCATGCCGCCGATTTTTCGTGCTGCTTCAAGCTCAACTCCGCCGACGGTTCGAGTGAGAACGATCCCGATTGCATGTGCGGGCACGGACCCTCCAGGGCTTCGTGCTTCGAAATATTCCTCAGCTGTCTTAGTGGAGAGAGATGGGGCCGTCTGGAAGCCACCCCTCCACATAGCCCGATACAAGGAGGACGAGGCCCTCCGGCGAGATCTCGCGACTGAGGGATTTGAGTTCATCGAGCCCCCACCTGGTGTGCGTCGGAGAAATCATCTGGACCGAATCGGAATCCTCGGAACTGATCCTCACGATGAACACTTGCGAAATGGTGTGGCGGTCATGCTCCCAGCAGTCGAAGCCCCGTGTTTCGCGAACTCCGTAAACAGATCCAAAACGGGGCTTGGTGATGCGAAATCGCTCGGCGAGGTAGTGAGCGGCTCCGTCTCTGAAGTCGGTGTCGGGGGCAAGCAACGTCTGGGGGACGGTCCAGCCGCTGCAGCAGCCGCCACACAGCATGAGGCGGTCCTGGTCGTCCAGGAGGAGCAGGTGAACGCGGCGGTCGAGGGGGGTGGGCACACTGCAAGGCCCAGATAGCTATTCAAGTAGCAAGCACTGTGCCGTCCCATGGGTGAGACCTTCACCCCACAGCGTCAGATGCCTGCCGCCAATCGGGGGCCCTGTCATCGCCAGGTGCACAGGTAGCGGTGCACCACGGCAGCGTTCTGACGAGTGCGACGCATGTCGTGAACTGCAAAAACACTGCAGAGACGTTTGGGATCCTGCGCTGCAGCGTTTGGGGGCGTCGCATGGCACCAGGCCTGAGCTGCGACGACGGAATTTCCCACAGATCCCACGAAGGCACGAAGGCACGAAGGCATTGCTCGATCGGTGGCGACGAGGCCACCGTCGACCGTGTAGCGGGTGGGCCCGCCCGGTACAGCGGGCTGTGGGAGTGAGGGTCAGGATGCGGGGATGTGGGTGAAGCGGGAGGCCGTGTGGAGGTCTGACTCGATGTGGGCGGCGGTCGTGCGGAGGGCGGGGAGGACGTCGTGGACGCAGTCCTCGAGGGTGCGGCGGGCCGCGTGGGTGGCGATGTTCAGGGCGGCGATCGTTCGGCCGGACCGGTCCCGTAGCGGTACGGCGATGGATCGTAGGCCCGACTCCAGTTCCTCGTCGACCAGGGCGTATCCCTGGGCGTGGACCTCGGAGAGGGCCGGGGGGAGGGGGCGGTTGGTGTCCGCGAGGAGGACTCGGCCGAGGGAGGTCTCGGCGGCGGGCAGGCGGGCGCCCACGGTGATGTGGACCGTGAGGACGCGGCTCGCGCCCGCTCCGGCCGTGTACTGGATCTCCGTGCCGTCCGGCGTGAGGACCGCCAGTGCCGTCGGTTCGTGCAACCGGTCCGCGAGGGCGCGGAGGTGGGGCTCGGCCAGACGGGGGAGTGTGGTGCGGGACAGCGGCGGGAAGCCGAGGTCGAGGACGCGGGGGGTCAGGGCGAAGGTGCGGTCGGGGAGCGCGCGCACCAGGCCCAGGTGTTCGTGGGTGAGCAGCGCGCGGCGGGCCGTGGCCCGGGCCAGGCCGGTCGCCCGGGCCACCTCGCTCAGGGACAGCGCCGAACGGCCCTCGCCGAAGGCGGCCGGCACGGTCAGGCCGCGCGCCAGGGACTCCACGAAGTCCCGGCCCAGCTCGTGCTTGGACGCCGTCGTCCAGGTCGCCAGGCCCGAGGGTGGTGGGCCGGGCTCGGGCGGGGGAGCGGTGCGCAGCTCGGACTCCATCGCCGCCACGGCCGTACGAAGGCGGGGCAGGAGGCTGGTGCGCAGGTCGGCCGCGGAGTGCCGGCTGGTGTGGCTGACCACGCTCGCCACGCAGGCCAGGCGGCCGGTGTCCGGGTGCCGTACGGGCACGGAGACCGCGACCAGGCCCGGTTCGATCAGCTGGTCGTCCACCGCCCAGCCGTCGCGGCGTGCCCGCTCCACCCGTTCCAGGAAAGCCGAGTCGTCGGCGGGCAGCCGTCGTGGCGGTACGGCGGGGAAGGCCGCGTCCGTCGGGTCCGCCGCGCGGCGGGCGCGCCAGCGTGTCCAGTCCGGCTCCGCCCACTCGGTCGCGAACAGCGGGCCCGGCGCGGTGCGTTCGGCCGGGAGCAGGTCGCCGATGCGGAAGCTCACGGACAGCGCGCGGCGGCGGGTGGCCTGGTGGATGAAGCGGATGCCGTCGAGGTCGGCGACCGCGAGCGACACCGACTCGTCCAGTTCGTCGGCGAGCGCGTCGGCGTGGGCGCCGAGCAGCGCGGGCAGCCGCAGGGCGGCCAGGTAGGCGTTGCCCAGCTCCATCACGCCGGGGGCGAGGACGACGTCCCGGCCGTCGAGGCGGACGTAGTCCATGCGGGAGAGGGTCGCGGTGATGCGGTCGACCGTGGAGCGGGCGAGGCCGGTGGCCCGTTCCAGCGCGCTGGGGCTGAGCGTGCCGTCCGCGTCGGTCAGCCGCCGCAGCACCCCGACCCCGCGCAGCAACGGCCCGACCGCTTCCCCCGCTTCGGCACGGGTGTCGGCATCCAGTGCGGTCGCACTCTTCGCGGGCATCGGCTCTCCGGTACGGCATACGGGCACGCCTACGGTAAACCGCCACCCGGCGCCCCGTTGCCCGAAGAGCCTCCGGCCGGCTCGAAGAGCCCCGCCTGCTCGAAGAACCCCCGGCCGGCTCTTCCGGAAGCCGGAGGCGCTACGTCCGCGTCACCCGCACCCGGTACTTCTTGTCCTCGTCCCTGCTGACCACCTGAATGGTGATGCCGTGACCGGGGTCCTTGAAGGTCTCGCCGGGGGCGAAGGGAGCGTCGGAGAGTTCTGCCTGGACGTTGGGGCTGCGGGTGCAGCCGCCGCTGCCCCGGTGGCTGTCGTAGACCGTGACCGGTCCGCGTCCGGTGTCTATCGAGCCGTCCACCTTGTAGATCAGCACCCCCGGCCGGCACACCACCTCGTCGTTGCCGCCCTGCTCCCGCACCTCCAGGGCGTAGGAGCTCCGTGCGTCGATGGGGACGAGGACCAGCTTGCCGCCGCCCGCCTTGTACAGCGGTGTCAGGTCGTACTCGACGGTACCCCGTGCCGCCGCGCAGCCCACCTGGGAGCCGTCCAGCCAGCCCAGCTTCCACTTGTGCCAGCCGAGCAGATCGTTGCCGGCCCCCCAGTCCTCGCTCATGATGTCCCAGTGCCCGACCGCGCCGCCGCCCTTTTGTGTGTACAGGTCGGGCAGGCCGAAGGTGTGGCCGTTCTCGTGCGGCAGCACCCGGTAGCCGGTGTGGGAGTAGGAGCCGGAGCCGTCGTCCTGCTGGGAGTAGATGAAGGACGCGTTGGCTATGGGCACGCCGTCGGCGACCGGGGCGGCGTCGCCGTTGCCGGCGAAGGTCACGGACAGGACCGTGTCCAGGGCGGAGGGGCCGGCGTTGGGGGTGACCAGGACGTTGAGGATGTCGTACGCGCGGAAGTCCACCGTCGGGTCGGCCGCGGCCACGATGTCGTGCAACAGCTGCCGGTAGCCGGGGTCGAAGGGCGCGCCGCGCTCTATGCCGTACCCCTTGAAGGGCTTGGGCATCCGCAGCCATGTGGTGATCGGTGTCTCCGGCCGGTAGTCGAGGCGGCCGTACGACGCGGTGCGGAACCAGTCCCGGGTCTGCGGGAAGAACTCGTGGAAGCGGTCCATGGCGCTGCCCTGCCCGGGCGTGTCGGAGAAGTCGACCATCAGGGTCAGGGCGTGGAGCGTGCCCGTGGAGTGGGCGTAGCCGTGCGGGGTGGGGATGCCCTCGGTCATCTGTACGTCGACACTGCCCTGGATCGTGCAGGGGATGAGGACGGAGCGGGCCGTGCCGATGGGTCCGGCGGTGGTGGGCGCCATCAGGTGTCCGGTTCCGGCCGAGGTGCTGACCGCCACGGTCAGCGCGGTCACCGCGGCGAGAGCGGCCGCCCGGCGCGGGCGTATGCGACGGCGGGAGCGTGGGCGGACTTCGCGGGCGGAGCCGCCTCGGAGGGCTGCTGGGTGAGCGAAGCCGCCCCTGGGGGTTCCTGCGCGGGCGAAGGCACTTCGCGGGTCTCCTGTGTGGGCGAAGCCGCCCCGGCGGGCTCCCGTGTGGGCAAGGGATATGTGGCGGGGCGGCTGCGGCTGCATTCATGGACCCTTCGCTCCACGGCAGCCACAGGTCTCCGGCTGCACCCTTGCGATCACCCTGTGTCGGTGGGGTGCGGGGCGCGCGCTGGAGGAGACCGATCGTGGGAATGCGGGCCCGCACGGGGGTGAATCCCGGCGGGATGTGAGTGTGTCTCAGGTCACAGGCATTCTTTTCATGCATGGGAAATAACCGGGGAGCCCGTCCCCGTTTAGCCCTGTGTCCGAGCGAAACGGGGACTGCATCCCCGGATCGCCTTCCAGTAGACCGAGGAGTACGCCGTGCCGACCGCGACCACCCCCGCAGTGCGCAAGGTGCCCCGGCCCCGCGCCGACGCCGTGCGCAACCGGGAGCGGATCGTCACCGCGGCCCGGGAGATGTTCGTCGAGCACGGTCCGGACGTGCCGCTCGACGAGATCGCCCGCCGGGCCGGCGTCGGCAACGCCACGGTGTACCGCAACTTCCCCGACCGCGAGGCCCTCGTCCGAGAGGTCGTCTGCTCCGTCATGGACCGTACGGCCGAGGCGGCCGAAGTGGCCCTCGCCGAGACCGGGGACGCCTTCGCCGCGCTGGAGCACTTCGTGCACGCCGCCGCTGACGAGCGGATCAGCGCGCTGTGCCCGGTGATCGCCAGCAGCTTCGACAAGCACCACCCCGACCTGGAAGCCTCCCGCGAGCGCGTCGAGCAGCTCGTCGAGGAGGTCATGGGGCGGGCCGCGGCGGCCGGGCAGCTCCGGCCCGACGTCGGCGTCGGCGACCTGATGATCGTCGTGGCCCAGCTGAGCCGACCCCCGGCCGGCACGGACTGCCTGCGCGGCGACCGTTTCGTCCACCGCCACCTTCAGCTGTTCCTCGACGGCCTGCGGGCGCCCGCCCGCTCCGCCCTGCCGGGCACGGCCGTGACCGTCAAGGAGCTGCGCGAGTCCTGACCGATTAGTTCGGCTCCCGATCCCAGTCCACCCGTAGGCCGGCACACCGGCGCCTCGGCCGTCACCGTCGACGAGCCACACCCTGAGCTTCCGTTTTTTCGCCCTACTCCCTCTTTTCTCGATCTTTCCCGCACGTTTTCCGTCACGTTCCGTCCCGAAGTCCCGAAGTGGGTACCTCCATGTCCGAAACAGCCCGAAAGGCTCCCGGCGCCACCGCGCCGACCGGCGTCGCCGCACGCGCCGGCGACGCCAACCGCTGGAAGGCGCTCGTCTTCATCGCGCTCGCCCAGCTGATGGTCGTCCTCGACGCCACCATCGTGAACATCGCCCTCCCCTCCGCCCAGAGCGACCTCGGCATCTCCGACGGCAACCGGCAGTGGGTCGTCACGGCCTACGCCCTCGCCTTCGGCGGTCTGCTGCTCTTCGGCGGCCGTATCGCCGACAAGTGGGGCCGCAAGCGCGCCTTCGTCACCGGCCTGGCCGGCTTCGCCCTCGCCTCCGCGCTGGGCGGTGCCGCCGCCACCGGCCCGATGATGTTCGGCGCCCGCGCCCTCCAGGGCGTCTTCGGCGCCCTGCTCGCCCCGGCCGCGCTGTCGCTGCTCGCCGTGATGTTCACGGACGCCAAGGAGCGCGCCAAGGCGTTCGGCATCTACGGCGCCATCGCGGGCGGCGGCGGTGCCGTCGGCCTGATCCTCGGCGGTTTCCTCACCGAGTACCTGAACTGGCGCTGGACCTTCTTCGTGAACATCCCGTTCGCCATCGTTGCCGCGGCCGGCGCCTACTTCGTCATCCGTGAGCCCGAGGGCGGCCGCAACCGCTCCCCGCTCGACATCCCCGGCGTGATCCTGTCCACGCTGGGCCTGGTCGCCCTCGTCTACGGCTTCACCCGTGCCGAGTCCGACGGCTGGAGTGACACGGTCACCGTGTCCATGTTCATCGCGTCCGTGGTGCTGCTGACCGCCTTCGCCTTCGTCGAGTCCCGGGTCAAGGCCCCGCTGCTGCCGCTGCGCGTGGTGACCGACCGCAACCGCGGTGGCATCTACCTCTCGCTCGGTCTCGCGATCATCGGCATGTTCGGCCTGTTCCTCTTCCTGACCTACTACCTGCAGGTCGTGAAGGGGTACTCACCGGTCAAGACCGGCTTCGCGTTCCTGCCGATGATCGCGGGCATGATCACCGGCTCCACCCAGATCGGCACCCGGCTGATGACCCGCGCCCCGGCCCGGCTGCTGATGGGCCCCGGCTTCCTGGTCGCCGGCGTCGGCATGCTGCTGCTGACCCAGCTGGAGGTCGGCTCGTCGTACGCCGCCCTGCTGCTGCCCGCGATGCTGCTCCTGGGTCTCGGCATGGGTACGGCGTTCATGCCGGCCATGTCCCTGGCCACCATGGGCGTCGAGCCCCGGGACGCCGGCGTCGCCTCCGCGATGGTCAACACCTCGCAGCAGGTGGGCGGCGCGATCGGCACCGCCCTGCTGAACACGATCGCCGCCTCCGCGACGACGTCGTACGTCAAGGACCACATCGCCGGTGCGACCGCCAAGCCGCAACAGCAGCTGGTCCAGCTGCAGGGCCTGGTGCACGGCTACACCGCGGCGATCTGGTTCGCCGTCGGCATCCTGGGCCTTGCCGCGCTGATCGCCTTCACCTTCGTCAACGCGGGGCGCCCGGGCGCCACCACGGTGGCCTCCGGCGAGGGCGTCGAGGACGAGGTGCCGGTGCCGGTGGTGGCCCACTGACCGGCCGCAGCGCGCGTGGCCGCGCGCTGATCTAGCGGAGCCAGGGCAGGTCCGCACCCGCTTCATCGGGCTGCAGGCCCTCGGCGACGATCTCCATGATCTCGCCGAGGGCCTTCTGCTGTTCCGGCCTGAGCCGCTCGAACAGCGCCTGCCGTACGGCGGCCACATGTCCCGGCGCGGTGTGCCCCAGCACCTCCGCGCCCTTGTCCGTGAGTACCGCGAACTGGCCGCGCTTGTCGGAGGAGCAGTCCTCGCGGCGCACCCAGCCGTTCTTCTCCAGTCGCGCGATCGCGTGCGACAGCCGGGAACGGGTGATCTTCGCCTGCATCGCCAGCTCGGTCATCCGCAGCCGGCGGCGCGGTGCCTCGGCCAGGCCGACGAGCAGGCCGTAGTAGATGTGCGGCATGCCCGCGTCGCGCTGCAGCTGCCGGTCGAGGTGGTCCTCCAGCAGGGTGGTGGCGTGCAGGTAGGCGCGCCAGACGCGCTGCTCTTCGTCGTTGAGCCAGCGGGGCTGTGCGGCGGAGTCGGATGCCGTGTTCATGCATTCCACTGTACGAGGCATCTCCTTGAAACTTGAACAAGTCCGGCGTACCGTTGAACCTGAAACTTGAGAGTTAAAGCAACGCAGTCCTGGGAGTCGCCGCGATGTCCACCAGCAGCCCGGAGCGCATGCCCGCCCTGTACCTCAGCCACGGCGCCCCGCCGCTCGCCGACGACCCCGTCTGGCCCGGCCAGCTCGCCGCCTGGTCCGCCGGTCTGCCCCGCCCCAAGGCGATCCTCATGGTCTCCGCCCACTGGGAGGAGGCCCCGCTCGCGCTGGGCGCGGTGGAGGCCGTTCCGCTCGTCTACGACTTCTGGGGCTTCCCCGAGCACTACTACCGGGTCCAGTACGCCGCCCCCGGCGCCCCCGAGCTGGCCGAGTCCGTCCGCAAGCTGCTGCGCGCCCCCGGCACCCCCGTCCAGGACATCCCCGACCGCGGCCTCGACCACGGCGCCTACGTCCCCCTCGTTGAGATGTTCCCGGCCGCCGACATCCCCGTCCTGCAGATATCCATGCCCACACTCGACCCGGCGCGCCTGATGGACATCGGCCGCAAGCTCGCGCCGCTGCGGGACGAGGGGGTGCTGATCGTCGGCTCCGGCTTCTTCACCCACAACCTCGCCGCCCTGCGGTACGCGGGGAGCGGCGTGCCCAGCTGGTCCTCCGAGTTCGACGACTGGGGCCGCCGCGCCCTGGAGGCCCGGGACTGGGACGCCCTGCTGGACTTCCTGAACAAGGCCCCGGCCGGCCGTTACGCCCACCCGCGCACCGAACACTTCGCCCCGCTCTTCGTCACCATGGGCGCGGCGGAGGCGGGGGACGAGCTCGACGCGCAGAAGTCCGTGATCGACGGGTTCTGGATGGGAATGGCCAAGCGGTCGGTGCAGTTCGGATGAGTGCGGGCCCTGAGGGTCACGGACGGCCCCCTGTGGGTCATAGCTCTTTCTCGTACCAGGCCACGTCCCAGTAGCGGCCGAACTTGCGGCCGACCTCGCGGTACGTGCCGACATACCGGAAGCCGAAGCGGGCGTGCAGCCGCTCGGAGGCCTCGTTGGGCTGGGCGATCCCGGCGTAGGCGCGGTGCACGTCCTCGTCGGCCAGCGCCTTGAAGAGAGCCTCGTAGAGCAGCGTGCCGACGCCGCGCCTGCCGGCGGCCGGGGCGACGTACACCGAGGTCTCCACCGACGTGACGTACGCGGGCTTCGGCCGGTAAGGGCTGGATGTGGCGTACCCCAGAATCTGCTGTGACTCCGCGTCCGTGGCAACCTTCAGCCGGTGCGGACCGTCTTCCGGGTGGGAGAGCAGCCAAGGGCGGCGCTCTTCCGGAGTGAAGATCGCGGTATCGAAGGTGATGGCCGTCTCACGTACATAGTGGTTGTAGATCGCCGTGAGAGCGTCGAGATCTCCCTCGGCTCCCGGCCTGACCTGCACCTCTGTACGTTGCGTCGGCATGTCGCCTCCCCGTGTGGCGGACAGGGTACTGCATGATCAGAAAAATTGGGGGGAGGGTTGGGAATTCTGTCCGGATTCCAGTCGTTGTTTCCCACGGATGCAGGGCACTCGGAGAGAGTCGCCACAGACCCTCCCCCGATGCCGAGCGTTCAGCAGGACCACCCGCCAGCCCACCATCGCAAGGGAGCACGCATGGCAACCCGTGCCGTCGCCCGTCGTCAGTCCGCCACCGGCGAGACGGGCGACTCGGCAAGCAGTGTTCGCGCCCATGGCGGCGAGATCGCGGACCGCGACCTGGTCGGCATGTACCTCGACGAGATCGCGCGTACGCCGCTGCTCGACGCCGCCAAGGAGGTCGAGCTGTCCCAGACCATCGAGGCGGGTGTCTTCGCGCAGCAGGTCCTCGACGGTGAGGAGGAGTCCAAGACGGACGCCACCCGCGAGGAGCTGGAGGCGCTGGTCGCCGCCGGCGAGCGGGCCAAGGACATCTTCATCCGTTCCAACCTCCGCCTGGTCGTGGCGGTGGCCCGGCGCTACCCGCGCAGCGGCCTTCCCCTGCTCGACCTGATTCAGGAGGGCAACGCCGGTCTGGTGCGCGCGGTCGAGAAGTTCGACTACCGCAAGGGCTTCAAGTTCTCGACGTACGCCACCTGGTGGATCCGTCAGGCCATCACCCGCTCCATCGCCGACCAGTCCCGCACCATCCGGCTCCCCGTCCACCTGGTGGAGGAGCTGGGCCGCATCCGCCGCGTGCAGCGCGAGTTCAACCGTGAGCACGGCCGCGACCCGGAGCCCGCGGAGATCGCCGTGGAGCTGGGCGCGTCGCCGGAGCGCGTCATCGACGTCCTCGACTGGGCCCGCGACCCGGTCTCGCTGAACATGTCGGTGGACGACGAGGGCGAGACCCAGTTCGGCGACCTGCTGGAGGACACCTCGGCGGTCTCCCCCGAGCAGTCCGTCATGACCCTGCTGCGCAGCGAGGAACTGGACGACCTGATCGGCCGCCTGGACCAGCGCACGGCCTCCATCATCAAGATGCGGTACGGCATCGAGGACGGCCGCGAGCGCACCCTGACCGAGGTCGGCAAGGAGCACGGCCTGACCCGCGAACGCATCCGCCAGATCGAGAAGCACGCGCTGCTCGAACTGAAGAAGCTGGCCCGCCAGACCGGCTTCGACGCGGCGGCGTAACGGGGTTACGGCGTGCCGGTGTTGTGAGAGGGGTGCCCGTGGGGTGAGTCGGGGGCCGCGGTACTGGAGCGCGGCGGTCGGCAACCTGTGGTGCCTGTGGGCGTGCGGTGCCTGCGGGGAGCGCACGCCGGTGGCGAAAGGCGGCGCAAACATGGCGCGGTCCCATCGCTTCAACTCGCGGGCCCGCGGGAACAACCCTTCCGGGCCCCCGGCAGCCAGGCCCGGGACCGCACTCCCGACGGACCAACCGCACAAACCGGCCGACCCCACGCGCCCACCGCACGACCCGAGCCACACAGCCAGGTCCCGACGCACACCCCCCCCGGCGCCGGGACCTTCCCAGCCGGGCTTCGGCACCTATCCCCCCCGGGTGCCGGGGCCCGGCTTTATGCGTGCCTGTATGTGGTCTTCTCGACTGCTCAGGTTGGGCAGGGTGCCGCCCGTGAACTGATCGGTCCTCTCCGGACGTTCCTATCCGGCCACCGTCCGCGCGCGCAGTGCTGCGGCCGCCCAGTCGATCACCGGTGTCAGCGGCTCGGGGGCCGGCCAGCCGTTGACGAGGGCCAGCAGGCGGAGATAGGTGTCCCTGCGGGGTTCGCGCGCGCCCTCGAGGCGCTGGAGCAGCCACTCGCAGGGCGCGGCGTGACCGGCCTGCCCACGGGCGGGGGCGCACCGGGTGACGAGGGCCGCGACGACGGGATCCGCATCCGGCGCTTCGGGCCTGGTGCCGGACGCCAGGGCGGTGTTCACGACCTCCCGGGCGACGGCGACGACGTCCGGCGCGGGCGGTGTGCCGACGCTGCCCTCGGGTCCGCGCCGGTTGCCGGCATGCTCCCGTACCAGCCGTCGTACGGCCGCACGGAATTCGTCGTCGAGCGACAGCTCGGCCAGCTCCACCCACGCCGACACCTGCTCCTCCGTCGGGTGGTCGGGCAACTCGGGGGTGAGGGAGCGCCGGAGCCCTGCCTCGGCCCGGGAGGGCTGGGGTGCGTGGGTCGTGGAGGGCTGATTCGGTGCTTCGAAGACGGCGTCGAGGAAACCGTCGATCAGGCGTCGACGCTCCGTTTCGGACAGGGTCGCCAACCGGTGCATGAGTTCCATCTCCTCGAACGTCGGCTCACGCCTGGCCGCCACGGCGGACAGCACCGCCCGGCGCAGGCGCAGCACACTGATCTGCACGTCCAGCGCGGCGGCCTGCTCGGCCGCGACCCGGCCGAGGGCGAGTGGCCGGTCCACGATCCGCCGGATCACCTCCAGGCCGAGGCCGAGTTCGCGCAGCGTCCGTACGAGCGCCAGCCGGGCGACGGCCTCGGGGCCGTAGCGGCGGTAACCGGCCGGGGTACGGCTCGCCGGCACCACGAGACCCTGATCCGAGTAGAAGCGGATCGTCTTGACCGACAGCCCGGTACGCCGGGCCAGCTCACCGATCGAGTACGAGATGCCGGAGTGCATGACCCCACCTTCCGGTCTCCCCTTGCGGGAGACTCAAGTCTGCACGGACGGTGGGGCGGTGGCGCGTCGTGGAACGACGGCCCACCCCGTACCTGAACCCCGGGGTGGACCGTCGGATGGCAGATTCTGCCACACGGGCATAGCCTGCCGAGATGGGCACCACCCCCGGCACCACGCCGAGCACCACCCCCGGCACGACCTCCAGCACTGCCCCCGGCACCACCTCCAGCACTGCCCACCGGTCGCCTTCCGCCTCCGCGCCGGTCTCGCTGACCGAACGCCGGAAGGCCGAGACCCGGACGGAGATCGCCCGGGCGGCGGCCGCCCTGTTCGTCCGCCAGGGTCTGCGGGCGACCCGCGCCGAGGACATCGCACAGGCCGCGGGCATCGCACCGCGCACCTTCTACCGCTACTTCGCCACCAAGGAGGAAGCGGTCGCCCCCCTCTACGCGACAGGCGCCCAGCGCTGGGCGGAAGCGGTCCGCTCGGCCCCGGCCCACCTCAGCGTCCCCGAGGCCCTGGAGCACGCCGTACAGCACACCCTCACCCCAGGCGCCGGTGTCTCGGCCGCCTCCTGGGAATGGGTCCGCACCCTGATCCGTCTGGCCGACGCCAGTCCTGCCCTGCGCAAGGTCTGGGCAGAGGTGTGCCAGGCGTCGGAGCGGAGCCTGGCCGAGATCCTCGCGCACCGGATCGTGGCAGCGGCAACGGGCGGTGAGCGCGGCGAAGTTGGCGGTCGCGGAACCGCTGAGGTCGACGCAGCCGAAGGACGGCGCGACAACAACGGGCCCGACAACGTTGCCCCGGAGCCCACACCCCCCGCACCGGTCACCCGCGACCTCCGCTTCGCCGCGGCCGTCGCCGGCGCCGCCGTCCGCGTGGCCGTGGAGTCCTGGGCCGCCACCTCCTCCCCGCCCACAGGCCCGGAGGGCCCCGCTGCGCTGGCGCTGCGCCACCTCCAATCCCTGCGCGGCTTCGGATGGGGCGCCGGGGAGGGCTAGACCGTCACCGAAGGGCCCTCACCGAAGGGCCCCCTCCTCGCGAACATCCGCCCCCGCCCGACTCAGCCGTGCGCCCAACTTCCGTACACATTCGACCAGTTCGCTCGGCTCCTGCACCGTGAACTCGTACCCCGCCATCGCCAGCCGTACCGCCAGCCACTCCAGGGGATCGCCGAAGGCGCCCCGTAGCACACAACCGCCCTCGCCGTCGTCCTCCGGCACCCCGAGCCCCGCCGGCAGGCGTGCGGAGACCTGCTCCGCCGTCGCGGCGAAGCGCACCGCGAGCTCGTACCTCTCCTGCCGCCGCCGGATGGACTGCCGCAGGTACTCCGCCGCGCTCCCGGTCGGCAACTCCCGTGGCGCGAAGCGGACTCCGGTCGCGAACGGCTCGCTCACCCGGTCCACCCGGAAGGTCCGCCAGTCGGCGCGGTCGAGGTCGTAGGCGACGAGGTACCACCGCCGCCCGGTCGACACCAGCCGGTGCGGTTCGGTCAGCCGCCGTGACTCGCTGCCGTCCTTGTCGCGGTAGGCGAACCGCAGCCGCTCGTGCCCCGCCACCGTCGAGGCCATCACGGTCAGCGTCTCCGGCGCGATGGTCGGCCCGTCTCCGCTGGTCAGCGGTGTCGTCGCGGCCTGGAGTGTGGACACCCGGTGGCGCAGCCGGGCCGGCAGCACCTGCTCCAGCTTGGCCAGGGCCCGTACGGAGGCCTCGTCCACGCCCTCCACCGCATGCCCGGCTCCGGCCCGCAGCCCCACCGCGATCGCCACCGCCTCCTCGTCGTCCAATACCAGCGGCGGCAGCGCCTTGCCGGCGACCAGCCGATATCCGCCGTCGGCCCCTTTGCTGGCCTGCACGGGATACCCCAGCTCGCGCAACCGGTCGATGTCCCGCCGCACGGTGCGCCGCGACACCCCGAGTCGCTCGGCGAGCTCACCACCGGGCCACTCGCGCGGGGTCTGGAGCAGGGAGAGGAGCTGCAGCAGCCGTGCCGGGGTGTCCGTCGTCATGAGTACGAGGATGCCGCACAAGTAGGACACGATCTGACCTAATGGCGTCCTAGCTTGAGCGCATGACCCACGGCGACGACAAGACCTTCCAGGGGCGCGGGGCCGCCACACCCACCCCCACGGCGCTCCCCGAACCCATCCCCGACCGAACCCGATGGCTGGCCCTGGCCATCGTCATGACCGCTGCCTTCATGGACCTGGTGGACGTGACGATCGTCAACATCGCCATCCCGTCCATCCAGCGGACGGCCCACGCGTCGGTCAGCCAGATCCAGTGGATCACCGCCGGCTACGCCCTGGCCTTCGCCGCGGCCCTCATCACCGGCGGACGTCTCGGTGACATCCATGGCCGCAAACGGCTGTTCCTGATCGGTGTCGGCGGCTTCACCCTCGCCTCCGCCCTGTGCGGCTTCGCCGCGAACCCGGAGATGCTGGTCGCCTCCCGCATCCTGCAGGGCGGTATGGCGGCGATGATGGTGCCGCAGGTGCTGTCGATCGTGCACGCCACCTTCCCGGCCCACGAACGCGGCAAGGTGTTCGGCCTGTTCGGCGCGATCGTGGGCCTGGGCGCGGTCTCCGGACCGCTGCTCGGCGCGCTGCTGACCGAGTGGAACCTGTTCGGCCTCGAATGGCGGCCCATCTTCCTCATCAACCTCCCCGTCGGCGTCCTGGCCTGGATCCTGGGCCGCCGCTTCATCACCGAATCGAAGGCCCCCAAGGCGCTGAAGCTGGACCTCGTCGGTGTCGCCCTGGTCTCGCTGGGCCTGTTGATGCTGCTCTACCCGCTCACCCGCGGCCGCGAGCTGGGCTGGCCGCTGTGGGGGTACCTCTGCATGGCCGGCGCGCTCGTCGTCTTCGCGGCGCTGGTGTCGTACGAAAAACGGAAGGCCGCCAGGGACGGTTCCCCGCTCATCGAACTGTCCCTCTTCCGGGTGAAGAGCTTCGCCGCGGGCATCGCCGTACAGACCGTTTTCGGGGTCGCGCTCGGCATCTTCTTCCTGGTCTGGACGCTGTACATGCAGATCGGCCTGGGCTGGAGCCCGCTGCGGGCCGGGCTGACCGGCGTGCCGTTCTCCCTCGCGGTGTCGACGGCGGCCGGGATGTCGGTGCAGAAGCTGGTCCCGAGGTTCGGGCGGAAGGTGCTCCAGGCGGGCGCGCTGGTCATGGCCGTAGGCGTACTGCTCTACCTGTGGGAGGCGCACCGGTACGGCCTCGCCATCGCCTCCTGGCAGATGGCCCTGCCGCTGGTCGTGATGGGCGCCGGCATGGGGCTGATCGTCGCCCCGCTGACCGACGCGGTGCTCTCCGAGGTGCCGCGCGAGCACGCGGGGTCCGCGTCCGGGCTGATCAACACGGTGCAGCAGATGGGCAACGCGCTCGGCCTGGGGCTCGTGTCGGTGGTGTTCTTCGGCGAGATCGGCGACCGGCTGACCCCGGCCCAGGTCGGCCCGGCCTTCGTGCACGCCTTCCAGCACGCGCTGTGGTGGGTCGCCGGGATCATGGGCGCGATCTTCCTGCTGATGTCCGCCCTGCCGAAGCGGCCCGCACAGCACGCGGAGGGAGCCGAGGCGGAGGCACCGGCGAGGGAGCCGGAGCTGGTGCACTGAGCCGCGCCTGACAAGGGCCCGGCACCTGCGGGTGCCGGGCCCTTCGCATGCTCCTCTGTGCTCAACCGCCTGGGCGGACGCCCGATCATGTCCGGTTGAAGCCCGAACCTGTTTACTTTCCGGAAATCACGGCGTAGCCTCCCGACTGAAACCACACGTTCGGGCATCGGTCAGAAGTGAACGGACATCGAGTCGGAGGCGAGCGGACATGTACGCACCGGAGCGGCAGCAGGAGATCCTCCGGCTCGCGCGTGACGGCGGCCGGGTGGACGTGCTGTCGCTCGCCGAGGAGTTCCAGGTCACCGCGGAAACGATCCGCCGCGATCTGAAGGCCCTCGACCGCGCGGGCCTCGTCCGCCGGGTGCATGGCGGTGCCATCCCGGTCGGCCGCCTCGACTTCGAACCGGATCTCACCGAGCGCGAGTCCACCGCCGCCGACGAGAAGGACCGCATCGCCAAGGCCGCCGTCGCCGAACTGCCGACCGAGGGCACGATGATCCTCGACGCCGGTACGACGGTCGCCCGGGTCGCCGCCGCGATCCCGCTGGAGGCCTCCCTGACGGTCGTCACGCACAGCCTGCCCATCGCCGCTCGCCTCGCCGACCACCCGGGCATCCAGCTCCACCTGGTCGGGGGGCGCGTACGGCACCGTACGCGCGCCGCCGTGGACGCCTGGGCGCTGCGCGCGTACGGCGAGATCCGCGCCGACGTGCTGTTCGTGGCGGCCAACGGCTTCTCCGCCGAGCACGGTCTGACCACCCCGGACCTCGCCGAGGCCGCGGTCAAGCGGGCCGCGGTCGCCGCCGCCCGGCGCGTGGTGCTGCTGGCCGACTCCTCCAAGCACGGCCAGGAGCACTTCGCCCGGTTCGGCGACCTGGGCGATGTGGACCTGCTGATCACCGACAGCGGGCTGAGCCCGGAAGACGCCGTCGCCATCGAGCGCGGCGGCACGGAAGTAGTGCGCGCATGATCCTCACCGTCACCCCCAACCCCTCCCTCGACCGCACCTACGAGGTCCCGGCCCTGGAGCGCGGCGAGGTCGTCCGCGCGACCGGCGAGCGCATGGACCCCGGCGGCAAGGGCGTGAACGTCTCGCGCGCCGTCGCGGCCGCGGGCCGGCGCACGGTCGCCGTTCTGCCCCTGGGTGGTGCGCCGGGGGCGCTCATCGCCGACCTGCTCGACGCGCAGGGCATCGAGGTCGCGCCGGTCCTGATCGCCGGAGCCACCCGCTCGAACATCGCGCTCGCGGAGTCCGACGGGGTGCTCACGAAGATCAACGCGCCGGGCCCGGAGCTGTCGGAGGCCGAACAGGAGCTCCTCCTGGACACCGTGCGCGAGCAGTCTCGCGACGCCGACTGGATCGCGTGCTGCGGCAGCCTGCCCCGGGGGCTCGCGCCCTCCTGGTACGCCGACGTCGTCACGCGGGCGCACGCCGTGGGCGCGCGCATCGCGCTGGACACCTCGGGGCGTGCGCTGCTGGAGGCACTGGCCGCGCGGCCCGACGTGGTGAAGCCCAACGCCGAGGAGCTCGCGGAAGCGGTCGGACGCCCTCTGGCGACCGTGGGCGACGCGCTGAAGGCGGCCGAGGAGGTGCGCGGCATGGGCGCACGCGCCGTGCTCGCGAGCCTGGGCGCCGACGGACAACTCCTCGTGGAGGACTCGGGTGCCTGGTTCGCCACCGCCCGCGTGGACACGGTCCGCAGCAACGTCGGTGCCGGCGACTCCTCCCTGGCGGGGTTCCTGATCGCCGGTGGGAGCGGCCCCGAGGCCCTCGCCTCCGCCGTCGCCCACGGCGCCGCCGCCGTCCAGCTACCCGGCAGCGTCATGCCGACCCCCGCCGACCTGGACCCGTCGGCGGTGACCGTCACGGCCGAGATCCCGGTCGACCGCGAACTGACGGAGCCGGTGTCATGAACGCCCTCGCGCCCCGCCGCACCCGCCCCGGCACCCGGCGGCTGGGCGCTCGCAGCGCGTCCGCACCCCAGGACGCGCCCACCCGGCCCACCTCGAAGCGGCGAGG
Organism: Streptomyces sp. NPDC052107; assembly: GCF_040680215.1. Taxonomy (NCBI): domain Bacteria; kingdom Bacillati; phylum Actinomycetota; class Actinomycetes; order Kitasatosporales; family Streptomycetaceae; genus Streptomyces; species Streptomyces sp. NPDC052107. The sequence continues at coordinate 38,721 of NZ_JBFAWG010000052.1, forward strand.
CACCCCGTTACTCGCCGCTGCCTGCGGGCGGCACGGCCTGCCCAGCCACCGTGCCGCCCCGGAGAGGCCGGGATTCCCCGGACCCGCCTCCCCAACCACGTCACCCCCCCACCGCACCCCCGTCCCCCTTTCCGCCCACGCCTCCCCCCGGGCGATACGCGTGCATAGGAGCCCGCGATGAGCGACATGATCACCGCGGACCTGGTCGATCTCGACCTGTCCGCCGACACCAAGGAAGCGGCGGCGCGCGCCCTCGCCGAGCGCATGGTGGCCCAGGGCCGGGTGACCGACCTGGAGGGCTTCCTCGCCGACGTGGCCGCCCGCGAGGCCCAGATGCCGACCGGCCTCGACGGCGGCATCGGCATCCCGCACTGCCGCAGCGCCCACGTCACCGAGCCGAGCCTCGCCTTCGGCCGCAGCGCCGCCGGCGTCGACTTCGGCGCCGCGGACGGCCCGGCCGACCTGATCTTCCTGATCGCGGCCCCGGCCGGCGCCGACGACGCCCACCTGACGATCCTCTCCTCACTGGCCCGCCAGCTGATGAACACCGAGTTCACGGACGTGCTGCGGTCGGTGGCCGACGCGGAGACGGCGGCCGCGCTGATCCGCGGGGACGAGACGCCGAGCGCGGCGCAGGCGGCGGGCGCTGCTCAGGGCGCCGTGGGCACGGCGGACGTGTCCGAAGACTCCGCCGCGGCGCCGGTGGCGGCCTCCGCCGGCGCCGCGGCGGACACCACCGCGCAGGCGCCGGGCTCATCCGCCCCGGCGCAGGCGACCCCGGCGGGAACCGGTTCCGCCGCGGACTCCGGCGAACGGCCCTTCCGTATCGTCGCCGTCACCTCCTGCCCGACCGGCATCGCGCACACGTACATGGCGGCCGAGTCCCTGGAGAGCGCGGGACGCGAGGCGGGCGTCGAACTCGTCGTCGAGACGCAGGGCTCGGCCGGCTTCACCCGGCTGGACCCGGCGGTGATCGCGGCGGCGGACGCCGTGATCTTCGCGCACGACGTCCCCGTACGCGAGAAGGACCGTTTCGCCGGCAAGGCGACCGTCGACGTAGGGGTGAAGGCGGGCATCAACCGCCCCGCCGAGCTCATCACGGAGGCGCGCGCGAAGGCGGCGCGTGGCGAGACGAGCGCGCCGGCGCCCGCGTCGGGCGGCACGCCGGTCGAGCGCGCGGGCGACTCCACCGAGGGCTACGGCACCAAGCTCCGCAAGTGGCTGATGAGCGGGGTGAGCTACATGGTGCCGTTCGTCGCCGCAGGCGGCCTCCTGATCGCCCTGGGCTTCGCGATCGGCGGCTACAAGATCAACAAGGCGCCGTCGGTGATGGACCACTTCGTGTGGACGCAGGCCGACAGCTGGGGCGCGCTGTTCTTCCAGATCGGCGTCGTCGCCTTCGGCTTCCTGGTCCCGGTCCTGGCCGGCTACATCGCCTACGGCATGGCCGACCGGCCCGGCCTGGTCCCCGGCTTCGTGGGCGGCGCGATCTCACTGACCATCAACGCGGGCTTCCTCGGCGGCCTCGCGGCCGGTCTGATCGCCGGTGGTGTGGTGCTGGCCATCCAGAAGGTGCGGATACCCACGGCTTTGCGCGGCATCATGCCGGTGGTGGTGATCCCGCTGATCTCCTCGGCGATCGTCGGATTCCTGATGTTCGTCGTGATCGGCAAGCCCATCGCCAGCGCCCAGAAGGGCCTCACCGACTGGCTGAACGGCCTCACCGGCACCAACGCGATCCTGCTCGGGGCCCTGCTCGGCCTGATGATGTGCTTCGATCTGGGCGGCCCGGTCAACAAGGTGGCCTACACCTTCGCCACGGCCGGCATCGCGGTCTCCAACCCCAGCGACTCCGCGATGAAGATCATGGCCGCGGTGATGGCGGCCGGCATGGTCCCGCCGCTGGCGATGGCCCTGGCCACCACCGTGCGCGGCAGGCTGTTCACGCAGACCGAGCGGGAGAACGGCAAGGCCGCCTGGGTCCTGGGCGCCTCCTTCATCTCCGAGGGCGCGATCCCGTTCGCGGCGGCCGACCCGCTGCGCGTGATCCCCTCGTCGATGGTCGGCGGCGCGCTCACCGGCGCCCTGTCGATGGCCTTCGGCGCCACCCTGCGCGCCCCGCACGGCGGCATCTTCGTGATCCCGCTGATCGGCAACCCCTTCCTGTACCTCATCGCCATCGCGGTCGGCGTATGCGCCACCACGGCCCTGGTCGTCCTGCTCAAGGGCATGCGCAAGCAGACCCCGCAGACCACGGCCACCGACCCCGCCGCGAACGCGGCCACCGCGGCGAAGGAGACCAAGCAGCCCGTGGCGGCCTGACCACCGCACCACCGCCGCCGCGCCTTGTCCCTTTAGTTCGCTGTGAGTTGTTCACGGCACCTGCGAGATACGTCACGGTCCGGGACCAAAGTCCCGGACCGTGGTGTGTACTGGGCCTATGCCAGAGCAAGTCGCGACTCTCCAGTTGGCCGGCGCGGCCGTCCTCACCCTGGCCGGCGTGGCCTGGGCGATCGTCGTCGTACGCCTGCTGCGCCGCTTCCGCAAGGAGGCCCTGCGAGAACTCCCGGCCGCTCGTCTGCCGTTCCTGCCGACCCAACGGCAGGCCGGCCCCGCGTGGGAGAAGGTGGAACTGACCCCCGCGGAACGGGACGCCTTCGCCGGACTGATACGGCGACTTGGCGATCACTGACCGAGAGGCGGCACTCGCCCCGTGGCGCCCGCTGCCCCCGCCGCCCTGCGGCGCGCGCTACCCCTGTCGCGCCGCGCGCCGCTCCATGGCGTCCCGCGCCGCGTCCTCCGACATGTACACCTCGCACATGTGCCGCCCGTCCGGCGTCGCGGTGTGCTCCACCTCCCACAGGGAGACCTGGCTGCCGTCCGGCAGCAGGAACGCGTGCTCGTACAGCGCGTAGCTCAGTCCCGCGCGCCCGGCGCGGCCCGGGCGTCCGAACGCCTGCGTGATCTCGTGCGCCGTCGCCGTCGCCAGCAGTGCCGCCGTCTCCGCGTCGGGCCGGTCCGGATTCTCCGCACGGCGCAGCAGCCGGCGCGCGTGGTCGGCCGAGTCGTCGGAGGCGAACATGTGCCGCGGCTCCGGAATCGCCCACAGCCGCATCAGCGCGGGCAGCTCGAACTCCGGCGTCTCGGGCGGCATCCCGAGCCGCGCCGTGGCCGTCTGCAGCTCCTCCTCGTCGACGTACACCTCGCTCTCCGGGGCGCCGCCCGGCGTGGGGTTGTGCACGAGCTCCCACAGCGTGACCGCGGAGCCGTCGGCGAGCAGCCAGGTGTGCCGGTACGTCTCCCGGTGCAGCCCCGCGCTGTGGTACGCGGAGTGCAGTGAACTGTCGTGCGCCAGCGCGCAGTCGAGCTGCCGTATGACCTCGTCGGGCAGCTCGAAGGAGTTCAGGGCACGGCCGAGGAGTCGCTCGAGATGCTCCTCAGGAGACTCGGGCGACTCGGCTGGTTCGTACGCTGCCGTCTCGTACGGAACGCTCAAGGCTTCTCCCGGCGTTGCTGCATGTCACCTAGTGGGTGCATACCGTAGCCCCTCGGTCGGACATCATGTCCGGGAACCGAGAAAACGTACGCAGGGAAAACGCGCGGGCCGCGCGAGAAGTTCCCGCGCGGCCCGACGTGACGTCAAAAACCGCCGCTCAGACGGCACTTCCGGCGGTCCAGGCGCTCCACGACATGTTCCAGCCGTTGAGCCCGTTGTCCGGGGTGACGGTCTTGTCGGGAGAGTTCTTCACGATCACGACGTCCCCGGTGATCGAGTTGTCGAAGAACCACTTGGCCGACGTGGCGCCCTGCCCGCCCTGCACGTCCGCGAGCCCGACGCAGCCGTGGCTGGTGCCCTCGCGACCGAAGGGCGGATTGGCCTTGTTGTACCAGTAGTTGCCGTGAATGAAGGTGCCGGAGTCCGTCAGGCGCATCGCGTGCGGCACGTCCGGGATGTTGTACGCGTTGCCGAGACCGACCGTCCGGCTGTCCATGGGGGTCTGCTGGAACTTCTCGGAAATCACCATCTGCCCGTTGTACGTGGTGTGCTGCGGGTCGCCGGTGGAGATCGGAACCGTCTTGACCGTCTTGCCGTCCCGCACCACGGTCATGGTCTGGGTGTCGGCGTCGACCGTGGAGACCTGCGACCGCCCGATGGTGAAGGAGACGGTCTTCTTCTGCGCGCCGTAGACGCCCTTCGCCCCCTGAACCCCGTCCAGGTCGATCTTCAGCGTGACCCTGGAGCCGGCCTTCCAGTACTCCTGCGGCCGGAAGTCGAGCCGCTGGTCCCCGAACCAGTGCCCGACCACCTGCTGACCGCTGCTGGAGTCGACCGTGATGTGCGACTGCACGGCCTTCTTGTCGGTGATCGACTTGTCGAACTTGAACGACACCGGCATGCCCACCCCGACCGTGGTGCCGTTGTCCGGCGTGTAGGTGCCGATGAAGCTGTTCGCCGTCGTGACGGTGGTGAAGACGGACTTGGTCGTGGTGGTACGCCCGCCGGAGTCCTTCGCGGTCGCGTCGATCTCGTACTTCGTCCCGCGCTCCAGCTGCTGCTTCGGCTTCCAGCTGCCGCCGTCCGCGGATATCGCGCCCGCCACGGTCTGCCCCGACTCGGCGGCGGTCATCCTCACCTCGGTCAGCTTGCCGCCGCTGACCTTCACGCCGGTCGCGTTGATGGACGCGCCGGTCGAACCGTCCTTGGCCGAGATCAGGATCTGCGCCGTCGACGCCTTGGGGGAGTTCTTGCCGCCCTTGTCGTTGTCGGTGGCGTTGGCGTTGCCACCACAAGCGGTCAGGGCGAGGCTGCCGACCACCAGGGCGGCACAGGCCCCCAGTACGCGCCGCGCTGCAATGTCCGGCGTTGTCACGGGCTGCTCCAGGTTCGTGTGATGTGCGTGATCCGTTCCAGTGCGTGAAGAAAGAGGGCACTGGCGGCCGGGAAGGTTCCCGCCGGCCACCTGTGAACGCCATCACGTGACAGAACCGCGACAATGCAACGCCGACTGCGGGGCCGACCCCTCCTCAGCCCGCCGCCCCCGCCACGGCACCGCCCTACCTCGCCCCGTACAACTCCCCGTACGACGGCCACACTCCACCGGGCCCGTCGACCGACTCGGCGGCGCGCACACCCCGTACGATCGCGCGGGTCACGACATCCGCGCCGGCGGCGAGGATGCCGTTGAGCTCCAAGGGGTGCCCGGCGAGAGAGCGCGCGCCGGTCGCCAGCGCGAACACCGTGTCTCCGTCGTTCATGAGGTGCACCGGCCGTACGGCGCGCGCGATTCCGTCGTGCGCCGTGCCTGCCAGCTTCTGCGCCTGCGTCTTGGAGAGGTCGGCGTCGGTCGCGACGATCGCCAGCGTCGTGTTGAGCGAGGGCGGCGCCTTCTTGGCGGCGGTTTCCTCGAGGCGCCGGCGCGCGGCCTCGTGCACGCGCTCCTCGGGGTACTCCACCCGCCCCTGACACAACTCCCCGTACAGCGCCCCCGTCTCCGGCTCGATCACCGACCCCGCAGCGTTCACGACCACCAGCGCGGCCACGGTGATCCCCGAGTCGAGCACCGTGCTCGCGGTGCCCACGCCGCCCTTGATCCGCCCCGCCACGGCGCCCGTCCCGGCCCCGACGCACCCCTGCGGCACCCGAGCGCCCGGCGCGCTCGCCGCCGCGGCCTCCACCGCCGCACGCCCGGTCGCCGCGTCCGGCCGCGCGCGGAAGTCCCCGCGCCCCAGGTCGAAGACGCACGCCGCGGGCACGACAGGCACCACGTGCGCCGGGTCCGGCCCCACCCGCACTCCGCGCCGCTGCTCCTCCAGCCAGGCCATCACACCGGACGCCGCGTCGAGCCCGTAAGCGCTGCCACCGGTCAGCACGACCGCATCGACCCGCTGCACCACGTTGCGCGGATCGAGCGCGTCGGTCTCCTTCGTACCGGGGCCGCCGCCGCGCACGTCCACGGCGACGACCGCACCGCCCTCCGGAGCGAGCACGACCGTGGTGCCGGTGAGCCAGCCGTCCCCGGTGCGGGTGGCATGCCCCACCCGCACCCCGACGACGTCCGTGATTGCGTCAACTGTCATGGAGGCCAGTCTCGCCCGTCCCGGCGCCCGAGCGGACTCAGCCGGCCGCAACGGTGGCGCTCGCCGCACGCCCCCGGCCGACCATGCGCGCCGTCAGCGTCACCCCGACGGCGACCGCGGCCGAGCACGTCAGCCCCGCCGCGAACACCGCCCAGTCGCCCAGGAAGGTGCAGCAGATCACCAGCAGCGCCGCGACCGGCAGCACCAGTTGCTGGGCGATGCCGACCTTGAAGTGCCGCGAGTGGAGCGCCCAGACGGTGAGCAGATACAGCGCGGTGGGCAGCGTCACGGCCGCCGACGCGGACAGCGTGGAGATGGTTGTCTTGCCGACCGCGTGTTCCACGGCCACCGCCAGGCCCGCGCCGATCGCCGCGGCGGAGGAGAAGATCAGGTAGTGGCCGTAACCCCACAGGAACGCCTGGCCGCTGGCGCGCAGGTGGCCGTGGATGGGCACCACGAAGTAGATCCACCACGCGGAGAAGACGATCAGCAGCCCGCCCGCCGCGATCGGCAGCAGCTCGCCCAGTGCGTTCTGCTCGTCGAAGGCCCCCTTGACGGCGACGGTCGCCGCGGCGACCGTCTCGCCGAGCACGATGATGGTGAACAGGCCGTACCGCTCGGCGATGTGGTGCGGATGCCAGGAGGTCTCGTAGTTCTTCTCGGCGAACAGCGGCACGTACATCTCCGCGATCGCCATCACCAGGAACACCCAGGGCCGGGCGGGTTCGGGCAGCAGCAACAGTCCGAGCCAGCCGACCTGGCACAGGAGCACGCCGCACGCGTACCGCAACGCCAAGGTTCTCTCGGCGCCCTCGGCCGATCTCGCGGCTCGCAGCCACTGCGAGGCCATCGCCAGCCGCATGATCACATAGCCGAGCCAGACCACCAGGTAGTCGTGCTGCTGGAAGGCCCGGGAGATGCCGGCGGCCAGCACCAGGACGCCGGCGATCTGCACCAGGGTGACGACCCGGTAGAGCGCGTCGTCGTTGTCGTACGCCGAGGCGAACCAGGTGAAGTTCATCCAGGCCCACCAGATGGAGAAGAACAGCATGGCGTAGTTGAGGATGCCGTCGCCCGAGTGCCCCTCGGCGACGGCGTGCACCAGTTGCGCGCCCGCCTGCGCGATCGCCACGACGAAGCACAGGTCGAAGAGGAGCTCCAGGGGCGAGGAGACCCGGTGCGCCTCGTCGCGCCCGCGCGCGACGAGCCGTCGCAGCGGTCCGGAGGACTGGGGTGCGCCCGGGGAGGCGGGCGCCGGAGCGGAACTCGACGTCATGCCTCCCAGGACAGCAGAAAACAGGGCCGAAATCTTGCGACGGATTCACAAAGCGGGGCGAGGGGCCGGGCCGTGAACAAGCCCCGGTTCAGGGCACGCTTGTGGGCTCGGCGATCCGCCGGTGCGGAGGGTGCGCCGCGGCCGGGGCCGTACCCTGGTGGCATGAGCACCGCCCCCGCGTCCGAGCCCCGCGACCCGAAGCCCGCGCTGGTCTTCGACGACCCGCTGGACCAGCAGTCCTCGGACGACACCGACCGCGGGTGGGGCGAGCGCACGGACGGCGACAGCGCCGCCGACCTGAAGCGTTTCCTCGACGAGAAGCCGCCCCACCACCTCTGAGCCGCCCGCGGCGGCGCCGCTAGCGCTCGTCGTGTCCCGAGCCACGCTGCGCGACCAGCGCGTCGCGGATCTCCTTGAGCACCTCCAGCTCGGTCACCTCGATGACCTCCTTGGTGCCCTCCCGCGCCGCCTTTCGGGCCGCCTGCCGCGCCAGGTACCTGGACATCGGCAGGATCATCAGGAAGTACACGACCGCCGCGGTGATCACGAACGTCAGCGTCGCACCGAGAACAGTGCCCCACAGGATCGGCACACCGCTCTTGACCGAGCCGTCCGGGCCCACCACGCACGGGTCCTTCAGACAGAAGCTGTAGTGATCCAGATTCTGCGTGCCGATCGCCCCCACCAGCGGGTTGATCACCCCCTTGACCACCGAGTTCACGATGTTCGTGAAGGCCGCGCCGATGACCACCGCGACTGCCAGATCGACGACGTTGCCGCGCATCAGGAAGGCCTTGAAGCCCTGCCAGACGCTCGGTTCCTTCTTCGCGCTCACCTCGGGGACTCTCCTCGCATACGCAGGGTGTGGAACGAAACGCTCCGCAACCTACGGCACGGTGCGGCCGTTGTGTCCAGTCCCGGCGTTCGATCGAGCGACTTGACGGCAAGCCGCCGGGAAAGCGTCCGAGTCGGTTCAGCACAGCGTCACCGCCAGGCGCGCCGTGGCGCTCGCGCCGACGAGCCGCGCCGCCGTGCCCCGCGGCACCGACAGCACGACCAGCGCCCCGCTCTCGGCCCCGTCCTCCAGCGGCTCGGGCACCTTGGTCACCCGCACACCGCGCGCGAGCACACGGGCGACGCCCCCGGCCGACGGGTCCCCGGCGGCGATGACGTCGACGCGGTCGCCGGGCCGTAGGAGCCGGACGGTGGCCGCGTCGGCGATCCGCACGGGCGCCGTCACCACGTCCACGGCCGCGGGCCGGCGTACGGGCACCGTGACCGGGTGGCCCCGGGCCGGTTCCGCACGCTGCGGTGCGGTCCCCGTGCGCGGCCCCGCGGCGATGAGCGCGGCCGCGGTGACCGCGAGGCCGGCCGCGACGGCCCGCCCGCGGTGCCGTACGAGCCGCTGCAGCCGATACCGCCCGCCACGCACCCGCACCGGCGGGAACTGCGGGATGTCACAGGTCGCCGGGGCGTCCGTGCCCAGGGGACGCGGAAGCCGGAGCGGAGGCGGAAAAGGCGGATAGGGCGGGGACGGGGTGGGGGACGGATTCAAGGACGGGGACAGAGGCACGGAAATCACCGCCTGCGACGAGGAATTCGGCTTGCGATGCCACGATGAGGCCTCACGCCGAATTGCGCCGGAGCCGGTGGATCACGGACGGATTGTGGATAACTCCGCCACCCGAACGGGGAATTCCGGGTCTTTTCGAAGGCGCTACGGCAACGCGAAGCCCGGATCCATTCCGCCGAGCGCGTTCACGCACAGGCAGTCCCGCGCCCCGGTCTCCGGCAGTGCCGCCACCGCGTCGAACAGCACGCCGCGCAGCCGGTCCACGTTGGCCGCGAACACCCGCAGCACCTCCTCGTGCGAGACGCCCTCGCCGGTCTCGGCGCCGGCGTCGAGGTCGGTGACCAGGGTCAGCGAGGTGTAGCAGAGCTCCAGTTCACGGGCGAGCGCCGCTTCCGGGTGACCGGTCATGCCCACGACCGACCAGCCCTGCGCCCGGTGCCACAACGATTCGGCACGCGTCGAGAAGCGCGGCCCCTCGACCACGACCAGCGTGCCGCCGTCCACCGGCTCCCAGTCCCGCCCCCGGGCGGCCTTCAGGGCGACAGCCCGTCCCGTGGGGCAGTAGGGGTCGGCCATGGAGACGTGCACGACGTTCGGCACCGTGCCGTCGGGCAGCGGCAGCCCGTCGAAGTACGACTGCATCCGGGTCTTCGTACGGTCCACGAACTGGTCCGGCACGAGCAGGGTGCCGGGGCCGTACTCGGGCTGCAGCCCGCCCACCGCGCAGGGGCCGAGCACCTGCCGGACGCCGGCCGAGCGCAGCGCCCACAGGTTGGCGCGGTAGTTGATGCGATGCGGCGGCAGGTGGTGGCCGCGGCCGTGCCGGGGCAGGAAGGCGACCCGCCGGCCGGCGATCTCGCCGAGGAAGAGGGAGTCGCTGGGCGGCCCGTAGGGGGTGTCCACCTGGACCTCGGTCACGTCGTCGAGGAACGAGTAGAAGCCCGAGCCGCCGATTACGCCGATCTCTGCGTTCGCCATGACCAGCACACTAGCGGTCGGTGAAACCGTGGGGGAGCGGCGCCGGGAAACGCCGAAGACCCTGCCGTCGTACGACGGCAGGGTCCGGGGATGAACAGGTCAGGCCGCGGAGCTGTTGGCGGAGCTCGACGAGGACGGCTTCGAGTCGGACGAGGACGAGCTCGACGTGCTCGACGACGGCGTGCTCGACGGCTTCGACGCCGGGCTGCTGCTCGACGTGGAGCCGCGGGAGTCGTTGCGGTAGAAGCCGGAGCCCTTGAAGACGATGCCGACCGCGGAGAACACCTTCTTCAGGCGGCCACCGCAGCTGGGGCACTCGGTCAGGGCGTCGTCGGTGAACTTCTGCACCGCCTCAAGGCCCTCGCCGCACTCGCTGCACTGGTACTGGTAGGTCGGCACTGTCTTCCTCCTGGCACTCTCACTCGATGAGTGCTAACGACGGTCTATAGTGACGTATTCCTGAGGCTCAGTCCACCGCCACCGGCACGCGGTGACCGACGCCACGTGCGACGGTTCGGTTCTGCGGCGGCGCGACCAGCCGCGACCGCAGCGCCAGCAGGGTCGCGAGCGCGAGCACCGTGCCGGCCATCGGCACCAGGAATCCCGCGCCGTCCCACAGCCGGTCCTCCAGCTGTCCGGCGACCGTGACGGCGGCCGCCTGTCCGAGCGCGACCGCGCCGGTCAGCCAGGTGAAGGCCTCCGTGCGGGCGCCGGCCGGGACCAGGCCCTCGACCAGCGTGTAGCCGGTGATCAGCGCCGGTGCGATGCACATGCCCACGAGCAGACCGAGACCGGCGAGCAGCAGCACCGAGTGCGCCGTCCACAGGGCGGACGCCACGATCGCGAGCGCCGTGTAGCCGACGACCAGGCGGCGCTGGGGGGCGGTCTTCCAGGCGATCGCGCCGCAGACGATGCCGGACAGCATGTTGCCGGCGGCGAAGACGCCGTACAGGACACCGTTCAGGCCGGGCTCGCCGATGGACTCGGTGAACGCCGCCAGCGACACCTGCATGCCGCCGAAGACGGACCCGATGCCCAGGAAGGTCACGACCAGCACGCGCACGCCCGGCACGCGCAGCGCGGAGGCGTGCTGCACGCGCGCGTGCCCGCCCGCACCGGTCACCGGCGGCTGCGTGCCTTTCTGCGCGGCGAACAGCAGACCGCCGACGAGGGTCAGCGCGCCCTCCGTGACCAGACCGGCCGCCGGGGTCACGGCGGTGCACAGCGCGGTCGCCAGCAGCGGGCCGAAGACGAAGGTCAGCTCGTCCGTGACCGACTCGAACGCCGCGGCGGTGTTCATCAGCGGCGAACCCTGCAGTTTCACGCCCCAGCGCGCACGCACCATGGGGCCGACCTGCGGTACCGAGGCGCCGGTCGGGACGGCCGCCAGGAACAGCGCCCACAGGGGCGCGTGCGCCAGCGCGAGCGCCGTCAGCGACAGGCCGGACAGGGTGTGCACCAGAACGCCGGGGACCAGCACGGCGCGCTGGCCGTAGCGGTCGGCGAGGCGCCCGCTGTACGGCGCGAACAGTGCCATGGAGACACCGGTGGCGGCCGCGGTGGCACCCGCGGCGCCGTACGAGCCGGTGGTGTGCTGCACGAGCAGCACGATGGAGATGGTGAGCATCGCGAACGGCTGGCGCGCCGCGAAGCCGGGGAGCAGGAAGGTCCAGGCGCCGCGGGTGCGCAGCAGCTGTCCGTATCCCGGGCGGGACGAGGCCGGCGAGGTCTTCTCCGGTTCGGTGGTGGTGACCGTGGATCCCACGGCCCGTGCCTTTCTGCCGCCTGGTAGCGCGGGCCTGGTGTGGGCCCGGGCGCCGAGAGCTGTCCTCTTGCGCGGACTGCGGTAGATACCGGCGCCCACTGCGGGTGGGGGACCCGGCCGCCATACGGTCGCGCCAGCTCTGCGTCAGGCAGAGTTGGTTCGATCAGGGTGCGCCTTCATGCTACAGGGATCACCTCTTCCCTCAGCTGTGAAAACGAGCACCACGGAACGGGCCACCTGGGATTTCACGGGAAGGGAGCGCGAACGGCAGGGAACGCGCCCTCAACGCGAGCTGCTCGCCCCGTTCGTGCCGAGCCAGCCGGCCAGTTTGCCGCCGTGGGCGACCGCGCGCAGACGGCGTTCGGCCGCGTCGCGGACCGGGTCCGTGGCGACGACGAGCAGTTCGTCGCCCCGCCGCAACACCGTCGAGGGCAGCGGAACGAACGATTTTCCTTCGCGGACGACGAGGGTGACGGCGGCCCCCGGAGGCAGGCGCAGCTCGCTGACCTCCACACCGTGCATCCGGGAGCCCGCGGGAATCGAGACGGACAGCAGGTGTCCGCGCAGCCGCTCCAGGGGCGCCGACTCGATGCCGAGGTCGGAGGCCTCGCCCGTCTCGCCCAGCCGCAGCGTGCGGGCCAGCCAGGGCAGCGTCGGCCCCTGGACGAGGGTGTAGACCACGACCAGCACGAAGACGATGTTGAAGATGCGGCGGCTGCCGGTGACGCCGCTCACCATCGGGATGGTCGCCAGGATGATGGGCACGGCACCGCGCAGGCCCGCCCACGACATCAGCGTCTGCTCCTGCCACGGCACACGGAACGGCGCCAGGCTGAGCACCACGCTCAGCGGGCGGGCCACCATGGTGAGGACCAGCCCGATGATCAGGGCCGGTACGACGTCGTCGCCCAGCTCGTGCGGGGTGACCAGCAGGCCGAGCACGACGAACATGCCGATCTGGGCGATCCAGCCGAGCCCCTCGGCGAAGCCGCGCGTGGCCGGCCAGTGCGGGAGCTTGGCGTTGCCGAGCGTCATCGCGGCCAGGTAGACGGCCAGGAAGCCGCTGCCGTGCCCCAGCGCGCCGGCGGCGTACGCCGTCACGGCGATCGCCATGACCGCGATCGGGTAGAGGCCGGAGGCCGGCAGGGCCACGTGCCTGAGCCCCCAGGAGCCGAACCAGCCCACCGCGAGCCCGATGGCCGCGCCGATGGCCAGCTCCAGGGCTATCTCGCCGAGCAGGACGTACCAGTGCTCGACCGGGCCGGCCGTGGAGAAGGCGACGACCAGGATGACCACCGGGGCGTCGTTGAAGCCGGACTCCGCCTCCAGCGTGCCCGTCACGCGCGCGGGGAGGGGGACCCTGCGCAGCACCGAGAAGACCGCCGCCGCGTCGGTCGAGGACACCACCGCGCCGATGATGAGCGCCTGCCGCCACTCCAGCCCGACCAGACAGTGCGCGCCCGCCGCGGTGACGCCCACGCTGATGGCGACCCCGGCGGTCGCCAGGACGGAGGCGGACGACAGGACCGGCCTGATCTCCTTCCACTTCGTGCCGAGACCGCCCTCGGCGAGGATCACGACCAGGGCCGCGTACCCCATGACCTGCGTCACGGCGGCGCTGTTGAAGTGGATCTCGCCGATACCGTCCTGGCCCATGAGGACGCCGATCCCCAGGTACACGAGCAGGCTGGGGAGCCCGCTGCGGGAGGAGATCCGGACGGCCGCGACGGCGACGAGCAGGACCACGGAGCACACGAGCAGGAGCTGGTTGAGGTGGTGAACAGTCAGCGGCGGTTCCCTTCCTTGGCCCGCGCGCCGGGGGGCGCGAGCTCGCGTACACAAGACCCGAGGCTGCGGCGCACCGCACCCAAGTACTTCGTTACCTTACCTAACTCTTGACGCTTTCTTGACGCTTCCCGGGGGAAGATCGAACGCTCGTGCGCGCTGGTTCCCGACTCCGCGTCAAGCGGCACAGGGCCCTGCGCCTATGGTTGCTCCAGCGCTCATTCAAAGTCACAGCCCGACCTGCCGCTCGCGTTAGGACAGCAAGGACAGCGATGCCCCCCAACACCACCGCCACAACGGGTGACACCGCCACCACCGGTGTCGCGCCCGCCAAGTCCGGCAGGAAGAAGGGGCGCAAAGCCCGCCTGATCGTGCTGGTCCTGGTACTGGCCGTCATCGGAGGCATCGCCTTCGGCGCGTACTGGTCGATCAGCACAGTCCGCGCCTCCTTCCCGCAGACCAAGGGCACGATCACGCTCCAGGGCCTGTCGGGGCCGGTCGACGTCAAGCGGGACGGCAACGGCATCCCGCAGATCTACGCGTCCTCCGACGAGGACCTGTTCATGGCACAGGGCTTCGTCCAGGCGCAGGACCGGTTCTACGAGATGGACGTGCGCCGGCACATGACCTCCGGGCGTCTGTCGGAGATGTTCGGCAAGAGCCAGGTCAAGAACGACGAGTTCCTGCGCACCCTCGGCTGGGACCGGATCGCCGGGCAGGAGTACGACACCAAGCTGTCGACCGCCACGAAGAAGTACCTCCAGGCGTACGCCAAGGGTGTCAACGCCTACCTTCAGGGCAAGGACGGCAAGGACATCTCCCTGGAGTACGCGGCCCTGGGCCTCACCAACGACTACAAGCCCGAGAAGTGGACCCCGGTCGACTCGGTCTCGTGGCTGAAGGCGATGGCCTGGGACCTGCGCGGCAACATGCAGGACGAGATCGACCGCGCCCTGATGACGAGCCGGCTCGGCCCGCAGCAGATCCAGGACCTGTACCCGGAGTACCCGTACGGCCGGAACAAGCCGATCGTGCAGGAGGGCCAGTACAACGAGCTGGCCAAGTCCTTCCATCAGGGCGGCGCCTCCGGAACCTCGCAGGGCACCGGCACGACGGGTGCGTCCGGCACGACCGGCGGCGCCACAGGCGGCTCTGCGGGCTCGACGGGCACGACCGGCTCGTCCACCTCGACCACGTCCGGATCGTCGCTCACAAGCCAGCTGACGGGCCTGTACAACGTCCTGGACGACGTTCCGACCGCCGTCGGAGTGAACGGCCAGGGCATCGGCTCCAACTCGTGGGTGGTGTCCGGGAAGTACACCATCACCAAGAAGCCGCTGCTCGCCAACGACCCGCACCTGTCGGCGTCGCTGCCGTCGGTCTGGTACCAGATGGGCCTGCACTGCCGCAGCGTCTCCACCACGTGCCAGTACGACGTGACCGGCTACACCTTTGCCGGCATGCCCGGTGTGATCATCGGCCACAACGCGAACATCGCCTGGGGCATGACCAACTCCGGGGTCGACGTCACCGACCTCTACCTGGAGAAGGTGAGCGCGAACGGCTACCTGTACGACGGCAAGGTCCGGCCCTTCAAGTCCCGCGAGGAGACCATCAAGGTCGCCGGCGGCGCGTCCAAGAAGATCGTCGTGCGCCAGACCCAGGACGGGATGCCGCTGCTGTCCGACCGTGACGACGAACTCGTCCAGGTCGGCAAGCGGGCCACGGTCAACACCGCCGCCCCCGACCGCGGCGACGGCTACGGCATCGCCCTGAGGTGGACCGCGCTGGACCCGGGCACCTCCATGGACGCCGTGTTCGCCCTCGACAGGGCGGCGGACTGGAGCGACTTCCGCCAGGCCGCCGCCCTGTTCGACGTGCCCTCGCAGAACCTCGTCTACGCCGACACCGACAACCACATCGGCTACACGCTGCCCGGCAGGATCCCCACGCGCTCCTCCGTCGACGACGGCTCCGTGCCGGCGCCCGGCTGGAACTCGAAGTACCGCTGGACCGGCTTCATCAAGCAGGACGAGCTGCCCTACGAGTACAACCCCAAGCGCGGCTACATCGTCACCGCCAACCAGGCCGTGGTCGACAAGGACAAGTACCCGTACACCCTCACCACCGACTGGGGCTACGGCGCCCGCAGCCAGCGCATCACCGACCTGATCGAGTCCAAGATCAAGGACGGCGGCAAGATCTCCACCGACGACATGCGGCAGATGCAGCTGGACAACAGCAGCGAGATCGCCAAACTCCTGGTGCCGAAGCTGCTGAAGATCAACCTCGACGACAAGAACGTGCGCGACGCGCAGAAGCTGCTGGAGGGCTGGGACTACACCCAGGAGTCCGACTCCGCGGCGGCCGCCTACTTCAACGCGGTCTGGCGCAACATCCTCAAGCTCGCCTTCGGCAACAAGCTCCCCAAGGAGCTGCGCGTCAAGGGACAGTGCCTGTGGGTCGACAAGATCGACAGCACCGGCCCGGTCGACGACGACACCAAGGTGCGCGAGTGCGGCGAGCGCGACGCCGACCAGGCGCAGCCGGACGGCGGCGACCGCTGGTTCGAGGTCGTGCGCACCCTGATGGAGAAGCCGGACAGCGACTGGTGGAAGACCCCCAAGTCGGGCACCCGCCCCCCGGCGAACAACATGGACCAGCTCTTCCGCCGCGCCATGATCGACGCCCGCTGGGAGCTGACCGCCAAGCTCGGCAAGGACATCGACACCTGGAGCTGGGGCCGGCTGCACCGCCTGTTCCTGAAGAACCAGACGCTCGGCACCGACGGCCCCGCGGTCCTGCAGTACGTCCTCAACCGCGGCCCCTGGAAGCTCAGCGGCGGCGAGGCCACGGTGAACGCGACCGGCTGGAACGCCGCCGGCGGCTACAGCGTCGTCTGGGTGCCGTCCATGCGGATGGTGGTCAACCTCGCCGACTTCGACAAGTCCAGGTGGATCAACCTGACCGGCGCCTCCGGGCACGCCTTCAGCGCCCACTACACGGACCAGACGAGCCTGTGGGCCAAGGGCGAACTGCTGCCCTGGTCGTTCTCGGCCAAGGCGGTCGACGACAGCACGAGCGACACCCTCGTCCTAGGGGCAACTGCCGTGCGCATCACCGGAATCAGCACGCACGTGGTCGGCACGCCGTGGCGCAACCTGACCTACGTCCAGGTGCACACCGACGAGG
>NZ_JBFAWG010000053.1:0-52599 GCF_040680215.1 Streptomyces sp. NPDC052107
CTAACCTGGAGTAATGGCTGAGGACAAGCGGCTCGCCGCCGTGGTGGCGCTGGCGCAGGGGATGGCGGCGGCGCACACCCCGCGGGACTCATGCCGTATACGGCGGCCGGGGCCCCGGCTGTTCTCGGCCACGGGGCCGGCCAGGTCACAGAAAGGTCTCCTACGGGGTACTGACTCAGCCTTGGTGATGTGGCTAACATCACGCCAGCGCCGCGATGTTGCGGCGTCGTTACGGAGGTGCGACGTGCTGCCAGTACGGGGACGAGACGGCCGTGCCACCAGGGCTGCGCACATCCTGCGCGTCCGCACCGCGTGGACACCCGTCGGGGACGGCGAGTTCTACTGCCCCGGCTGCGGAGGCGACCGCAACTACCAACGGCTCACCGGCCGCCGCAGGCTCACCCTGCTCGGCGTCCCCCTGCTGCCGCGCGGCACCGCGGGCCCGGTCGTGGAGTGCGCCGCCTGCCGCCACCACTACGGCACCGACGTCCTCGACCACCCCACCACCCGCCGCTTCTCCGCGATGCTCCGCGACGCCGTGCACACCGTGGCCCTCGCCGTGCTCGCCGCGGGCGGCACCTCCTCCCGTACGGCCCTGGAGACGGCCGCCGGCGCCGTGCGCGCGGCCGGCTTCGACGGCTGCACCGAGGAACAACTGGCCGCCCTGGTCGACGCCCTCGCCGCCGACACCGGCCGGGTCCTCGGCGCCGAGTGCGGCACCAGCCTGACCATAGAGCTGCACGAGGCCCTGGACCCGCTCGCCCCGCACCTCGCCCCCGCCGGCCGCGAGTCCCTCCTCCTCCAGGCCGCCCGCATCGCCCTCGCCGACGGCCCCTACACCCCCGCCGAACGCGACGCCCTCACCACGGTCGGCGCGGCCCTGACGATCTGCGCGGACGACGTGACCCGCCTGCTGGCGGCGGCGCGCACGCCCTCCTGACCCGGCGGGGAGCTTCGGCGCCCTGGGACACGCCCGGGGGCCCCGGCGAACCCGCCCCGCGCCCCGCCCCCCGTTACTCCCCGGGGAGTAACGCCACCCCGAGGCCACCCCCGGCAGTACCCGCGAACTCGCTCCCGCGCCCGACGCTCGCCGCCCCTTTCGCCGGAAGTCTGGAAGCCGTGTCCAGACATCCACTGCGGAGGGGAGGCCCGATTTCCATGGGGGCCGCGAAAACACGGAGGAGCAGGGCGCTGCCCTGGCTGGTGGTCGGGCTGTGGGTGGTGCTGCTGGCCGTGCTCGGACCGTTCGCCGCCAAGCTGGGCGACGTGCAGCACAACCGGGCCACCGACTATCTGCCGGCGTCCGCCGACTCCACCCAGGTCGCCAAGCTGCAGGACCGGCTGCCCGGGGGCGAGACCACCGAGCTGGTCCTCGTCTACCACCGGGCGACCGGTCTCACCGCCGCCGACCGGGCCACGGCGCGGACGCAAGTCGCCGAGATCGCCGACCGCCACCGCCTCGCCACCGGCACCCCGCACGGCGTCCCGTCCGCCGACGGCACCACCCTCATGTACCCGGTCACCAGCAACGAGCCCGGCACGGACGAGAAGAAGCGGGACGCGTTCGTCGACGACGTCCGCCAAGTCGCTCAGGGTCAGGGCGGGTTGGCCGTGCGCGTCGGCGGGCCGGGCGCCCTCGCCACCGACGCCTCCGGCGTGTACGCCTCGCTCGGCGGGCCCCTGCTCTACACCACGGTCGCCGTCGTCGCGATCCTGCTCATTCTCATCTACCGCAGCCCCCTGCTGTGGCTGGTCCCGCTCGTCGTCGCCGGTCTCTCCGACTTCCTCGCCCGCGCCGCCGCCTACGGTCTCAACCAGGCCTTCGGCATCACCGTCTCCGGCCAGAGCGCCGGCATCATGACCATCCTCGTCTTCGGGGCCGGCACCGACTACGCCCTGCTCCTGGTCTCCCGCTACCGCGAGGAGCTGCGGCGCCACGATACGCCGTACGACGCGATGCGCGCCGCCCTGCGCGGCTGCGGACCCGCCGTCCTCGCCTCCTCCGGCACGGTCGCCGCCGGACTGCTCTGCCTGCTCGCCGCCGACCTCAACTCCAGCCGGGGCATGGGCCCGCTCGGCACGGTCGGCGTGCTGTGCGCGCTCGCCGCGATGCTGACCCTGCTGCCGGCCGTCCTCGTTCTGCTGGGCCGCCGGGTCTTCTGGCCGCTCGTCCCCGCCTACGGCAGTACGCCCAAGGCCCGCCGGTCCCTGTTCGCGGCGATGGGCTCCTCGGCCGGGCGCCGCCCGCTGACCGTCCTCGCCTCCGGCGCCGTCCTGCTCGGCGCGCTCGCGCTGGGCACCCTGAACCTGCCCGGCGCGATCAAGCAGCTCGACACCTTCGTGGACCGGCCCGAGTCCGTGACCGCCATGGAAACCGTGGCCAAGGCCTACCCGGAGCGGTCCGCGCAGCCCATCGAGGTCCTCACCCCGGCCGGCCGGGCCGACGCCACCCTCGACGTGGTCAAGGGCACCCGGGGAGTGGCCGATGCGCGGCGGGGCCGTACCGGCGGAGGCTGGACCGAGATCACCGTGACCGCGGCCGCCCCGCCCCAGTCCGCCGCCGAGACCGCCACCATCGAGGCGCTCCGGCACCGGCTGCCCGGCTCCCACGTCGGCGGGCCCAGCGCTCAGCAACTCGACCTGAAGGACACAGGCGCCCGCGACCGCCTGGTGGTCGTCCCGATCGTGCTCCTGTCCGTGCTGCTGATCCTGGTCGTCCTGCTCCGCTCCCTGGTCGCCCCGCTGCTCCTCGTCGCCGCCGTGGTCGCCGTGTGGGGCGCCGCCCTCGGCCTCGGCGGGCTCGCCTTCGGGGCCCTGTTCGGCTTCCCCGGCACCGACCCCGGCCTCGGCCTGCTGTCCTTCGTCTTCCTGGTCGCCCTGGGCGTCGACTACGGCATCTTCCTGATGCACCGGATGCGGGAGGAGTCGGTCAAGGGCGCCGAACCGGCGGCGGCCGCCCTCACCGCCCTGCGCACCACCGGCGGCGTCATCGCCTCCGCCGGGCTGGTGCTCGCGGCCACCTTCGCGGTGCTGACGAACATGGGCCTGGTACCGCTGGTCGAGCTGGGCTTCGTCATCGCCGTCGGCGTCCTGCTGGACACCTTCCTCGTCCGCACCTACCTGGTGACCAGCGCGAGCGTCGCGCTCGGGCGCAGGGTGTGGTGGCCGGGCCGGCTGTCCCGCCCGGCGCCGGACGCCGACCGCACGCCGGAGCCCGTGAGCGCGTAGCGGAAGATGAACCCCGTGCAGGCAACCATCACCGCGTCCCGGCCCCGCCGGACCCTGGCGTCCCTGGATCCCCTGCGGCAGGACGCCCTCCTGGCCGCCGCGCTCGCCGCGCTCGCCTCCGGCATCGCCGTCACCATCGGCAGCGGCCGGCACCCGGACGCGCTCGGCTGGGCCCTGCTGCTCGGCCTGCACGTGCCGCTGGTGTGGCGCCGGCGGGCCCCGCTCACCGTCCTGGCGGTCATGATCACGCTGATCGCGACCTACCACCAACTGGACTACAACCACTCGGCGCCCACCGCCGCCTCGATGGTCGTCCTCTACACGGTGGCGGTGACCCACGGCCCCCGGCGCACCGCCTTCATCGGCGCCGCCGTCGTCACGCTGATGCTGCTCCTGAAGATCCGCCACGGCATGGCCGGGGTCCAGGTCAGCTTCCAGATCACCGGCTGGATCGTCTCCATGCTCGTCCTCGGCGGCTACATACGCGTCCACCGGGAGAACGCCGCCGCCGCCGTGGAACGCGCCGAACGCGCCGAGCGCACCCGCGAGGAGGAGGCCCGGCGCCGGGTCGCCGAGGAACGCCTGCGCATCGCCCGCGACCTGCACGACCTGCTCGCCCACACCATCACCCTCATCGGAGTGCAGACCTCGGTCGCCGCGCACGTCCTGGGGGCCGACCCCGGGCGCCTGGACCGTACGGCCGTCGCGAAGGCCCTCGACGACATCGCCGAGACCTGCCGCACGGCCCGCGGTGAACTCCGTACGACCCTGGAGGTGCTGCGCGACCCCGGCGCCCCGGACGCCCGCGGCCCGCTGCCCGGCCTCGACGGCCTCGCCGACCTCGCGAAGTCGGCCGGCGCCCGGGTGGAGCTGGCCGTCCGCGCCGTCGGGGTGCCGCCGGCCGTCGGCGCCGCCGCCTACCGGATCGTGCAGGAGGCGCTCACCAACGCGGTACGGCACGGCGGCCGGGACGACCTGACCGTGCGCGTGGGCGTGCGCGAGGAGGAGGGCGGCCTGCGCGTCCAGGTCACCGACGACGGGGTGGGCGGCGCCGGGGACGGTCCGCCCGGGTACGGGCTCGTCGGGATGCGGGAGCGGGCCCGCAGCGTCGGCGGCACGGTCGACGCCGGACCACGCGCCGACGGCCGGGGCTTCGAGGTGAGCGCCGTACTGCCGCTGGGGGAGAAACCGGGGGACCAGAGATGATCCGCGTCTTGCTCGCCGACGACCAGACCCTGGTGCGGGCCGCGTTCGCGATGCTCGTGGAGTCGGCGCCGGACATGGAGGTCGTCGGGCAGGCGGGCACCGGCCGCGAGGCCGTCGACCTCGCCCGGGCCGAGCGCGCCGACGTCGTCCTGATGGACATCCGCATGCCCGGCCTGGACGGCATCGAGGCGACCCGGCTGATCGCCGCCGACGAGGACCTCGCCGGGGTCAGGGTCCTGGTGCTCACCACCTACGACACCGACGAGCACGTGGTGGAGGCGCTGCGGGCCGGTGCCTCCGGATTCCTGGTGAAGGACACCCGCCCGGCCGACCTCCTCGACGCCATCCGCACGGTCGCGGCGGGCGAGGCACTGCTCTCACCGGGGCCCACGGCACGGCTGATCGAGCGGTTCCTGCGCAGCCCCTCGGCGCCCGTGACCGGCGGCCCCGAGTGCCTTTCGGACCGGGAGCGGGAGGTGCTGACCCTGGTCGCGCGCGGCCTCAACAACGCCGAGATCGCCGAGGTGTTGGGGCTGAGCCCGCTCACCGCCAAGACCCACGTCAGCCGGATCATGGGCAAGCTCGGCGCCCGCGACCGCGCCCAGCTGGTGATCGTCGGCTACGAGTCGGGGCTGGTGATCCCTGGCAGCATGGGCGGGTGACACCGAAGAGCCGCACCCTGCTCACCGCCCTCGCGCTCCTCACCTCGCTCACCGCCTGCCACCCCACGGCGCCCCCGGCCCGGCCGAGCCCCACTCACGCGACTCCCACCCACGCGAGCCGCGACCAGGCGGCCGGCACCGAGAGGCCCGCCGCGCGCCACGACCGCCCTCGAGAGGACCTTCCGCAAAAGACCCTCGCCCCAAAGACCCCCGCCCAAAAGACCCTCGCCCGAGAGAACACCGCCCAGGTCACTCCCGCCCCCGCCGGCCCTGCCCGCGCCACTCCCGCCCACGCCGACGCCGCCCCCTCCGCCCCCGCCCAAGCGGGCCCCGCCCCCGCCACCTCCGCCTCGGCGCGGGCCATCCCCGGCTGCGTGTCGTCGGTGCCCTACGTCTCCGGCCAGGGCGGCTACGCCACCTACCGCATCCCCGCGGTCGTGAAGACCCGGTACGGCGCCGTGCTGGCCTTCGCCGAGGGACGGCGGGACGGTGCCGCCGACACCGGTGACATCGATGTCGTACTGCGTCGTTCCGCCGACGGCGGCTGCACCTGGGGCCCGCTGACGGTCGTGGCCGGCGAGCACGGGGACACCCGGGGCAACCCGGCGCCCGTCGAGGACCCGCGCACCGGGGCCGTCGTGCTGGTGACCTGCGGCAACGACGGGAAGGCCACGGAGGACCAGATCCGGCGCGGGGCGGGGGACCGCCGGGTGTTCGTGCAGCGCAGCTGGGACGACGGCCGGCACTTCACGGCTCCGGCGGAGATCACGGCACAGGTGAAGCTGCCCGGCTGGCGCTGGTACGCCACCGGTCCCGGCCACGCCCTCGCCCTCACCCGGGGCCCGCACGCCGGCCGCCTGCTCATCCCCGCCAACCACTCCGTCGCCTCGCCCGCCATGTCCTCCGGCCCCGGATCCCGGTACGACGGCGGGCACGCGCTCTACAGCGACGACGACGGCCGCACCTGGCAGCTCGGTTTCGTGACCGAGACCCAGGACGGCGTGACCAACGTCAACGAGACGACCGCCGCCCAACTTCCGGACGGCAGGCTCTACTTCAACGCCCGCGACCAGTACGGCACCGCCCCCGGCAACCGCCTCGACACCTACTCCGACGACGGCGGCACCACCCTCGACCGCCCCTACGCCGTCCAGCCCACCCTGAACGCCGTCCCGGTGGTCCAGGGCAGCCTCCTCCAAGTCCGCGGGCCGGCGGCCCCGTTGCTGTTCTCCGCCCCCTCGGTGCCCACAGCCCGCCGCGCACTGGCCCTCTGGTCGAGCACGGACGCCGGCCGCACCTTCACCAAGCTGCTCACCCTCTCGGACCGCCCGGCCGCCTACTCCGACCTGGTCCAGCTCGGCTCCGGCACGATCGGCGTCCTGTACGAGACGGGCGCGACCCACAGCTACGACACCGTGGAGTTCCGCAGACTGACCCTGTCACGGAGCTAGAGCAACCCCGCCGCCGCCAGGAACTTGCCGACCCTCTCGGCCTCCTCGCCCGACAGCGGCACCTGCGGCTCGGCCGTCACCGCGCAGTCGATGATCCCGCGCAGATGCAGCGCCGCCTTGAACGCGCCCAGTGCCGACGAGCCGCCGCCCATCCGCGCCGGATCCCCGACCGTCACCATCCCGAACAGCGCGCACAGCCGTTCCTGCTCCTCCCGCGCCCCCTCCCAGTCGCCGGCGCGGCACATCCGGTACAGCCGGACGTACCCGTGCGGGTCGACGTTGGCCAGCCCCGGCACCGCCCCGTCGGCGCCCAGGGCCAGCGCGGAGTCCACGATCAGCTCGGAGCCGGTCAGCACGCTGAAACCGGGGTGCACGCGGGAGCCGGTGACGATCTCGCGGAAGGCGGCCAGGTCCCCGCTGGAGTCCTTGATCCCCGCCAGCACCCGGTCGGCGGCAAGACCCAGCACCACGTCGGCGGGGAGCTTGGTGTGCACGGCGACGGGGATGTCGTAGGCGATGACCGGCACCTCGGAGGCGGCGGCGATCCGGCGGTAGTGGTGGACGATCTCGGAGCGGTGGGTGCGCGCGTAGAAGGGTGCGGTGACGACCACCGCGTCCGCTCCGGCCGCCGTCACCGCCGCGACGTGGTCCAGGACGCGCGGCGTGGTCATGTCGATGGCGCCGGCGAGGATCGGCAGCTGACCGCCCACATGGGCGACGACCGCCTCCACGACCTGCCTGCGCTGCCGGTCCGTGAGGAACGCCGCCTCGGACGTGGAGCCGAGCAGGAACAGCCCGTGCACCCCGCCCTCCACCAGATGGTCGACCAGACCGAGCAGCGAGGGCACGTCCACCTCGCGTTCCGGTGTCAGGGGCGTGCAGACGGGCGGGACGACACCGGTGAGCGGGGTGGGGAAGGGCATGTCAGGGCTCCTGGCGTGCTAGGTCGCGGGTCGATTCCTCCTCCTCAACAGGATGGTGGCACCGGTAGCGGTGTTCGGGGCGCGACGCGGCCGAGAAGTCCGGCATCACCTCGGCACACAACCCGTCCGCCTTCCAGCAGCGGGTGCGGAACGGGCAGCCGCTCGGCGGCCGGGTCGCCGAGGGCACCGGCCCGGTCAGCGGGATCGGGTCGATGGGGTCCAGCAGGCCGGGCGTGGCGGAGAACAGGGCGCGGGTGTACGGGTGCCGGGCGGCGTCGGTGACCCGGCCGGCCGGGGTCTCCTCCACGATCCGGCCCAGGTACATGGTGATCACCCGGTCGCTCATCCGCCGTACCGTCTGGATGTCGTGCGAGACGAACACCAGGGCCAGGCCGAGGCGTTCCCTCAGGTCCAGCAGGAGGTTGAGGATCTGGGCGCGGACCGACACGTCCAGGGCGCTGGTCGGCTCGTCGGCGACGACCAGCGCCGGGTCCAGGGCGAGCGCGCGGGCGATGGCGACGCGCTGCCGCTGCCCGCCGGAGAGCTGCCCGGGCAGGGCGTCGGCCAGGGCCCGGGGAAGCCCGACCAGGCCCATCAACTCCCTTACCCGGTCATCCCGTTCGGCCCGTGTGCCCCGCTGATGCACATCCAATGGGTCGCGCAGGATCCGCCGTACCGTGAGCCGCCGGTTCAGGGCGGTCGACGGGTCCTGCAAGACCAGTCCGACGCCGGCGCCGACCGTGGCCCGGCGCTCGGCGGGCGGCATCGTCCACAGGTCACGGCCCTGGAACGCCACCGAGCCCGACACCGGCCGCTGGATGCCCACCAGCACCCGCGCCAGTGTCGACTTCCCGCACCCCGACTCGCCGACCACCCCCACCGTCTCCCCGGCGGCCACGGTGAGATCGGCGCCGGTCAGGGCGTACACCCGGTCACGGCGGAACAGCCCGCCGCTGCGGGCCTTGTGCACGACATGGGCGCCTTGCACCTCGACCACGGCGGTCACTGCAGTGCCTCCTCGCTCTGCGCCGACGTGAGGTCCACCGCCGGGTGATGGCAGGCGGCCGTGTGGGTGGCCGTACCGCCGAGGACGGGAGCATGCGCGTGGCACACCTCGCTCGCCAGCGGGCAGCGGTCGGCGAAGCGGCAGCCCGCCGGGAAGTCGGCGGGGGACGGTACGACCCCCTTGATCTGCGTCATCCGTTCCTCGGCCGACTCCAGGGACAGCACACTGCCGAGCAGCCCGCGCGTGTAGTGGTGGGCCGGCGCCGCCACCAGGTCGGCGGTCACCCCGCTCTCCACGATCTGCCCGCCGTACATCACCACCACCCGGTCGGTGATGTCGGCGACCAGCGCCAGATCGTGCGAGACCAGGATCAGCGCGAACCCCAGCTCCTCGCGCAGCCGCAGCAGCAGCTCCATCACCTGGGCCTGCACGGTGACGTCCAGGGCGGTCGTCGGCTCGTCGGCGACGATCAGCCGTGGGTCGCGCGACAGTGCCATGGCGATGAGCACGCGCTGCCGCTGCCCGCCGGACAGCTCGTGCGGATAGCTGCGCAGGGTGCGCTCCGGATCCAGGCCGACCAGTTCCATGAGCTCGCGCGGACCGCGCCTGCCCCCGCGCCGGACGAGCTGTTTCAGCTGGGCGCGGATGGTCATCGCCGGGTTCAGCGAGGACAGGGCGTCCTGGTAGACCATCGCCATCTCGTGCCCGAGCAGCCGCCGCCTGGCCCGCATCGGCTCGGCGAGCAGGTCCCGCTGCCGGAACCGCACCTGCCCTCCGATGCGCGCGTGACTCGGCTGGAGTCCCATGACGGTGAGCGCGGTCAGCGACTTCCCGCAGCCCGACTCGCCCACCAGACCGAGTACGTCCCCGGGGTACACCTCGAAGCTCACCCCGGCCACGATGTCGACACCCCGGTGCCGGTCCGGGAAGCCGATGGTGAGGTTCTCCACGGCGAGCACCGGCTGCCCGCTCCGGTCGGGCAGCGGCCGGGCCCGGGACCGCAGCCGCCGGGCGGCCTCGGCCAGCCCGGGCAGCCGCAGCACCTCACCGCTGCCCGGCTCCGGCGCCTCCAGCCGGTTCTTGGGCGTTGCCACCTCCCTCGGGGCCGGTGCCGCCCACGCGTCGGACACCCCCTCGGAGAGGATGTTCAGCGACAGCACGGTCAGCAGGATCAGCAGCCCGGGGAAGACGGTCGCCCACCAGCCGCCGGTCAGCACCATGTTCTTGCCGTCGGCGATGACACTGCCCCAGGACGGGTCCGGCGGCCGCACCCCGGCGCCGATGAAGGACAGCGACGCCTCGAACACGATCGCCTCGGCGACCTGGACCGTGCAGAACACCAGCACCGGGGCGGCGCAGTTCACGGCCACGTGCCGCGCCACGATGTGGGGCGTACGGGCGCCGATCACCCGTTCCGCCGTGACGTAGTCCTCGCCGTACTGATCGAGGACGTTGGCCCGCACCACCCGCGCCACGGGGGGAGTGAACAGGAAGGCGATGGCACAGATCAGCACGCCGATCCCCCCGCCGAACACGGCGACCAGCACGGCGGCGAGCGCGATCCCCGGGAACGCCATCACCACGTCCAGGCAGCGCATCAGCGTCTCGTCGACCGCCTTGCGGGAGGTGGCGGCGACCGCGCCTACGACGGCACCCACGACCAGCGCGAGCGCCGTCGCCCCCAGCCCGATCGCCAGCGACCACCGGGCGCCGTACATCAGCCGGCTCAGGATGTCCCGGCCCAGGCTGTCCTGCCCGAACCAGTGCGCGGCGGACGGATGCCCGCTGCCGCCGGCCGGGTCCTGCTGGTCGAGGGGATCGTCGGGAGCGAGGAGCGGGGCGAGTACGGCGACGAGGATGACGAAGGCCAGGAAACAGACGGCGACCTTCGACAGCAGCGGCAGCCGGCGCCAGCCCCGCGGCCGCACGCCGCCGGGCCGGGAGAGCCGCTCGGCAAGACTCGCGCGCGTGATCATCAGCCCGCCCTCAGACGTGGGTTGACCAGCAGATACAGAATGTCGATCACGAGATTGACGACGACGAACCCGGTGGCGGTCGTCAGCACCACCCCCTGCACCACGGCCGGGTCGCCGTTCTGCACGGCGTCGATCATCAGCTTGCCCATGCCGGGCAGCGAGAAGATCGTCTCGATGACTACGGCACCGCCGAGGAGATAGCCGACCCGCAGCCCGAGCACGGTCAGCGGATTGACCAGGGCGTTGCGCAGGACGTTCCGCCCGACGACCACCCACGGCGGCAGCCCGCTCCCGATCGCCGTCCGCACATAGTCCTTGTCCAGCTCCTCCACCACCGACGTCCGCACGATCCTCGTCAGCTGCGCGGCCACCGGCAGGGAGAGGGCGAAGGCGGGCAGCGCCATGGTCTTCAGCCAGCCGGTGACCGAGTCGGCCGGGTTGATGTAGCCGCCGGTCGGGAACCAGCCCCGGTCCACCGCCAGGTACTGGATCATCAGCAGCGCCAGCCAGAAGCCGGGCGCGGCCACCCCGACCAGCGAGACCACCCGGATGACCTGGTCCGGGATCCGGTCCCGGTACACAGCGGCCGTCACCCCACCCACCAGCGCCAGCACCACCGCGATGGCGAGCCCGAGGAAGGTCAGCTGGAGAGTGAGCGGCAGCGCGGTGGTGACCTGCTTGACCACCGGGGCCCGGGTCAGGGCGCTGGTGCCGAGGTCGCCGTGGAGGAGATCGCCGACGAAGTGGACGTACCGCACCGGGAGCGGATCGAGGAGCCCGTTCCGTTCCCGGAAGTCGTGCAACTGCTGCGGAGTCGGATTCGCCCCCTGGAAGAACGCGGACGCGGGATCGACGTCCGAGAACCGCATCACCAGGAACACGAACAGCACGATCCCGAGCATCAGCGGCACGAGCAGCGCGATACGGCGGAGCAGGATCCGTACGACTGCTGTCATGCCGTCAGATCCACTTGGCCTGGAGGAGATTGATGCCGGGATAGGGCTGCGCCCTTATACCCGTGAGCTTCCGGGCGTCCCAGGCGGTCATCAGCTCATTGTGAACGACCGGGTACAGCACCGCCTGCTCGGCGACGACGTCGACGTAGTCCTGGATGATCGCCTTCTTCTTCTCCGGATCCGGCTCCCGGGTCGCCCGGTCCATGTCCTTGAAGAGCTGCTTGGCGACGGGGTTGCCGGCCCACCGGGTGTACTGCATCCACAGGTTCTGCGGCCCGTAGTTGTAGTGCATGATCAGATCGGCGTCGAGCCCGAACTGATTCGGATTGGAAGCCGCGGCGACGACCTGATAGTCCTGCTTCTGGTCCATCTTGGTGAACACGGCCGTGGTCTCCTGCGGCGCCAGCGTCGTCTCCACGCCGATCGCGTCCCAGGAGGACTTGATGGTCGGCAGACAGTCCACGATCCAACTGACGTTGACGGCAAGGATGTTGACCTTGAGGTTGCTGACCCCGGCGGCCTTCAGCAGCGCCTTCGCCTTGTCGGGGTCGTAGTCGTACACGGTCTTGGCGCGCCGGTAGGTCGGGTTCCCCTCGTTCAGGAACGAGGAGGCGGGCTTCCCGTGCCCCTTGAGGGCGACCTGCACCATCTTCTCGGTGTCGATGGCGTAGTGCAGCGCCTGCCGCACCCGCACGTCGTCGAAGGGCTTGTGCTGGGTGTTGAACATCAGGAAGAGGTTGTTCATCCCCGCGCCACCGGCGACCTTGAGCCCGCCCTGCTCCAGCCTGGCGATGTTGGCGTAGGGGATGTTGTCGGCGATCTGCGCCCCGGCATCGGATCCGGAGATCTTCGCGACGCGCGGAGCGGCATCCACGATGGTCAGCCAGTTCATGCGCTTGAAGGCAGGCGGGCGCGGCCCGTTGTAGGCGGCGAAGGCCTCGAAGGTGGTGTTGGACTTCGGGTGGTGCGCGGTCTGCCGGTACGGCCCCGAGCCGACGGCCAGCCCCTTGATGGCGTCGTCCCAGGCGCCGGGCTTGGAGAACACGTGCTTCGGCATGATCTTGGCGAGGGTGAGCCGGGAAAGCCCGTCGGGGAAGGGGAACTTGAGCACGAGCTCGACGGTGCGCGAGTCGACTTTGCGGGCACCGCTCAGCCAGCTGGCGAAGAACCCCTTGGCGAGCGTCTGGGTCTTCGGATCGAGGATCCGGTCGAAGACGAACACGACGTCGTCGGCGGTCACGGGCTTGCCGTCGTGGAAGGTCGCGCCCGAACGCAGGGTGAACCGCCAGGTGGTGGCGTTGGCGTCCTTGGGCACCTCGGTGGCGAGCGCGGGATAGGGCATCCGGCTGATCGGGTCGGTGTCCAGCAGCCCCTCGTAGATATGGTTGTTGGCGGCCATGCAGAACGCCGACGCCGTCTGCGTCGGATCCCAGCTGCCGTCGTTGCCGTAGCCGATCACCGCGGTCAGTGTCCGGTCCTTGCCGCTGCCGCCGCCCCCGGTGTCGTTCGTGGACTCCGGTCCTGCGGAGCAGCCCGCCAGCACGGGCGGCAGAACGGCGGCCGCGCCCAGGGCCCCCGTGTACTTCAGGAACGACCGGCGGCGCGGTGCCGGTACGTCGGGAATCACGTCGTCGCGCACGGGTCCTCCAGCAAGTCGTCGGGGGAAGGGGAGGAGGGGGGTGGGAGATACGACGTCCTACGTCCTACGTCCGGTCGGTAGCGCGACCATAGGAGGGGGCGTGGGGGTGGTCAAGACGGCGCACACGAATGGGCTAGCCGCCAGAGGTCGCACCATTGGCGGTCGGGCGGGGGATGATGCCGATCCGGCGGCGGCCGGAAATTCCCGAACCCGGACTCGGCCCGCATGCGACCCTGACCCGGATGAACGGCACGACGCCGTACGACGCTGCTACACCTGAGAGGCACTGGCCCGGCTGGTGCTCAGCAGCGCCGCGTACGGGTTCGCCGACACCGCCCGTGAGTTGGTGCCCACGCGCCACGACGCCTACGCCGGACTCGGCTTCGGGCCAGCGAGGCGCGAACGCTGGTCGGACTGGCCGAGCGGGTCCTGACGAGGGCCCTCGTGTACGAACGGGAGCGGGGGGCCTCCTGGGAGGACATGGCCCGGTACGTCGGCGTAGCGCCCTTGACGCGGAGCGGGGAAGCACGACACCGGCCTGGAAGCGAGCGGCCCCAAGGGTGCGGATGAACTCCGCCCACACGGCCGGCCCGATCACCAGCACCGCACTGCCGGGCACCTTGCTGTCCCGGACGGGTACGACACCGGCGACTTTGTCGGCCACCTCGATGCAGTCCTCCCCGCCGCTGCCTCCGCTGTAGCTGCTCTTGCGCCAGCGGGCGTCGCTCAGGCGTCATCGAACTCCATGAGCTTCATGAGTTTGCCCGTCTCCGGGTGTGCTCCCGCCGCGAACGGCAACACCTGCACCATCGTCGTGCGCTCCCGCATCAGCGTCGCGACGTGCTCCGGCTGGTGTGCCATGACTCCCGGGCCGCCAACGGGGATCCGCAGGAACGTCTCATGGAGGACCGCAGCTTTCGCCACAGCCGTTCGAAAAAACCGTCGGTCTGTAGAACCTCGTCGATCCGCTGTCGGCGCCGTTTCAGCTCCGCGCCGAAGAACTCCCACGCCGCCTGCCGGGAACCGTTGGCCATGGCCAACCCCCTTGGCCTGCCTCGCGCTTGTAGGGCGCAGACCCCTGCCGAGTGTAGTGGCGGAGCGTCACTCTGGATGTGCGAAGGGTGAAACCCGGAAAGAACCGGAAAGAAAGAGGAGCGTGATGCCCGGAACCGACGAGGTGGAGGAGAGCTTGAAGGAATCGCGGTCGGCTCTGGAAAAGGTCGCGCGAGAGGTGCCCCGGTGAAGCCTCCCATCGGCAGCCACGCCATGGACACCCGCACCGGGCGCGTGGGGATCGTCATGGGCCACGTGGGCCCGTACCTCCAGCTGAGACCCTACGGCGGAGGCAGGGAGTGGGATGCCGACCCCGGAGCGGTGCGGCTCGCCACTCCCGCCGAGCGGATGAGCGCGGCGACCGCCTGCGCCAACGCCCGCAGCCGTGGGGAGGTGCCCTAGACCACCATGTCCCCGATGTTCTCGACGCCCTCGACACGGCCCTCCACGACCAGGTTGCCCTCGGCCGTCAACCGGGCCAGGTGTCCGGTGCGAAAGAAACCGTCGGCGGTGAAGGCTCGGGCGTTGTGCTCGGGGGAGCGGTAGTACCCGCGCACGGTGCAGGGGCCTCGGACCAGGAGTTCGCCGGCCTCTCCCTCGGGCGCGTCGATGCGGATCTCGTCGGCCGGGGAGACCGGACGGCCCTGGGTGGTGAGGACCACGTCGCGCGGGTCGTCCAGGCGGGTGGCGGTGAGCAGTCCTTCCGCCGTGCCCCACACCTGCTGGAGCCGGCAGCCGAAGCCGGGCTCGATCCCTGCGGCCAGGTCGGCCAGGCCGGGATCCAGGCGGGCGCCGCCGCCGATCTGCATCACCCGCAGTGGGCCCAGGTCGGCCTCGACGTCGTCCAGGGCGTCCAGCCACCGGGCGGCGATGCCCGGCGTCACCGACGTGACGGTCACCCCTTCCCGTGCGATCGCGTGGAAGGCCGCGTCCGGCGTCGGGTCGTCGAGCAGTACGACCGTGCCGCCCACCGCCAGGGTGCCGAGGATGCCGGGACAGCCCAAGGCGAGGTTCGACTCTGCCGGCAGGGCCGCCAGATACACGTCCTCGCGGCCGAGAGCGAGCGGCTCCGCCATGGCGCGGAGTTGGTAGGCGTAGTCGTCGTGGGTGCGCCCGATGAGCCTCGGCGGTGTCGTCGTACCGCCGCCACCCGACGGCAGGAAGAACGCCACGTCCGAGGCGTCCAGGCGGCGGTCCGGCACCGGTGCCTCGTCCACCGTGTCCAGCGGGAAGGCCAGTGCGCCCCCCGGCAGCAACGAGAAGCCGCCCGTCTGCCCGCCGGGCGCGGCGAGGGTGAAGATCCGCCGCATCGACGTCGAGCCGACGGCGATCCGGGCCGCCATCTCCGCGTGGCCGAAGCCGTGGTGCACCGCCGGACCGACGTAGCCGGCCGCCTCGCTCTCGGCGACCAGGTGGGCGATCTCCGTCTCCCGGTGGGCCGTCGGCGCGAGCACCGGGATCGCGCCGACCCGCATCAGCGCGAACATCGCGACGACGAACTCCGGGGTGTTCGGCAGCTGCACCACCACCCGTCTGCCGGGCTCGACACCCCGCAGTCGCAGACCGGCCGCCATCCGGCTCACCCGTCGGTCCAGCTGGAAGTACGTGAGGCGGGTCGTGCCGTGCACGAGTGCCGTGCGTGGGCCGTGCTCGCGTGTCCAGTCGTGCAGCAGCTCGGGCAGGGGACGGCCCTGCCAGTAGCCGGCGCGGCGGTAGGCGAGGGCGGCGTCCTCGGGCCATGGAGCGAAGCCGTCGAGCGGCACGGGCTGCACCTTCTTCCCACGTCGTGTTCATCGCCCGGCTTCAACATATTGTTTAAGGGCGCGTGCAGGGGAGCGCTTGGGCGAGAATGGTGTCCATGAGTCTGTTCCGCGACGACGGCATCGTGCTGCGCACCCAGAAGCTGGGTGAGGCGGACCGGATCATCACGCTGCTAACGCGCGGTCACGGGCGGGTACGGGCCGTGGCCCGGGGCGTGCGGCGGACGAAGTCGAAGTTCGGGGCCCGGCTGGAGCCCTTCTCCCACGTCGACGTGCAGTTCTTCGCGCGCGGGAGCGAGCTGGTCGGGCGCGGGCTGCCGCTGTGCACGCAGAGCGAGACCATCGCGCCGTACGGTGGCGGGATCGTCACCGACTACGCGCGGTACACCGCCGGGACGGCGATGCTGGAGACCGCCGAGCGGTTCACCGATCACGAGGGGGAGCCGGCCGTGCAGCAGTATCTGCTGCTCGTGGGCGCCCTGCGTACCCTCGCCCGGGGCGAGCACGCGCCCCACCTCGTCCTCGACGCCTTCCTGCTCCGCTCCCTCGCCGTCAACGGATACGCCCCGAGTTTCGGTGACTGCGCGAAGTGCGGGATGCCCGGACCGAACCGGTTCTTCTCCGTGGCCTCCGGTGGGTCCGTCTGCGTCGACTGCCGGGTGCCCGGGAGTGTCGTACCGTCGCCACAGACCCTGGTACTCCTCGGGGCGCTGCTTACGGGAGACTGGGAGACGGCGGACGCGTGCGAGGCGCGGTACGTCCGCGAGGGCAGCGGGCTGGTGTCCGCCTACCTGCACTGGCATCTGGAGCGCGGGCTGCGTTCGCTCAGGTACGTCGAGAAGTAACGCTCAGGTACGTCGAGAAGCAAGAGGGAGACGAGAAGCACATGGTCGTACGCGGGATCCTGGGGCGCCGGCGGCGCGAGTACAAGGCGCCGGAGCCGCACCCGTCCGGTGCCCGCGCGCCCAAGCTCCCCGGCGAGCTGGTCCCCAACCACGTGGCCATCGTCATGGACGGCAACGGGCGGTGGGCGAAGGAGCGGGGGCTGCCGCGGACCGAGGGGCACAAGGTCGGTGCCGAGCGCGTCCTCGACGTCCTCCAGGGGTCGATCGAGGTCGGCGTCCGCAACATCTCCCTCTACGCCTTCTCCACCGAGAACTGGAAGCGGTCGCCCGACGAGGTCCGCTTCCTGATGAACTTCAACCGCGACTTCATCCGCAAGACGCGGGACCAGCTCGACGAACTCGGCATCCGGGTCCGCTGGGTGGGCCGTATGCCCAAGCTGTGGAAGTCGGTCGCCAAGGAACTGCAGGTCGCCCAGGAGCAGACCAAGGGGAACGACCTGCTCACGCTGTACTTCTGCATGAACTACGGCGGGCGGGCCGAGATCGCCGACGCGGCGAAGGCGTTGGCCGAGGATGTCGCGGCGGGGCGGCTGGACCCGGGGAAGGTCAACGAGAAGACCCTCCAGAAGTACCTGTACTACCCGGACATGCCGGACGTGGACCTCTTCCTCCGGCCCAGCGGGGAGCAGCGCACCTCCAACTACCTGCTCTGGCAGAGCGCGTACGCCGAGATGGTCTTCCAGGACGTGCTGTGGCCCGACTTCGACCGTCGTGACCTGTGGCGGGCCTGTGTCGAATTCGCCTCCCGGGACCGGCGGTTCGGCGGTGCCGTCCCGAACGAGGAACTGCTCGCCATGGAGGCCGCGATGAAGGGTGAGTCCACTTCGTAGCCACTGGCGGTTCACGCGGGCCGCCGAGGATGGGGGACTCATGAGACGTCTCACGCCTGTTCTCGCCCTTGGCGCCCTGCTGCTCACCGCGCTGCCCGCGCACGCCGCCGACGGCCCCGCGCACCGCGAGAGTTACGGCACCAAGGCCCCGTACGTGCCCGGGCAGAACCCGCGCGCCTACCACCAGCCCCCGGCCGGATACACCGCCGTCTTCACCGAGAACGTCTCCCGGCACGGCTCCCGTGCGGCGACCGGCAGCGAGGACGGCGACCTGATCCTCGGGCTGTGGGACAAGGCCCGGGCGGAGGGCCAACTCACCAGTGAGGGTGAGGAGTTCGGTCCGACCGTGCGGGCGCTCATGGCCGCCATGGAGAAGGTCGGGTACGGCAACCTCAGCGGGCGCGGCCGGCGGGAGATGCGGGACACGGCGACGCGCATGGAGCAGCGCCTGCCCGCCCTGTTCAAGGACATCGCCGACCAGGGCGAGAAGATCGACGTGGTCAGCTCCGGGCAGGGGCGGGCCGTGGACAGCGCGAGCGAGTACACCGGCGCCCTCGCCGCCGCCGACCCCGCGCTGAAGCCGCTGATCGGGGCGACCCGCACGGACAAGGACCTGCTGTACTTCCACAAGGCGGCGGGTGGTGCCGCGTACCGGGACTACATCGCGAACGACCAGCGGCTCAAGGACACGCTGAACTCGATCAGCGACCAGCCCAGGACGCACGAGGCCGCGCGCAGTGTGCTGCGGCGGATCTTCAAGGAGCCGTTCGTCGACGGGATCAGCGACCAGGTCGGCGCCGCGCAGGCCGTCTACAACCTGTACGCCATCGCGCCGGCGATGAATGAGGAGAGCCCTGACCCGGACGGCAGGGGCTGGGGCATGGACCGCTACGTCTCCCGCTCGGACGCCGCCTGGTTCGGTTACCTCGGGGACGCGGAGGACTTCTACGAGAAGGGCCCCGGGTTCTCCGGGAGCGACATCACCTACAAGATGGCTGATGTCCTCCTGGACGACTTCTTCGAGCAGGTCGAGGCCAAGCGCGCCGGCACCAGCGACCTCGGCGCCGAGCTGCGCTTCACCCACGCCGAGGAGATCATCCCCTTGGCCGCGCTGATGGGGTTGCCCGGCAGCACGAAGCCGGCGACGCCGGGGGAGCCGTACACCTACGCCGACAATTCCTGGCGGGGCGCGTCGGTGGCGCCGCTCGGCGCCAACATCCAGTGGGACGTGTACGAGAAGGACGGCCGTTACCTCGTCCGCATGCTCTACGACGAGCGGGAGACGCCGTTCAAGGCGGGTTGCCGTCCCGCCGCCAAGGGCAGCGCCTTCTACGATCTGGACGAACTGGAGCGCTGCTTCGGACGAGGCTGAGCCGCCGCGCAGGCCCCGTATGATCCCGCTTCATGGTCATGGACATGGGGCGGGATGCGGTGCAGGAGACGGTCGAGCTGGACTACCGGCCGACCGCGCGGGACTTCTCGTCGGCACTGTGGGCGCGCAGGAAAGTCACCTGGGCGGTCCGGCATCTGGTGGGGGCGGTGGCCGTGGGCGCGTTGACGTACGCCCTCCTGGCCTCCGACGGGGACATCGACCTGCCCACGCTCCTCCTCTTGTGCTACTTCGCGCTCGGTCTCGTCCTGCTGCCCCGCTTGCAGGGACGCGGCATGATGCGCGCCGCGGATGTGAACGGCCCCTGTCGTACGACGGTGACGGACGCCGGGGTGACGATCCGCGGGGAGCACATCACCGTCACCCAGGGGTGGGGTGCGCGGCCGGTGTACCGGGAGACGCCGGAGCTGTTCGTGCTGTTCAGCGACGACGAGAAGGCACGGTGCCTGACCCTGCTGCCCAAGCACGGCCTGACCGACCCGTCGGACGCGGACCGGCTGCGGGCGATACTCGACCGGCACATCCGACGGGTGTAGAGCGCCCGGAAGGGGCGCTGGGCTGTATCAATGCGGCTCCGCCGCGGGGGCGCGGCCAGCCACGACGGACCCGCAGCCGGCAACGGTCCGCACACCTACGGCGCACAGCCCGCCGCGCAGTCCGCGCACGTGCCGAAGATCTCCACCGTGTGGGCCACGTTGACGTAGCCGTGCTCGGCGGCGATGGCCTCCGCCCACTTCTCGACGGCCGGGCCCTCCACCTCCACCGCCTTGCCGCAGGCGCGGCAGACGAGGTGGTGATGGTGTTCGCCGGTCGAGCAGCGGCGGTAGACGGACTCGCCGTCGGACGTGCGCAGGACGTCGACCTCGCCGGCGTCGGCGAGGGACTGGAGGGTGCGGTACACCGTGGTCAGGCCGACCGAGTCGCCCTTGTGCTTGAGCATGTCGTGCAGTTCCTGCGCGCTGCGGAACTCATCGACCTCGTCCAGGGCCGCCGCCACGGCTGCACGCTGGCGGGTCGCGCGGCCCTTCACGGGCGGTCCAGCGGTCGTCACCGTTGTCTCCTCACGTCTCGCTTCTGCCCGGGCGGCCATTGTGCCAGCCCGGGCTGTCAGCGGTCAGACGATGATCTCGTCCCCGGCCGGCCGAGTGGCCGGAATGGTGCACTCTGCCGGATCCCCGGCGGGCTGTGCGGCGGCCGCCGCGCGGGCGCGTCGGCGGGCCAGCGGTGTGGCCAGGACCGTCAGCGCGACGAACGCGGCGATGGTCAGCAGGACGATCGTCGCGCCGGGCGGAACGTCCTGGTAGTACGAGGTGATCGTGCCGGTGACCGTCACGGACACGCCGATGGCGACGGCGATCGCGAAGGTCACGGCGAAGCTGCGGGTGAGCTGCTGCGCCGCCGCCACCGGTACGACCATGAGCGCGGACACCAGGATCAGGCCGACCACCCGCATGGCCACGGTGACCGTGACGGCGGCGGTGACCGCGACGAGCAGGTTCAGCGCCCGCACGGGCAGCCCGGTGACCCGGGCGAACTCCTCGTCCTGACTGACGGCGAACAGCTGGCGGCGCAGACCGAGGGTCACCGCGACGACGAACGCGGCGAGCACCATGATCGCGGTCACGTCCGAGGGGGCCACCGTCGACAACGAGCCGAACAGGTATGACATGAGGTTCGCGTTGGAGCCGCCCGGCGCGATGTTGACGAACATCACGCCGCCCGCCATACCGCCGTAGAAGAGCATCGCGAGGGCGATGTCGCCGCGCGTCCTGCCGTACCAGCGGATCAGTTCCATCAGGACCGAGCCCAGCGCGGAGACGGCCGTGGCCATCCACACCGGCGAGGCGTGCAGCAGGAAGCCGAGGCCGACGCCGGTCATCGCCACGTGGCCGATGCCGTCGCCCATCAGGGGCTGGCGGCGCTGGACGAGGTAGATGCCGATCGCGGGCGCGGTGATGCCGACCAGGACGGCGGCGAGCAGCGCCCGCTGCATGAAGGCGTAGTTCAGGAGGTCCATCAGCTCAGCAGTCCCGTCCGCAGAGGTTCGGTGCCCGCCGGTGCGTGCGGGTGTACGTGGTCGTGGCCGGGCAGGGCGTGCTGGCCGACGGCCTGCGGCGGCGGGCCGTCGTGCAGGACGCAGCCGTCGCGCAGCACGACCGCCCGGTCGATCAGGGGCTCCAGGGGGCCCAGTTCGTGCAGGACGAGCAGGACCGTCGTACCTGAGTCGACCTGCTGCTTCAGCGTGTGGGCGAGCACCTCCTGGCTGGCCAGGTCGACGCCGGCCATCGGCTCGTCCATGATCAGCAGTTCGGGCTCGGCGACGAGGGCGCGGGCGATCAGGACGCGCTGGTGCTGGCCGCCGGACAGGGCGTTCACCGAGTCCTTGGCGCGGTCGGCCATCCCGACCAGCTCCAGGGCCCGGTGCACGGCGTCCCGGTCGGCCCTGCGGAAGACGCCGAAGCGGGTGCGGGACAGCCGGCCGGACGACACGATCTCGGTCACCGTCGCGGGGACGCCCCCCGCGGCCGTCGTCCGCTGCGGTACGTAGCCCACGCGCGCCCAGTCGCGGAAGGCGCGGCGCGCGGTGCCGAACAGCTCGATGGTGCCGCCGCTGACCGGGACCTGGCCGATGATCGTGCGGATCGCCGTGGACTTGCCGGAGCCGTTGGCGCCGAGCAGCGCGACGACCTCGCCGCGGCGGACCGTGAGGTCGATGCCCCGGAGCACGGGGCGCGCGCCGAGTTCGGCGGTGACCCCGCGCAGGGATATGACGGGTTCGCTGGTCATCTCGTGGGTCATCTCGTGTCCCCTCACTTCGAGCCGAGGGCCTGCTGGAGAGCCTTGAGGTTGGCCTCCTGGACGGAGAAGTAGTCCTTGCCGCGGGACTTGGCCGTGATGCCCTCGATCGGGTCCAGCACGTCGGTCTTCAGGCCCGCGTCGTACGCGATGGTCTTCGCGGTCTTGTCGCTGACGAGCGTCTCGTAGAAGACGGTGGATACGCCGTCGGCCTTGGCCATCGTCTCCAGGTCCTTCACGCGTGCGGCGCTGGGCTCGGACTCGGGGTCGAGGCCGTTGATGGCCTCCTCGGTCAGGCCGTAGCGCTCGGCGAGATAGCCGAAGGCGGCGTGGGTGGTGATGAAGACCTTGGTCTTCGTGTGCGCGAGGCCGGTCCTGAACTGCCGGTCCAGATCGGTCAGCTGCTTGACCAGGGCCGCGGTGTTCTTCCGGTAGTCGGCCGCGTGCTTGGGGTCGGCCTTCTCGAAGGCCTTGCCGACGCCCTCGGCGACCTGGGCGTAGCGCACCGGGTCGAGCCAGATGTGCGGATCCTCGGCGCCGGCCTCCTCGCCCTGGTGGGTGTCGTGCGCGGCGGCGTGGCCGCCGACCTCGTTGCCGTGCTCCTCGAGCGTGGTCAGGGAGGCCGCGTCGATCTTCGTGGCGACCGGGGACTGGGCCACCGCGTCGTCGACGGAGGGCTGGAGGTTCTTCAGGTACAGGACGGCGTCGGAGTCCTGGAGGGAGGCGATCTGCCGGGGGCTGAGCTCCAGGTCGTGCGGCTCCTGGCCGGGGGAGGTGAGACTGGTGACGTGGACGTGGTCCCCGCCGATCCGGTCGGCGAGGAACGCCATGGGGTAGAAGGACGCGACGACGTCGAACTTGCCGGTGTTCGCCGCCTCCGCCCTGTCGCCGGAGCAGGCCGTGAGGGTGCCGAGGCCGAGGGCGGTCACGGCGGTGAGGGCGGCGGTCGGTATGAGGCGTCGTCGTACGTTCATGACAGTCATTTTCAACAAACATGGAAACCGTTGTCAATAAACGCCGGTGAGAGGCCCGGTGAGAGCCCGGGGGAGGGGGCCGATTTGGTCCGGGGGGAGCCTGCGCCGGTAACCTGAATCATTCGCTGGAAGCATCTCGCTTCAACGCCCGTCGTCGTAATGAAGAGAGCACCGTGGCCGCCGACAAGATCGACACCATCGTCAGCCTGAGCAAGCGCCGTGGCTTCGTTTTCCCGTGCAGTGAGATCTACGGCGGACAGCGTGCCGCCTGGGACTACGGACCGCTGGGTGTCGAGCTCAAGGAGAACATCAAGCGCCAGTGGTGGCGCTACATGGTGACGTCGCGCGAGGACGTCGTCGGTATCGACTCGTCCGTCATCCTGGCCTCCGAGGTCTGGGTCGCCTCCGGTCACGTCGCCACCTTCACGGATCCGCTGACCGAGTGCACCGCGTGTCACAAGCGGTTCCGCGCCGACCACCTGGAAGAGGCGTACGAGGAGAAGAAGGGCCACGCCCCGGCGAACGGCCTGGCCGACATCAACTGCCCGAACTGCGGCAACAAGGGCCAGTTCACCGAGCCCAAGCAGTTCTCCGGTCTGCTGTCGACGCACCTCGGCCCGACCCAGGACAGCGGCTCCGTCGCCTACCTGCGCCCCGAGACCGCCCAGGGCATCTTCACCAACTTCGCCCAGGTGCAGACCACCTCGCGCCGCAAGCCGCCGTTCGGCATCGCCCAGATGGGCAAGTCGTTCCGCAACGAGATCACGCCGGGCAACTTCATCTTCCGCACCCGTGAGTTCGAGCAGATGGAGATGGAGTTCTTCGTCAAGCCGGGCGAGGACGAGACGTGGCACGAGTACTGGATGGAGCAGCGCTGGAACTGGTACACCGGCCTGGGCCTGCGCACTGAGAACATGCGCTGGTACGAGCACCCGAAGGAGAAGCTCTCCCACTACTCCAAGCGCACCGCCGACATCGAGTACCGCTTCCAGTTCGGCGGCAGCGAGTGGGGCGAGCTGGAGGGTGTCGCCAACCGGACCGACTACGACCTCGGCGCCCACTCCAAGGCCTCCGGCCAGGACCTCTCCTACTTCGACCAGGAGGCCGGCGAGCGCTGGACGCCGTACGTCATCGAGCCCGCGGCCGGCGTCGGCCGCACCATGCTGGCCTTCCTGCTCGACGCCTACGTCGAGGACGAGGCGCCGAACGCCAAGGGCAAGATGGAGAAGCGGACGGTGCTGCGCCTCGACCACCGCCTCGCCCCGGTGAAGGTGGCCGTCCTCCCGCTGTCCCGCAACCCCGAGCTGTCCCCGAAGGCCAAGGGTCTCGCCCAGGCGCTGCGCCAGCACTGGAACATCGAGTTCGACGACGCCGGCGCCATCGGCCGCCGCTACCGTCGCCAGGACGAGATCGGTACGCCGTACTGCGTGACTGTCGACTTCGACACGCTTGAGGACAATGCCGTCACCGTGCGTGAGCGTGACTCGATGAAGCAGGAACGGGTGTCTCTCGACCAGATCGAGGGGTACCTGGCCGGCCGCCTGCTGGGCTGCTGACCCTCGCCGTCCCCGGGGTCCCGGGGGCTCCGCCCCCGGACCCACGGCCTACGCCCACCCACCATCCGACTCGGTCGGCTGGAGGGTGGGCGTTTTGGGTTGGGGGAGACCCCGTCGGCCGGTTGGGTGGCCCTCTGCGGTCATGACCTGGCCGCCGCCACCCCCGCGCCGTCCATGTAGTCGCGGACCCGCGTGAGCAGGCCGTCGTGGACCTGGAGGACCAGCAGGCCCGGCACGCTGAAGGAGGCGCCGGTGGCCGGCAGTGATCCCCGTACGACCTGTTCGGCGATGATGACCTCGGGATCGGCGGTGTCGTGGATCGCGATCTGCTCGATCTCCTCGACCTGTGCGGGGCTGGCGCCCCACGCCGCCCGATAGCCCGCGCGCACCGCCTCCCGCCCCTCGAAGCGCGGGGGAAAGCCGGGTGAGGTGAACGGGAACTCGTGCACCGCGTTCGCGGCGTACAGGTCGGCGAGATCATCGGCGGACTTGTCGAACATGGCCCGGTAGTAGCGGGCCAGCACTTCGCGCGGGGTCCAGGGGTCTTGAAGATCCGGCACGGAGATCACTCCACTCGCTCAACGGCCGTTGACCCAACCACGGTAGGAGCCCGCCGGACGTTCGGTCAACGGCTGTAGAGTGAATTCGTGCCCGCCCCTCACCAGACCCGCGCCGACCGCCGCCGTGCCACCGAGGCGCGCATTCTCGACCGTGCCCGGGAGCTGTTCGCCGAGAAGGGGTTCGACCGCACCACCATCCGCGCCGTGGCGACCGCGGCGGGTGTCGACCCGGCGCTGGTCATGCAGTACTTCGGCTCGAAGCGCGAGCTGTTCACCCGGGCCGTGCAGACGGTCCCCGCGCTGCCGACGGCCACCGACGCCGACGCGCTCGCCGATCAGCTGCTGGCCACGCTCGGCCTCAAGCTGGGCGGTCTTCCCGAGGGCGCGCTGGCGATGATGCGCTCCATGCTCACCGACCCGGCGGCCGCCGAGCACGCCCGCGAGACCCTGGGCCGACAGATCGACGGTGTCGGCGGTGCGCTGCCCGCGGCCGAGGACCGCGAACTGCGCGCCGCCCTGCTCGTCACCACCTTGCTGGGCGTCACGATCGGCCACCAGCTCCTCGGCCTGGCCCCGTTGCGTGAGGCCCCGGCCGACCGGGTCGCCGCCCTGCTCCGGCCGGCGATCAAGGCGCTGGCGGAACCGGCGGGCTGACGGCCGGCGTCGCTCAACGGTGCTGCAACGCCTTGACGTTGTCGCCGAAGGTCCAGTTCTTCGAGCCGTCCCAGTTGATCGACCAGGTCATCAGGCCCTTGAGGGATGTGCCGTAGTGGTTCCAGGCCTGGGAGACCAGGGACGGTGACATGTAGCCGCCGCCCGCGCCGGGCTGGGCCGGCAAGCCGGGGACCTGCTTGTCGTAGGGCACCTTGACGGTGGTGCCCTGGACCACCAGGCCCTTGTTCAGGCAGTCGGTCTGGGCGGTGAAGCCCGCGACCGTGCCGGCCTGGTAGGAGTCGCCGGAGCAGCCGTACATGCTGCCGTTGTAGTACTGCATGTTCAGCCACCACAGCCGGCCGTTGTCGGCGTACTTCTTGATGATCGGCAGGTAGGCCCCCCAGATCGAGCCGTAGGTGATGCTGCCGCCGGTGACGTACGCGGTCTCGGGGGCCATCGTCAGGCCGAAGTTCGGCGGCATCTGCGCCAGGACGCCGTCGACGATACGGATCAAGTTGGCCTGGGACGCGGACAGTTGGTTGATGTTGCCGCTGTTCGTCAGGCCGGTCTCGATGTCGATGTCGATGCCGTCGAAGTTGTACTTCTTCAGGATCGGGACGATCGTCGAGACGAAACGGTCGGCCACGGCCGACGAGTTCAGGTCGATGCCGGCCGCCGCGCCGCCGATGGAGAGCAGGATCGTCCGGCCCGACGCCTTTGCCGCGCACATCTCCGCGGGCGTCGCCACCTTCACGCCCGTGTCCATGCCGTCCTCCCACAGGGCCGTGCCGTCGGAACGGATGACCGGGAAGGCCGCGTTGATCACGTTGTAACCGTGCGCGGGGATACGGGAGTCGGTGATCGGGGTCCAGCCGAAGGGCGGGTGGACGCCGCCCGCGGAGCCGTCCCAGTTCTCCCAGTAGCCCTGGAGCACCTTCCCGGCCGGCCTGGACTTCACCGCGCAGGTGTCGGCGGCGGAGGCGGTGGTGGCGGCCGGGATCTGGGTGAGACAGGCGGTCGCGAGCGCGGCGGTGAGCAGGGACAGCGTGCGGCGGGGCATGCGGGCCTCCCGGTGGGGGTGCGGTGAGGTGTCGTAGACATGACAGTGGAATGGTCCAGACCTTTCGTCAAGAGGTCTGGGCCGTGCTGACATCTATGGAATGACAGATATTGAAATCTGTCAGCTGTCATGCAACAGTGGAGCCATGACGATGCGAA
Organism: Streptomyces sp. NPDC052107; assembly: GCF_040680215.1. Lineage (NCBI taxonomy): Bacteria > Bacillati > Actinomycetota > Actinomycetes > Kitasatosporales > Streptomycetaceae > Streptomyces > Streptomyces sp. NPDC052107. Next base: position 26,744 of record NZ_JBFAWG010000053.1, read on the forward strand.
CCCGAACCCTCGGAACCACCGGCCCCCACACCTCCGCCCTCGGCCTCGGCTGCATGGGCATGTCCGCGCTCTACGGCGACGCCGACCGCGCGGAGTCCATCGCGACCGTCCACGCCGCCCTGGAAGCGGGCGTCACCCTGCTGGACACCGGCGACTTCTACGCCATGGGGCACAACGAGATGCTGATCGGCGAGGCCCTGCGCACCGCCCCGGCCGCCCTCCGTGAGCAGGCCCTGACCAGCGTGAAGTTCGGCGCCCTGCGCGACCCGGAGGGCAACTGGGTCGGCTACGACGGCCGCCCCGCCGCCGTGAAGAACTTCGCCGCCTACTCCCTGCAGCGCCTGGGCGTCGACCACATCGACGTCTACCGGATCGCCCGGATCGACCCGGACGTGCCGATCGAGGAGACCGTCGGCGCGATCGCCGAACTGATCGAGAAGGGGTACGTCCGGCACGTCGGCCTGAGCGAGGTCGGCGCCGAGACCGTCCGCCGGGCCGCCGCCACCGCCCCGATCACCGACCTGCAGATCGAGTACTCCCTGATCAGCCGGGGCATCGAGCGGGACATCCTGCCGACCACCCGTGAGCTGGGCATCGGCATCACGGCGTACGGCGTGCTGTCCCGCGGCCTGATCTCCGGCCACTTCACCCGTGACCGGCAACTGGCCGCGAACGACTTCCGCGCCCACTCGCCCCGCTTCCAGGGCGAGAACCTCCAGCACAACCTGAACCTGGTCGAGGCCCTGCGCAAGATCGCCGAGCAGAAGGGCGTCACGGTCGCGCAGATCGCCATCGCCTGGGTGCTCTCCCGAGGCGACGACATCGTGCCGCTGGTCGGCGCCCGTACCCGCGAGCGGCTGGGCGAGTCGCTGGGCGCGCTGGACGTGGCCCTGGAGGCGGCCGACCTGGCGGCGATCGAGGAGGCCGTGCCGGCGGACGCGGCGGCCGGCGACCGCTACCCGACCGCGCAGATGGCACACCTCGACAGCGAGCGCTGACCGTGGCTCCGGGTACGGTCTAAGGCATGGCACCGCCCACCGAGACCCTGACCGCCGAGCGCATCCTCGAAGCGACCGAGGAGGTGCTGCGCCGCCACGGCCCCGCCAAGGCCACCGTGGTCGACGTGGCCCGCGCACTCGGCGTCAGCCACGGCAGTGTCTACCGGCACTTCCGCACCAAGGCGGCCCTGCGCGAGGCCGTCACCAAGCGCTGGCTGGACCGGACGTCTCAGAGACTGGCCGTCATCGTCACCATGGACGGCACTCCCGAGGAGCGGCTGCGGGCCTGGCTCGCGGCGCTGTTCGAGGCCAAGCGGCACAAGGCGGGCGACGACCCCGAACTCTTCGCCACCTACACGGTGCTGACCGACGAGAACGGCACGGCGGTCGGCGAGCACATCGCCGACCTGACCGCGCAGCTGACCCGGATCATCGCGGACGGGGCCGGGTCGAGCACCTTCCCGGTGCTCGACCCGGCCGCCGCTGCCCGAGCCGTCTTCCAGGCCACCGGCCGTTTCCACGACCCCTGTTACGCCCGCGAGTGGACCGCTCCCGGCGTCGACGAGGAGTTCACGGCCGTGGTGGACCTGCTGATACGAGGGCTCAGCTCACCTTCACGGTGACCGGCGAGGAGTGGATCGTGCTGGACTTGCTCATCACCCGCAGCTGATGGGTGCCCTTGTCGGTGAAGGTCCGCTTGATCGTGTAGCGGCCGCTCTTGCTGACGACCGCGCTGTAATTGAGCGTGGTCCACTTGCCGTTGTGCATGTGCTGGAGCACCAGCGTGGAGCCGGACCTCACGCCCGTGACCCGACCGGTGAACACCACGGTGTTCCCGACCTTGATGACCTTGCGGTTGGCCGAGAGGGTGATCGAGCCCATCGCGGCCGGGGCCCGCGACGGCTTCATGCTCGGCTTGCCGGTGCCGGTGATCGGGGGCCTGACGGGCAGCATGCTGCTGCGGGTCGGCGAGGGGGCGGGGGCCTGCGCGCTGGTCACGGCGAAGGCTCCGGCCGTACCGCCGGAGAGCAGCGCCACGGACAGGGTGCCGACGCCGAGGGCGCGGCCGTAGCGGCGGTGGCGGGGTGCGGAGGTCATGGTCATCTCCTTGTCGCTCGATCGGACGTCTCCCAGGCTGACCCGACTTCGCTCCGTCGGCCACTTGGGACGCTGTGTAACCGGTCGTCCGATCAGGCAAATGCGCAGGTCAGCACGGATGTCCGGGACCTTGTTCGGACCCGCGCGCTCAACGGGAGGGCTGCCGGTCCGCCGCCGGATCGATCGTCGCCTGATGGGCCTCGGCCAGATGCTCCTCGGCCTTCAGCCACGGCAGGAACTGGGCGCCTCTGCGCCAGCCGCACGTGTCGCATCTGATCGTGCGCTGCACCCCCGTGCGCTGTACCCGGACGACGTGCTCCCGGCCGTGCTGGTCCCAGCGGCTGACCTTGCTCGTGCTGTTGCCCTGCGGCATGACGCCTCACGTCTCCTCGACTCCTGTGGCACACCCCGGCCGGGACAGGAGTGTGCAGCAAGACGAACATCAACAGGGGGAGCTTCACATGGAGTTGTCCAAGCCGTGGCCGGAGCCGTCCCGGCCCGGCCCCGGCTCAGCCGACCTCCCGCGGCAGCCGCAGGCTGAGCAGTCCGGTCAGGACGACCCCGGCCAACTGCACCAGCAGCGTGATGACCAGCGCGTCCCGCATGCCCGTGCTCGAAGTGAGGGTGAGGAACAGGGTGCCGAGCGTGGCCACGCCGAGGGCGAGCGCGGACTGCTGGGTGGTGACCATCACACCGCTGCCGACACCGGCCCGGGCCGGCGGCACCTCGGACATCACGATCCGGAAGACGTTGGGCAGTTGGAGCGCCTGCCCGGCACCGGCCACGGCGGCGCCCGGCAGCAGCGAGCCGAAATCCAGGTGCGGCCAGTCCCGCCAGGCGGCCAGCACGATCAGCAGCACGCCCACACCCTGGACCACCGAGCCGGCGGTGACGACCCGGGTGCCGTGACGGGCCGTCAGCCGGGGCCCGGCGAGAGAGGTGAACAGGAACACCACGGCCATCGGCGCGAGCGCGAGCCCGGCCGAGACCGGACCGAGCCCGGCGCCCTTCTGCAGGGCCAGCGCGATGACGAACATGAACCCGCTGAAACCGATCGAGAACGGCAGGATCAGGATCAGACCGCGCCGCAGCGAGGCCAGTGCCAGCAGACTCGGCGGCACCAGCGGGGTCCGTCCCGCCCGGTCCGCCTGCCGCTCCACGGCCCAGAACGCGCCGGCGGCGAACGGGAACGCGGCCAGCGCCAGCCACGTCCACAGCGGCCAGCCCGCGGCCCGGCCCTCGGTGAGCGGCGCGAGCAGCGTCAGCAGGGACACCGCGAGCAGGACCGTGCCGGGCCCGTCGACGGGCTCGGGGTGCTGCGACCGGGTCTCCGGTACGACCCGCACGGCGAGGAGCAGACCGAGGGCGACCACGGGCACGTTGACGAGGAACACCGCGCGCCAGCCGGTCCCGGCGACATCGGCGGCGACGAGCACCCCGCCGAGTATCTGCCCGGCGACCATGGACAGTCCGGCGGTCGCGCCGTACAGGCTCATGGCCTTCGCGCGGCGCGCGCCGCGGGTGGTGGCCTGGATGGTGGCGAGCACCTGAGGCAGCATCGCGGCCGCCGAGGCGCCCTGCGCGACCCGTGCCGCGACCAGGCTCCAGGCGTCGGGCGCCAGCCCGCAGGCCAGCGACGTCAGTCCGAACGCGGCCATTCCGCCGAGGAACAGCCGGCGCCGCCCGAACAGGTCCCCGAGCCGCCCGCCGAGCACCAGCAGTACGGCGTACGCGACGCCGTACCCGGCCACCACCAGCTCCAGCACGGCCTCGCTCGCGGCGAGGTCGGTGCCGATGGTCGGCAGGGCGACGTTGACGATGAAGAAATCGACGAGCGGCAGTGCCGCGGCCAGCAGTACGGTGAACAGCCCGATCCCGCCGAGTGCGGGTGGTGCGGCCGTCGCACGGACGGCCGGGGTGGTGACGGTTTCACTCATGCCGTCGAGCCTGCGCCGCCACACAGACTGGTACCAGAGTGTCCTCATCCTGGTACAAGAAGTACCTGGCAACAGGATGACGGGGCAGGCACCCTGGAGACCATGACCACCATGGCCACGGACCGCAAGACGCCCGCCCCACAGCCGACGACCCGGGGCTCGGAGATCCGGCGGCACGAGCTGGCCGCATTCCTGCGCAGCCGCCGCGAGCGCATCAGCCCTGAGCAGGTGGGCCTGCCGCGCGGGACCCGGCGCCGTACGCCGGGACTGCGCCGGGAGGAGGTCGCCCAGCTCTCCGCGGTCGGCGTCACCTGGTACACGTGGCTCGAACAGGCCCGCGACATCCAGGTCTCCGTGCAGGTGCTGGACGCCCTGGCCCGCACCCTGATGCTGGACGCCGGCGAACGCGCCCACCTCTTCCAGCTGGCCGGCGCCGTCGATCCGACGCCCGCCGCGAGCTGCCCGAGCGTCACCCCGGCCCTGCGCGCGATGCTGCGCCAGCTGGAGCCGATCCCGGCCTGCATCCAGAACAGCCGGTACGACATCCTCGCCTACAACCTCACCTACGGCCGCCTCCTCAGCGACCTGGACGCGATACCGGCGGAGGACCGCAACTGCATCCTCCTCACGTACACCAACAAGGACTGGCAGTCGTCGGTCGTCCACCTGGAGCAGACCCAGCGCCTGATGGCCGCCCGGCTGCGCGCGTCCATGGCCGGTCATCTCGGCGAGCCGGCCTGGAAGATGCTGCTGAAGCGCCTGCAGACGGAATCCCCCGACTTCCGCGAGAACTGGGAGCGTTACGAGGTCGTCGCCGCCCGCACCAAGACCAAGGAGTTCCTCAACGCCCACGTGGGCCACCTCAAGCTGGAGCACACGGACCTCTGGCTCGGCCCCGAACAGGGCGCCCGCATGGTGACGTACACCCCGGCCGACGAGGAGACCCGCGAGCGCCTGGAGAGGCTGTACGCCATGGCCCGCGGGGCCACCGCGAGGGCTTGACGAATCCGAGGGGGCCGATGGGGCCCGCGCGGTCACGGCACTAGCCGCGTCCCGAGGCTCCCACCGGCTGGCGGATCTCCGCCGACTCCAGCTTCTCCGCCGTGCGTTCCGCGGTCATGTGGGCCCAGCGGCCGCTGGTGAGGAAGCCGAGGACGAGGACGGACAGGCCGCAGGCGGTGAGGATCCACCAGCCGGGGCGGGCCGCTGGTACGAAGGTGTCGCGGAAGGCGGAGGAGTGGATGCCGGAGGCCAGGACCGCGCCGATCACCGCGACGCCGAGCGTCTGGCCCAGCTGCCGGCTCGTGGAGGCGACCGCGGCGGCGACCCCGGCCTGGGCGCGGGGCATTCCGGAGACGGCCGTGTTGGTGATCGGCGCGTTCACGAAGCCGAAGCCGATGCCGAACAGGACGTAGCCGACGAGGAGGGTGGTGTTCGACGTCTCCGCCTCGAAAGCCGCGAAGAGGACACCGCTCGCGGTCATCGCCGCACCGGCGATCAGCAGGGGCAGGCGGGGGCCGCGGCTGCCCACCAGACGGCCGGACAGCGGGGCGCACAGGAAGGTCGGCGCGGCCATCGGCAGCATCCACAGGCCTGCGTGCAGGGCGTCGAGGCCGCGGACGTTCTGCAGGTAGAGAGTGGACAGGAAGAGGAAGCCGCCCAGCGCCGCGAACGCGCTGATCGCGATCACCGTGGCGCCGCTGAACGGCGCCGAGCGGAAGAAGCGCAGGTCGATGAGGGGTTCGGCGCGGCGGGGCTCGTACCAGAGCAGGCCGAGGAGGGCCACGAAGGCGATCGCCATGAACGGGGACACCGCGGTCAGGCCCGAGTCCGGCGCCTCGATGATCCCGTACGTCAGCGAGCCGAACAGGGCGATGACCAGGAGCTGGCCGACCGGATCGGGGCGGCGGGCCTTCGGTGCGCGGGACTCGGGGACGAAGCGGAGGGTGAGCAGGAGGGCCGCGAGGCCGACCGGGAGGTTGATCCAGAAGATCGCGCGCCAGCTCACCGACTGCACCAGCAGGCCGCCGACCAGCGGGCCGGCCGCCATGGAGATGCCGACGACCGCGCCCCAGACGCCGATCGCACGGGCCCGTTCCCGGGCGTCGGTGAAGGTGTTGGTGATGATCGACATGGCGACCGGGTTGAGCATCGAGCCGCCGATCGCCTGCACCATCCGGAACACCACCAGCAGGGACAGGTTCGGCGCGAGCGAGCACAGCAGCGATCCGATGGAGAAGACCACCAGGCCGGTCATGAAGACCCGCTTGCGGCCGATCCGGTCGGCCGTCGAGCCCGCGAGCATCAGCAGCGAGGCGAGCACCAGCGTGTAGGCGTCGATCGTCCACTGCAGGCCTGAGGTGGTGGCGTGCAGATCGCGCTGCATGGACGGCAGCGCCACGTTCAGCACGGTGTTGTCCAGACTCACGATCAGCAGGCTCATGCAGCAGATCGCGAGCACGAGGAGACGGCGGCGGGGGCTCAACTCGGGCATGGAGGGAATCGTACGCTTATTTCGATAGTGCGCTTAACTAATAGTATGCCTAATTGATGTGTGCTACACGATCAATCGTGGTCGGTCGCCCCCGTCCAGTGGCTGTCCCAGTACCCGGGGCAGTCGAAGGCCAAGCGCCCCCAGCCCCACCAGACCCGACGCCTGCACCGGCCGGCACCACCGCCAGCGCCTCCCGCGACTGCTGGAGCGTGGCCGCGAGCCCACTGCCCGCACCCGCCAGCCGCGCCGGAAGGGAGCGGCGGGACGGGCTGTCGGCCGAGTGAGGGACAATGGGTGCTTGCCCTGTGCCGTACGTCCGTCCCGGAGCCGTCTGATGACCCACCCGCTCTCCATCGGCCCGCACGCCGTGACCCCGCCCGTCGTGCTCGCACCCATGGCGGGGATCACCAACGCGCCCTTCCGCACCCTGTGCCGGGAGTTCAGCGGTGGCAAGGGGCTGTTCGTCAGCGAGATGATCACGACCCGGGCGCTGGTCGAGCGCAACGAGAAGACCATGCAGCTGATCAGGTTCGACGCGAGCGAACAGCCGCGTTCGATCCAGCTGTACGGCGTCGACCCGGCGACCGTCGGCAAGGCCGTCCGCATGATCGCGGAGGAGGACCTGGCCGACCACATCGACCTGAACTTCGGCTGCCCGGTCCCGAAGGTGACCCGGAAGGGCGGCGGCTCGGCCCTGCCGTACAAGCGGAACCTGCTGCGCGCGATTCTCCGGGAGGCCGTGAGCGGCGCCGGTGATCTCCCGGTCACGATGAAGATGCGCAAGGGCATCGACGACGATCACATCACCTACCTCGACGCCGGCCGCATCGCCGTCGAGGAGGGCGTCACCGCGATCGCCCTGCACGGCCGCACGGCCGCCCAGCACTACGGCGGCACCGCCGACTGGGACGCCGTCGCCCGGCTGAAGGAACACGTTCCGGAGATCCCCGTGCTCGGCAACGGCGACATCTGGTCGGCCGAGGACGCGCTGCGGATGGTGCGGGAGACCGGCTGCGACGGGGTCGTCGTCGGGCGCGGGTGCCTGGGGCGGCCGTGGCTGTTCGCGGACCTGGTGGCGGCGTTCGAGGGGCGGCTTCAGGCCCGGGCCGGAGGCACTGATGGATGCAGTGCCCGGCCGACCCTCCGCGAGGTGGCCGACGTCATGGTCCGGCACGCGACCCTGCTCGGGGAGTGGATCGGCGACGAGTCCAAGGGCGTGGTCGACTTCCGCAAGCATGTCGCCTGGTACCTGAAGGGCTTCGCGGTCGGCTCGGAGATGCGGGGGCGGCTCGCGATCACCTCCTCGCTCCAGGAGCTGCGGGCCGGGCTGGACGAGCTGGACCTCGACCAGCCGTGGCCGACCGGCGCGGACGGACCCCGCGGCCGTACGTCCGGCAACAACCGGGTGGTGCTGCCGGACGGCTGGCTGAAGGACCCGTACGACTGCGCGGGCCTGAGCGAGGACGCGGAGCTGGACACCTCCGGCGGCTGATCAGCCCTTCTTCGGGTGCGGAGTCGAGCCGTACGCCGTCAGGAAGCGGTCCCGGAACGCGCTCATCTTCCACACCGGGGCGCTGTGGGCGGGGCGCAGGCCGTCCGTCCAGCCCCACCCGGCGATCTTGTCCAGCACCTTCGGGTCCTTGGCGACGATCGAGACCGGCACGTCACGGCTGGCGTGGTTGCCGCTGACCCGGGCGATGGGCTGGTGGTCGCCGAGGAAGACCAGCACGGTGTCCTTGCTGCCGTAGCGCGTCAGCCACTCGGTCAGCGCGGTCACCGAGTACTGAATCGACTTGCCGTACTCCTGGCGGGACTTGGTGGTGTCGGCGATGACGTCGGCCGGTTTGTTGCCCGCCGCCTGGATGCCCTTGAAGATCGAGCCGTCGCCCAGCTGGTCCCAGCCGACCATCTTCGGGATCGGCGCCCACGGCTGGTGGCTGGAGGTGAGGATGAGCAGGGACATCCGCGCCTTGCCGTCAGCGGGCTTCTTGCTGTGCACCCGCTCCTGGTACTGCTGCAGCGCGTACTGGTCGGGCATGGTCGACCAGCTGAACTTCGGTCCCTTGTAGCCGAGTTCGAAGGCGTTGTAGACCTTGCCGAGGCCGTACCACTTCTGCTCCGGCCAGGCCTTCTGCACGCCCGGCATGACGCCGACCGTGTCGAACGCGCCGGTCTTCTTGAACGCCTCGGTCAGGCTGAGGTGGTCGCTGGCCATGACCGTGCGGTAGCGCTGTTGGTTGCTGATCCACAGGCCCGACATGGTGGTGGAGTGGCCGAGCCAGCTGCTGCCGCCGTAGGTCGCCGAGGTCAGCCAGCCGCTCTTGGCGTGGAAGCCGGCCTTGGCCAGCGCCTTGGTCCGGGCGTCGAGCGTGCTGTCGACGCCGGGCGCCATGATCGGGTCCTCGATCGCGCTGCGGCCGTAGCTCTCGATGAACGTGAAGATCATGTCCTTGCCGCGCAGATCCGGGACCAGCTGGCTGCCCGGGGTGTTCCCGAAGGCGTCGACCCTCGCGACCTTCCGGAACTCCGCCTCGTCCTTGAGCGTGGCCGACACCAGGTGAACCTGGGCCTTCAGCGCGGTGGCGGTGCTGTCGGAGGCGAGCGGTGCGCCGGACATCTGGAGGCCGAGGGAGGAGCAGGTGATCCAGACCACCCCGGCGACCAGCGTGCCCCGGGTCGCGATGCCGGAGTGACGGGCGAGCAGATTGCTCAGCCGGACCATGGCCAGCGCCAGCAGCACGAACAGGAGCAGCACGGCGGCGATCACCCCGGCCACGGCCGCGAGGGTCTCCGTGCGGCCGAGGGAGTCCTCCAGATACGACTCCGCGTCGCCGAACAGGCTCCAGTCGAGGACGACGTTGAAGCCGCGGCCGAGGTATTGCTTGAAGCCCATGTCGAGCGCGTTCAGCACGGTCATCGCGCCCAGCGCCACTCCGGACACGGCGGCCAGCACCACCCGCGGCCGACGTGGCAGCGCGATCATCACGGCCGCCCCGATCACCGCCTCCGCCGGTATCCGCACAAACGCGGATGGCTCCAGCCGCACCACGGTGTTCGGCATCACCAGCGCGGCGATGACGAGGGCGGCGGCGAGCACGGTGATGCCGACGGACAGGGCCTGGGCGCCGGCCGGATGCGCCTCCCGCCACCGCCGCGCCCACGCCGAGCAGGCGGTCCAGGGGCGCGGGAAGGTGCGGCGCGGGCCGGGTATAGGGACGGCGGGCTGCTCCGGCTCGGCCTTTTCGGCTTCTGCTACGGCTGATTCGCGCGTGCTCATGTCCTGGGACAACCCGGCGTCCTTCCCTGCGAGACCCGATCTGCCGTCCCGTACGGCCACTTCGCCACGCCTGTTCACAAGCTCCGGGCAAACACCTGGCAAACGCCAGCCGCACCAACCTGAGGGGCGCGGGTCCGTGTCGATGTGCGGCGTTGCCGCGCGGGCGCGACCAGCCCCCACGCACCCGCACCCGACAACGGCGCTACACACCCCCCACCGCTGTCAGCAGCGCGAGCGGCACCGCAGCCGACCGTGACTCCCGCACACACGCATGCGGATAAGGCACCGGTTCCGGATGCGTGTCCCTCCCGTACCCGGCCAGAACCTCCGGCAGCCGATGCCTGGCAACCACCGCCGCATCCACCAGGGCATGCGCCACCGCACGGGCCTCGTCGTGCAGCCCGTACCGGGCAAGCCCCAACGTGATCAGCGCGTTGTCATGCGGCCAGACAGAGCCACGGTGATACGACAGCGGGTGGTACGCCGCCTGCCCCGCGGCCAGCGTCCGCACACCCCAGCCGGAGAAGAAGTCCGGCTCCAGCAGCCTCCGGCCCACCACCTCGCCGTACTCCTTGTCCAGCAGGCCGGACCACAGCAGATGCCCCGCGTCGGACGCCAGCGCGTCGATCCGGTGACCCTCACCGTCCAGCGCGAGCGCAGGGAAGGAGTGCTCCCGCATCCAGAAGTCCCGCTGGAACCGGTCCCTCAGGTCGGCGGCGGCCTGCTCCAGCAGGGCGCCGTACGTCTCGTCGCCCCACACCGACCGCGCCAGCCACGCCGTGCGGCGCAGCGCGTCGTACGCGTAGCCCTGCGCGCCCGCCGCCATCACCGCGCCGGTGGGCCGGGTGCCGTCGGCGCAGCAGATCGCGCCGGGGGAGTCCTTCCAGTTCTGGTTGGCGAGGCCGCCCTCGTCGGCGCGGTAGACGAGATAGCCGCGCGAGGTCAGACCGCCGTGGTCCAGCATCCAGCCGACGGCGGCACGCGCGTGCGGCTCCAGGCGCCGGGCCGGGCCGGTGTCCCCGGTCTGCTCGACGTACGCGCCGAGCAGGATCAGGAACAGCGGGGTCGCGTCGACCGAGCCGTAGTACCGCCCGAACGGCACCTGCCCGAAGTGGGCCAGCTCGCCGTGCCGAACCTCGTGCACGATCTTGCCGGGCTGGGCGAGCGGGGACGGGCCGCCGCCGGTCGCCTGGGTCGCGGCGAGCGCGGGGAGCGTGGCGGCGGCCAGTTCCGGGCGGTACGGCAGCGCGAACAGGGAGGTGAGCAGGGCGTCCCGGGCGAGGAGGGCGAGGAACCAGGGGGCGCCGCCGGCCGGGACGCGCAGTTCCTCGCCGTCGGGCCCGCGCGCCGGCACCTGGAGCGCGGCCAGGTCGGCGAGGCCCCGCGCGCAGGCCGCCGCCAGTTCCGGCCAGCCGGTCGGGAAGGCCACACCTTCCGTGAACTGCCCTTCCAGTGCGCGGAGTTGTTCGCCCACCGACGCCGGGTCGCGGGGCACGCGCAGGGCGCGTTTCTCGCCGTGCGGGCGGGCGATCACCCGCAGCAGCAGCTCGGTCGTGCCGTGCGGTGCCAGGTCGAGGGTCCACACCAGGCGGCGGGCGCCCGTGCCGGTCTCCTCCACGGCGTCGGGGGCCGGGTCGGCGGTGATGGTCGTACGGGACTGCCACTCGGCACGCCGGTAGGTGAACTCGATGCCGTCGTCGAGGACTTCGCGGGAGCGTACGGCGCCGGGCTTGGCGTAGGTGCGGTGGTCGGAGCGGAGCTCGAACTGGTCGGTGAAGTCGGCGTCGGCGGTGATGGCGAGCCGGACGGTGGTCGGCACCGGGCGGTTGCTGGTCACCCGGAGCGACTCGACGAACGAGCTGTCGCCGACGGCCTGTCGCCGGAAGAGGGTGTGCGCCGGAGGTTCCTGCCGGCCGCCGCGCGGGACCAGCACACAGCGAGCCGCGTCACCGTCGGTGACCGGGGTGAGCACCTCGGGCACGGCGCCGTCGACGGTGAGCTGCCAGCGGCTGAGGTGCCGGCCGTCCCGTACGAACAACCCGTCCGGGGAGCCGCCGCCCCGGACCCCGCTGATGTCGCCCCGGTCGCCCACGGCGGCGAACGTCGCCCCGTGCACGAGCAGATGATGCCGGTCCGTCATGCCCGGTCGCCTCCTTCTTCACTTCTGTCGAACGTGCCGGTGGCCGCCTCGGACACGCCCTCGCGGGCGCCTTTGAGAAGGTCTTTGTGCTGCTCGTGGTGCAGATCGAGGGCGAGCGCGGCGGTCCAGCCGAAGCCGGTCGCGCCGCAGGCCTCGCCGGTGTACGGGTCGACGTACTCCGCGAAACCGGTGGCTTCGGCGAGCTGCAGCACGGCCGCGCGCAGCGCGTCGGCCCGCTCCCGCTCACCGTGCACCCGTAGGCCCCGCTCCAGCAGCCAGCTCGTGTTGAACCAGGCCGGACCGCGCCAGTACCGGTGCGGATCGAAGGCCTCGCCGAGCAGGTCGTAACTGGGCACGAGCCGGGTGCGCCCACCGAGCCCGAAGTGCGGCCCGCACAGCGTGCGCACGAGCGCGTCGGCGACCTCGCGCGGCAGCCCGGGCAGCAGGAGCGGCACCAGCCCGGACACGCTCCGCTCGGGGATCGGTCCGTCGGCGCGCAGGTCCCGGCACAGGAACATGCCGGACGCCGGGTCCCACAGCCGCTCCACCAGCGTCTCCGTCAGCCGTTCGGCGCGTGTGTGCCGTGCCGCGCCGGGCGCGCCCAGTTCCTCGGCGATCCGGGCCAGCGCGTGTTCGGAGGCGATGAGCAGAGCGTTGAACGCCGGGTCCTCCACGGCGAATTCACCGCCCCGGGCCCCGTGCCTCCCACCCGTCCCGGCCCCGTGCCTCCCACCCGTCCCGTCCCCGTGCCTCCCACCCGTCCCGTCCCTGTACTCCGCGTCCCGGTAGTCGGCGGCCAGCCGAACGTACCGTCCGTAGTCCAGATCCGTCGGCCGGTCCTCGGGCGCCCCGTGGGCGAGGTCGGCGCGGCGGAAGGAGCGGGCCGGGGCGGGGGCGATCCGGGCGAGCGGGGCGTCCCAGCAGGGGCTGTTGTCCATACCCTGCTCCCAGGGGTGGACCACGGACACCAGCCCGGCGCCGCCCAGGTCCCGGCGGTGCAGCAGATAGCGGTGCCAGGCGGCCAGCCGCGGGTACATCCGGGCCAGGAAGCCTCGGGCGCGCGACAGCCCGGGGTCGGCGCGGTGCACCAGCCAGGCCGCGAGCGCGTGTACCGGTGGCTGCACGATCCCCGACGTCTGTACGGTGCGCGGGGCGCCCGCCGCGCGACCGGCGGTGGAGGAGCGCCAGAAGTCGGGGCTGGGGAAGTAGGCGTCGAGCGGTACGGAGGGGTTGAAGACGATGTGCGGGACGCGCCCGTCGGCCCACTGCGCGGCCAGCAGTGTCTCCAGCTCGGTCTGGGCCCGCAGGGGTGAGACGTGCCTCAGGCCGATCGCGATGAACGCCGAGTCCCAGGACCACTGGTGCGGATACAGGTTCCGGGAGGGGACCGTCGAGGCGCCCGTCCAGTTCGCGTCGAGCACCTGGGCCGCCCGGACGGGCAGGGACCTGCCGGAGGCCGGGGCATCACCCGCGGTCTCGTACGTCGCGGGCTCCGCGGGACGGACGGTGAGCTGCGTGCTGCGATCCACTCGGGGCTCCCCGAAGACGAAGACGCCCGGCCGTGCCGACCGGGTTTGGCGGTAACCGTCGTAGAGTTACGTCTATTTAACACGCAAAACTCAATATGTAATGCAGGCTTGGGAAACACAAGGGGGGTGCGCATGACCGGACATCCGGGAAGAGTCGGTAAGAGCGGCGGTCCGGCCGGCGCCGGAGAGCTGCTCGAACTGGTCCGCAGCGGACGGGCGGTGACGCGGGGTGCGCTCCAGCAGGCGACGGGACTGTCCCGCGCGACCGTCGGCCAGCGCCTGGACCGCCTCTTCCGGGCCGGCTGGCTGCGCGAGGGCGCCGGCGGCCCGGTCGACTCGCCGCTCGGCGGACGCCCCTCCATCACCCTGGAGTTCGACGACTCCCACGCCGTCGTCCTCGCCGCCGACCTGGACACCCGGCATGCCCGCGCGGCCGTCCTCTCCCTGACCGGCGAGATCCTCGCCGAGCACGCGGGGACCCTGGTCGTCGAGGACGGACCGGAGGCGGTGCTCGGCGAACTCGGCCACTGGTTCGACCGGTTGCTGGAGAAGGCCGGGCGCCCGGCGGCGGAGGTCGGCGGCATCGGGCTCGCCGTGCCCGGCCCGGTGGAGTCCGGCACCGGCCGCGTGGTGCAGCCGCCGATGATGCCGGGCTGGGACGGCTACGACATCACGGGTCGCCTGTCCCGCGCCTTCACCGAGCACACCGGCGCGGGGGCGGTCCCGGTCCTCGTGGACAACGATGCCAACCTCATGGCGTACGGCGAACATCGCGCCGGCCACCTCGACTGCGCGGCCTTCGTGCTGGTCAAGGTGTCCACGGGCATCGGTGCCGGGGTGGTCGTGGACGGCTCGATCTACCGGGGGATCGACGGCGGCGCCGGCGACATCGGGCACATCCGGGTCGGCGCGGACGCGCTGTGCCGCTGCGGTTCGTACGGCTGTCTCGCCGCCGTCGCGAGCGGGGGCGCCGTGGCCCGGCGGCTGGCCGAGAGCGGGGTGCCGGCCGCCTCCGGCGCGGACGTACGGGATCTGCTGGCTGCCGGGCATCCGGAGGCGGCGGCACTGGCCCGGGAGGCCGGGCGGCGGGTCGGTGACGTCCTGGCGACGGTGGTGACCCTGTTGAACCCCGGGGTGCTGATGATCGCGGGCGACCTGGCCGGGACGCCCTTCCTCACCGGCGTCCGGGAACTCCTCTACCAGCGGGCCCTGCCGCGCTCCACGGCCCACCTCCATGTCGTGACCTCCCGGCTGGGGGAGCGGGCCGCGCTCATCGGAGCGGGGGCGCTGGTCGTGGAACACCTCTACGCGCCGGAGCGGGTGGAGGAGCGGCTGCGGGTGCTGGGTGTCTGACGCGGGCGTGTGACGTGGGTGTTTCCGGATACCGGGAAGCGGTCCGCATGGTGAAATCCGGCGGGGTGTGGCAGCGTGATTCTCGCCACCCTTGATAAGGGTTGTGCTCAGATGAGCGGATCATGGGCGACTGCACTTCCTCAAGGGGTGGCACTGGGTGCCACCCCTTGATCGTTCATCGATCGAAATCAGACGTGCGGGATCCCCGCTCATCTGAGCGAAAAACCTGCTATCGAGGAGCGCCTGCGTTCAAGAAGTGAAGACATTTGGTGGTGCTGGCTTGCCAAGCCTTGACTTTCGATCCGCTGGCGGACGAGTGGTTACGGGCTCATGACGCGCAAGTGGACGTACCCATGTGCCTTCGATCTGGGTATGTTCCTCGCCGTCAGGGCAGCCACCGCGGCCTCAAGGAGTCGAGACCCGTGTCGGAAAACAAAGAACCCCACGTAGTGAAGTTCGTTTACGACTTCACCGAGGGCAACAAGGACCTCAAGGACCTCCTCGGCGGCAAGGGCGCCAACCTCGCCGAGATGACCAACCTCGGTCTGCCGGTCCCTCCCGGCTTCACCATCACCACCGAGGCCTGCAAGGTCTACCTGGACAGCGGTGAGGAGCCCGCGGCACTGCGTGACGAGGTGAGTGCGCACCTCGACGCCCTCGAGTCCCGCATGGGCAAGAAGCTCGGCCAGGCCGACGACCCGCTGCTGGTCTCCGTCCGCTCCGGCGCCAAGTTCTCCATGCCCGGCATGATGGACACCGTCCTGAACATCGGCCTCTCCGACAAGTCGGTGCAGGGCCTTGCCAAGCAGGCCGGCGACGACCGGTTCGCCTGGGACTCCTACCGCCGCCTGATCCAGATGTTCGGCAAGACCGTCCTCGGCGTCGACGGCGACCTCTTCGAGGAGGCCCTCGAGGCGGCCAAGGCGGCCAAGAAGGTCACGGTCGACACCGACCTGGAGGCCGCCGACCTGAAGAAGCTGGTCACCACCTTCAAGAAGATCGTCAAGAAGGAGGCCGGCCGGGACTTCCCGCAGGACCCGCGCGAGCAGATGGACCTCGCCATCAAGGCGGTCTTCGACTCGTGGAACGGCGACCGGGCGAAGCTGTACCGCCGCCAGGAGCGCATCCCGCACGACCTCGGTACGGCCGTCAACGTCTGCTCGATGGTCTTCGGCAACCTGGGCCCCGACTCCGGCACGGGCGTCGCGTTCACCCGTGACCCCGCCTCCGGCCACCAGGGCGTCTACGGCGACTACCTGCAGAACGCCCAGGGCGAGGACGTGGTCGCGGGCATCCGCAACACCGTCCCGCTCGCGGAGCTGGAGTCGATCGACAAGAAGTCGTACGACCAGCTCATGCAGATCATGGAGACGCTGGAGAACCACTACAAGGACCTGTGCGACATCGAGTTCACGATCGAGCGCGGTCAGCTGTGGATGCTCCAGACCCGCGTCGGCAAGCGCACGGCGGGCGCCGCCTTCCGTATCGCGACCCAGCTGGTCGACCAGGGCCTGATCGACGAGACGGAGGCGCTCCAGCGCGTCACCGGCGCCCAGCTGGCCCAGCTGATGTTCCCGCGCTTCGACGAGCAGGCGAAGGTCGACCAGGTGGCGCGCGGCATCGCCGCATCCCCCGGCGCGGCGGTGGGCAAGGCGGTCTTCGACTCCTACACGGCCGTCAAGTGGTCCCGCTCGGGCGAGAAGGTCATCCTGGTCCGCCGCGAGACGAACCCGGACGACCTGGACGGCATGATCGCGGCGGAGGGCATCCTGACGTCGCGCGGCGGCAAGACCTCCCACGCGGCCGTGGTGGCCCGAGGCATGGGCAAGACGTGCGTGTGCGGCGCGGAGGAGCTGGAGGTCGACACCAAGCGCCGCAGGATGACGGTGCCGGGTGGTCACGTCGTCGAGGAAGGCGACGTCATCTCGATCGACGGCTCGTCGGGCAAGGTCTACCTGGGCGAGGTCCCGGTGGTCCCGTCCCCCGTGGTGGAGTACTTCGAGGGCCGGATGCACCCCGGCGCCGACGATGCGGACGAGCTGGTCGAGGCGGTCCACCGCATGATGGCCTTCGCCGACCGCAAGCGCCGCCTGCGGGTCCGCGCCAACGCCGACAACGCCGAGGACGCCCTGCGCGCCCGCCGCTTCGGCGCCCAGGGCATCGGCCTGTGCCGTACGGAGCACATGTTCCTCGGCGAGCGCCGCGAGATGGTCGAGAAGCTGATCCTCGCGGACACGGAGGAGGAGCGCGAGGCGGCCCTGTCGGAGCTGCTGCCCCTCCAGAAGAAGGACTTCGTCGAGCTCTTCGAGGCGATGGACGGCCTCCCGGTGACGATCCGTCTCCTGGACCCGCCGCTGCACGAGTTCCTCCCCGACATCACCGAGCTGTCGGTCCGCGTGGCCCTGGCCGAGTCCCGCCAGGAGCCGCACGAGAACGAGCTCCGCCTGCTCCAGGCGGTGCACCGCCTGCACGAGCAGAACCCGATGCTGGGCCTGCGTGGCGTGCGTCTCGGCCTCGTCATCCCCGGCCTGTTCACGATGCAGGTCCGAGCGATCGCAGAGGCGGCGGCGGAACGCAAGTCCGCGAAGGGCGACCCGCGCGCCGAGGTCATGATCCCGCTCGTCGGCACGGTCCAGGAGCTGGAGATCGTCCGCGAGGAGGCCGACAAGGTCATCGCGGAGGTCGAGGCGGCGACGGGTACGGCGCTGAGGCTGGCGATCGGCACGATGATCGAACTCCCCCGAGCCGCCCTCACGGCGGGCCAGATCGCCGAGGCGGCGGAGTTCTTCAGCTTCGGCACGAACGACCTGACGCAGACGGTATGGGGCTTCAGCCGTGACGACGTCGAAGCCTCCTTCTTCACGGCGTACCTGGAGAAGGGCATCTTCGGCGTCAGCCCCTTTGAGACGATCGACAAGGACGGCGTCGGCTCCCTGGTGAAGTCGGCGGCGGAAGCGGGCCGGCGTACCCGCCCCGACCTCAAGCTCGGCGTCTGCGGCGAGCACGGCGGTGACCCCGAGTCCGTCCACTTCTTCCACGAGGTCGGTCTGGACTACGTCTCCTGCTCCCCCTTCCGCATCCCGGTGGCCCGCCTTGAGGCAGGCCGGGCGGCGACGAACTCGGCGGGCAGCGACCACCGCTAGGCCCTCACGGGCCACTTGACCCCGGAGCCGCCGCTGGTCCCCGACCCTCACCGATCGGCGGCGGCTCCGGCGCACGAAAGAGGAGAGGCGGCACCCTGTGCGGGGGTGCCGCCTCTCCGTGCATCATCTGCGAAGGCTGTCAAGGTACGTCGCTGACCAGGCGAAATGATGTTTGCTGGCGTTGGTTGCCGTTGGACCAGTCCGAAGCCGTTGTGCCCTCGCCGTGCCCTCCAGGTGGGGGTAGCGTATGTCGATGTCAAGCCGTGGCAGAACATCTACTTCTGGCCGCTGTACACGGGCACGGCCATCCCGATCGACTCGTGGCGGTCGCGGATGTGGCTGGACACCTGGGTTTAGCTGGGTATACGAGCCAGGACGGCCCGGCAGGATGCCGGGCCGTCCTGATCGTTATTGGTTGTCCGAGGCCGTCATCGGCCACCCTCAGACGGCCCGGAGACGGCCCAGTTGGCGCGGTCGGCAGATCTACAGACCCCGCGGAGGACGCCCCTCGAACTGCGGTTTTCGCAGCCCACAACCACTGTCACCCCACGTCCGCCCCACCGGACGATGGCTCTGTTAGGCCGTGGAACCGGTCAGCCAGGATCATCGCCACATCGTCTGCCAAATCGCCACCGGTGTGACGGATCAACGCCTGGTGCAGGCGCTCCAGGAATTCCGGTGGGGTGGTGTCGACGCGTATCCCCTCCACGGTCTCCGGCAGAGCAAAGAATTCGCTGTCCCGGTTGCGGGCCTCGATCACACCATCGGTATACAGCAACAGACGGTCACCGGGGATGAACGCATAGCTCTCAGGCTTAACGGGGAGGTCGTTGATGAGATCTTCGAGGCCGAGAGGCGGCGACAGCAAGCTCGGCATCAGTGGCGTAGCCCTGCCCTGGTGCAGCAGCAGCGGTGGTGGATGTCCACGGTTGACCAGCTGCACCACGGGTTCGTCCGGCACCTGCGCGATGAGCGCCGTGGTGAACCCTTCCAGCAGAACCTCCTGACCATACGCACCCGGCACGGCGACTTCCCGTCGCAGCGCAGCCGCGCAGCGGTTCATAACGTCGAGCAGGTCCTCCTCATAGTGCACAGCTTCCCGGAACGCACCCAGCACCACCGCGACGGCTCGCACCGCGGACAGCCCCTTGCCGCGGACGTCCCCGACGATCATCCGAACGCCGTACCGCGTCTGCACGGCCTCATACAGATCACCGCCCACCTGTGCCCCCGTCCCAGCCGCAAGGCACAGGCTGCCGGCCAACACTGGGCCCAGGCGCGCGGGCACAGGCCGCAGCACGACCTCCTGGGCCGTTACGGCGATCCGGCGGACCTGGTCGAGCTCTCTCTGCCTGCGCTCCTGCACAGCATGGCTGGCGATGAAACCAGCCACGGAGACCAGGGCCAGAGCGAGGAAATTGGAGTAGACCTGCAGGGTGCCCCATGCCCCGTTATAGGTCGCGGTGGTCACGCTTATCGCCAGAGCGAGGGCCGCCGCCGCGGTGGTGCCCTTGGGCCCCAACGTCACTGCCGCCAGCGCCGGGACCGCGGTGAGAAGGGGGCCGGTATAGATGAAGTGCGCAGGCGTGAGCTCGATGACCAGCACGGCCAGCGCGATCAGATAGGGCACACACTGCATCAGCGTGAAGAGGACCCGGCTATGACCGCCTGCTCCTGGCCGCGGGGGTGAGCGCAAGAGCGACTTCATGCATCAAGCCTGCCTCGCTGAAACCCACGGCTCCACTCTGCCGGCCGCCCTGGGCAGCCCGGAGACCGGCCCGGCCCATTGACAGACCGCGCGCGTGTCTGCCTCTGACCAGGAATTTGAGCCACCGCAAGGCGAAGTTGCCCCACGCTTGCCCCACCAAGTAAAGACCGTTACCGCCGTCAGCACTCATGCCGTGCCGTGTCTGGGCTGAGAGCAGACCACCGCGCCAGCGTGACCTGCATGCATATTACAGACAATGACTGCTTCACTACCGCCGTTTACGACCGAAGCGGCCTTTGCCCCTTCTCGGCTTCCCGCCAGTCAGCTGCTGCGCCTCATGTGTCCTTCCCATGGCGGTCAGCGCAGCGGCGAGAATTTGGGTGACACGTGCAGTTTTGGGATGCTTTACACCTAGGAGGCGCAGGTAGCCGACGCGTACCTCTTTCGGGGACAGGGCCTCTGGGTGTGGGTATGTTCGTGGTGTCGTCTTCGGCTGGATCAGAGGGGGTTGTCGTGGTTCCGGGGGTGGAGATCGCGGCGGGGTATGTGTTCGCCTGGCTGGCCCGGAAGGCCCAGCGGGTGGCGGGGCGGGCGGATGCCGAGGTCGACCGGGGGCTGGATGCGGGGATGGACCGGCTGCACGAGTTGGTCAGCCGCAAACTCGGCCAGGATCCAGCGCTCCAACGAGCTGCGGAGGAGGCCGGTGAGGGCCGGGAGGTGCTCTCGGAGCGCACCCAGCGGCGGCTGACGGATTCTTTGGAGGATGCCGCCGAGCGGGATGCGGGCTTCGCCCAGGCCCTGGCGAACCTGGTGGAGGAGCTGCAGGCGGCTGCGGCTGCCGGGACCGCGGGTGGCGGGGTGTCGGCGTCCGGGGACGGGCAGGCCGTCGGCGGGAATGTGGACATCCGTGCCGAGGGCGGGTCGGCGGCCGCCCTGCGCATGGAGGACGTGACGATCGGGTCGGCGCCAAACCCCTCGCAGCCGGGTCCGGACAAGGGCTGACCGCACCCGGCGCCACTCCCGGCCCACCACCCACCGCCCCGTACACCACCGCCCAGCACTCGCAGGTCATCGCGGGCGATGGCAGTATCGCCGCCGGGTTCGTCGCCGGCGGGATCCACCAGCACCGGCACGAGCATGCCGCGCCGCGCACGCCGGCGCCGTGGCCGCACCAGGTCGGGGTGATCCCGCCGCGGGCGGACTGCTTCCAGGACCGGGCCGAAGCGGCCCGCCTGCGCCAGGCCCTCGCGGGGGTGGACACCGCGGTCCTGGTGGGACAGGACACCGTGCGTGGACAGGTGCTGACCGGGATGGGCGGGGTCGGCAAGACCCAGCTCGCCGCCGACTACGCCCGCACCGCCTGGCAGACCCGCACCCTGGACGTACTGGTCTGGATCACCGCCGACACCCGCAGCGCCGCCGTGACCGGATACGCGAAAGCCGCCGCGGAGGTCCTGGCCGCCGACACCGACGACCTTGAGACGGCCGCCGAGAAGTTCGTGGCCTGGCTGGAGCCCAAACCCCACCAGCGCCCCTGCCGGTGGCTGATCGTGCTGGATGACGTGGCCGACCCGGAGGCTCTGCACGGCCTGTGGCCGCCGGCCAGCCCGCACGGCCGCACCCTGGTCACCACCCGCCGCCGGGACGCCGCCCTCACCGGCCGCCAACGACGCCTGATCAACGTCGGACTGTTCACCAGGACCGAAGCGCTGGCCTACCTCACCACGGCACTGGCCGCCCACGACCGCCACGAGCCCGACGAGCAGCTCGCCGCGCTCGCCGCAGACCTCGGACACCTGCCGCTGGCCCTGTCCCAGGCCGCCGCCTACCTCATCGACTCCGGCCAGACCGCAGCCGCCTACCGCACCCTGCTCGCCGACCGCACCGCCACCCTCGCCGATGCCGCCCCCGCCGTCCTGCCCGACGACCAGACCCGCACCATGTCCGCCGCATGGTCCCTGTCCATCGAACGCGCCGACACTCTGCCCCCCGCCGGCCTGGCCCGCCCCATGCTCCAACTCGCCGCATTCCTGGACCCCAACGGCATCCCCGAAACCGTCCTGACCAGCCCCCCCGCCCTCGCCCACCTCACCGCTGAGCGAGCCGGATACCGTCGCCCCGAGGCGACAGGCGAAGATGCCACGGGGGCCCTGCGCGCCCTGCACCGACTCAGCCTCATCGATCACACCCCAAACCAGACCGTCCGCGTGCACGAGCTCATCCAACGCGCCGTCCGCGAACGGCTCCCCGACGACCACAAGCACCCCGCCGCCCGCACCGCCGCCGACGCCCTCCTCGCGGCCTGGCCCGACGTAGAACGCGACACCACCCTCGCTCAGGCCCTGCGCGCCAACACCACCGCCCTCACCAGCTGCGCCGCAGACGCCCTGTACCAGCCGGGTGTCCATACGGTTCTGTACCGCATGGGCACCAGCCTCGGCGAGTCCGGCCAAGTCACCGCTGCTGTCGACCACTTTCACCACCTCGCGGCCACCACCCGCCGCCAGCTCGGCCCGGACCACCTCGACACCCTCACCGCCCGGCATGACCTGGCCTACTGGCGGGGGGAGGCGGGGGATGCGGCCGGGGCCGCGACCGCGCTCGCCGAGCTGCTGGAGGACCGGGTCCGGGTCCTCGGCCCGCACCACCCCGACACCTCCACCACCCGCGGCAACCTGGCCTACTGGCGGGGGTGGGCGGGGGATGCGGCCGGGGCCGCGACCGCGTTCGCCGAGCTGCTGGAGGACCGGGTGCGGGTCGTCGGCCCGGACCACCCCGACACCCTCAACACCCGGCACAACCTGGCCTACTGGCGGGGGGTGGCGGGGGATGCGGCCGGGGCCGCGACCGCGTTCGCCGAGCTGCTGGAGGACCGGGTGCGGGTCGTCGGCCCGGACCACCCCCACACCCTCAACACCCGGCACAACCTGGCCCGGTGGCGGGGGGAGGCAGGTGATGCGGCCGGAGCCGCGACCGCGCTCGCCGAACTGCTGGAGGACCACGTGCGGGTCCTCGGCCCCGACCACCCCGACACCCTCACCGTCCGGCACAAACTGGCCCACTGGCGGGGGGAGGCGGGGGATGCGGCCGGGCCCGCGACCGCGTTCGCCGAGCTGCTGGAGGACCGGGTGCGGGTCCTCGGCCCGGACCACCCCGACACCCTCAACACCCGGCACAACCTGGCCCGGTGGCGGGGGGAGGCGGGGGATGCGGCCGGGGCCGCGACCGCGTTCGCCGAGCTGCTGGAGGACCGGGTGCGGGTCGTCGGCCCGGACCACCCCGACACCCTCAGCACCCGGCACCAGCTGGCCCGGTGGCGGGGGGAGGCGGGGGATGCGGCCGGGGCCGTGGAGGCGACGACCAAGCTACTGGAGGACCGGGTCCGGGTCCACGGCCCGGACCACCCCCACACCCTCAACACCCGGCACAACCTGGCCCGGTGGCGGGGGGAGGCAGGTGATGCGGCCGGAGCCGCGACCGCGTTCGCCGAGCTGCTGGAGGACCGGGTGCGGGTCCTCGGCCCGGACCACCCTCACACCCTCAACACCCGGCACAACCTGGCCCGGTGGCGGGGGGAGGCAGGTGATGCGGCCGGAGCCGCGACCGCGCTCGCCGAACTGCTGGAGGACCAGGTGCGGGTCCTCGGCCCGGACCACCCCCACACCCTCAACACCGGGCACCAGCTGGCCCGCTGGCGAGGGGAGGCAGGGGAGAGCGATGGCGCCGTCGGCTAACGGACGCGGGGGGAACACCAAGATTCACCCCGACCGCGGCTCATGACAAAGCCGTTTACCTGTACCCCAGGTGCGCACCACGGCAGATTTACAGCGGGCTGGCTTCGCCCGCCCTGAGCAGGTCTTTTAGCAGCTCCTGAACCCATCGGGGGACACCTGGGGGAAACACGCCTCTCAAGGGCACCCACCAGTTCGCCACTTCACCCTCCAGAAAGGGCCGCCGAAGCAGCACGGACGTGTCAGGCGCTCAGGCGCGGCGCCAAGGCGGGTTGCGGCAGATGCCGCGGCAACACCCACTCCTCATACCCGACCCGGCACGTGATGATCAGGCGCACCGGGTGATCCCGATACCCCTCCTGCCACTGGTCTGCTGTGGTCCCCGTCATCCAGTGGCCGGGTCGAGTGGGCTCCATCTGAAACGGCCGACCCCGGCCGACCCGCAAGGTTTCAGGGCCCACGGCCCGCCCGTGTGCGTCTGCGGTGTCAACGCGCGGTGTGAACCGGAGCGGCCTCCAGACGTGGTTGAGGATGTCCTCGCGGGGAGTACTGCCGTAGATCAGCCCTGTGCGGTCCTTGTCGTCGTCGTCCACGCGAATGCTGACGATCTCGACCTCGCCCAGTTCATCAGGGCCGAGTAGGTGCACGTTCAGCATGGAGTGCTGCGGCCCTCGCGGCTCCAGCCGCAGTTCGAACTGTGGGCGTCTCTCCTCGTGTCGTCGGTCGCGCTCGATGCGCGCCACGGCCTCGGCGGTCTGGAAGGCCCGCTCGCCAGTCTCCTGCGCCTGGGCGCTGGTCTTGTTCGCGCGGTGCGCTGCCATCCACGAGCCGAGTGCGGCCACGGCGCTGAGGCCGGCGGCGACGGTGCCAGTTATCGCTAGGTAGTCCATGGCGGGGACGGTAGCGGGGGCGCCGCAGTCGGCAACGAAGGGAGTCGCCGAATCCAAGAGGTTGCGCACAACTCGCGCAGAGGGGCCAGGAACCGGTAGCCGAACTCCGGGTCGTCGCGGTGGGCGTCGAACAGCGCGTTCGCGCGATATGCCTCCTCCAGCACGGCGTCGGCGACCGGCTTGCCCAGCCAGCGGTAGTAGGGCTGTCTGGCGAGCTTGAGCACCCGGCACGTCACCGCGACGGGCACCCCGTCCACGGCCAGCTCTCTCACGAGCGGGTAGATCCTTTTCCCGGCAGATGCGCCTGCGACAGATAGGCCGGAGCCCGGCGCAGGACCTCGTTCTCCTGCTCCAGCAGCTTGATCCGCCGACGTGCTTCCCGCAGTTCCGCGCTCTCCTGGCTGGTCACCCCGGGCTTGGACCCGTCGTCGACATCCGCCTGGCGCATCCACCTCCACAACGTCATCGGGTGAACCCCGAAATCGGTGGCCACCTGCTCCACCGTGACACCCGGGCCGCGGTTCCTCGCGACCCGCACGACGTCCTGGCGGAACTCTTCCGGATAAGGCTTGGGCACAGCGACATCCTTCCCACCCGCCTCACAGGGCAAGCCAGTTCAGATGTCACCCGATCGTGCAGCAGACCCTCACCTACAGCTGTACACCTGACGGCGACCAGGCTTGGCTCGCACTGTGCGCGCGCTGCCCCAGGCACGACGGGCCTACGCCGAGCATGGCAGCGACCCAAGCGACCAACGGCGGCAGTCACTGCTGAGCGTCAATTCTCCTGAACCACCTGCGTCTTACGCACGCTTCCTGCACACTTCCTCCACACGCCCTTAGTTCCTGGAGAAGCCATGGTCAGTCCCTACCTCAATCAGCCACTCGCCCCAATCCGGCCGCGCATGTTCGCCTCCACTCCGGCCAAAGTCATCTGGACACTCGTCCCGATCGTCAGCGCCGGCCTGGCCGCCGCCGTCCCCTTCGTCGTTGCCGCGGTCAAGGGCGTCATCAAGCCGTGGCTCGCCATCACCTACGTGATCGGTGAGATCGCCGTGTTCTCCATCGCCATCGGCATCAGCCCCAAAGCCAACGACGACAACCCCGTGCCCGGTTTCCTTCTCGCGCTGCTGATCATCACCGCAGCCACCCACACCGCGCTCCTCGACAACGAGAAGGTCAACGTCGGCAAGTAGTGTCGTGATCTAGCCAAGTCGCGCCACGCATCGCGCCCATCGCGCCCATCGCACCCAGTACAGAAACGCATCGACGACCACCTTTAACAGGATCGAGTCGCCGCCCGAGTTCTTCGAAGGATTCCGACCCGAGTGGTCGACCACGTGGCCGAGGCCCACGCCGATGTTCTGCGCCCGCCCCCCGCGCCACCCCTGCACGTGCGGTCGCCGGCACCACGCCCACCGTTCCAACGCAGTACGGATACGCTTCCGCCACGATCACGCTCCCGGGGGTGCCCCTATGGGTTTCGTCAAGGGAATCGGCCTGCGTTTCGGTGAGTGGCAAGGCAGCATGGCGTGATGCCTGACCTGCTGTGGGATGAC
>NZ_JBFAWG010000054.1:0-49693 GCF_040680215.1 Streptomyces sp. NPDC052107
CTGCTTCGCAAGGAGTACGACGCGCACGTCCGCAGGTACCTGTGGGGCGGACACTTCTGGTCCGGCTCCTACTTCGCCGGAAGCTGCGGCGGGGCGCCCCTGACCGTTGTGAAGCAGTACATCGAGAACCACAAGCGCCCCGTGGGCTGAGCTGAACACTGCGGACCCATACTCACGCGCGGGTCAGAGCAGTTCTGAGATGGCCTTCACCCCCGGCGTAAACGCCGGAGCACTGGCCAAGATCAAAGGTAGAAGACCGTCGACCCGGTATGGGCCACGGTCGGCGGGTTCTTCGCCGGCCGCAGCAGGTCCTCGCGGAGCTCCGCGCGCGGGAAGGCGTACAGCGGCACGGGTACGCCGGGCTCCCACACGAGTACGGGGCGGCGGCTGTCGACCACGGTGACATCGCCCTGCCGGCCGCGCACCCAGCGCTCACTGGGCTCCCAGAGAAGGCCTTCCGCAGTGGTGCGCAACGACTGGTCAGTGCTCAGCTTGGTCATGGCCGCATCTCCTTCTCCCCCGACCGCCCCGGGAGGCGGTTCTGGGCGGTGAGTGGCGGCTCCATGCTCGCGCAGACGGGGGTGGCCAGGCCAGGGGGATGGCTCATGGGAGCTGATGCAGGCGCGCGCAGTACGGCGGCGCCGGTCTCGGCTGCCGGCCCGCCAGGGCGATGACCTGGACCGGCTCGTCCAGCCGGAGACTCCGCGTCTTTTGTGGCAGCCCCCGGTGCGCATGCCGGCCCGTCGCGCTGCGCGGGGTGCGGGGCGGCGGTCTCGATCCGGCCCACCGGGCGAAGGGGGACTGTGGTGCGGCGGGTCGGCAGCGCGGCCGGCGTCGGCGGCTGGCGGGCCGAGGGGTCGAGAGAAGGGAATGGGCCGGTTGTGGGGCCGGGAGGGAGTGGAAGGGGCCGGTTGTGGAGCCGGGGGAGGGGACCGGTTGAGCCGGGGGAGGGGACCGGCTGTGGGCCGGTTGCGGGGTCGGGCTATGCATGGGCATGCGTAATGATGCATACTCTTCCTATGTCCAAGGTCCTCACTTCCCTTCCGGTCGGCGAGCGCGTCGGTATCGCCTTCTCCGGCGGTCTCGACACCTCGGTCGCCGTCGCGTGGATGCGCGACAAGGGCGCCGTCCCGTGCACCTACACCGCTGACATCGGCCAGTACGACGAGCCCGACATCGCCTCGGTACCCGGCCGTGCGACGACCTACGGTGCCGAGATCGCGCGCCTGGTCGACTGCCGTGCGGCCCTGGTCGAGGAGGGGCTGGCCGCGCTCACCTGCGGCGCGTTCCACATCCGCTCGGGCGGCCGTGCCTACTTCAACACCACGCCCCTCGGCCGCGCCGTCACCGGCACTCTGCTGGTCCGGGCGATGCTCGAGGACGACGTGCAGATCTGGGGCGACGGCTCCACCTTCAAGGGCAACGACATCGAGCGGTTCTACCGCTACGGCCTGCTCGCCAACCCGCACCTGCGGATCTACAAGCCCTGGCTGGACTCCGACTTCGTGACCGAGCTGGGCGGCCGCAAGGAGATGTCCGAGTGGCTGCTCGCGCACGGGCTGCCGTACCGCGACAGCACGGAGAAGGCGTACTCGACCGACGCCAACGTCTGGGGCGCCACCCACGAGGCGAAGACCCTGGAGCACCTGGACACCGGCATCGAGACCGTCGAGCCGATCATGGGCGTACGGTTCTGGGACCCCTCGGTGGAGATCGCCCCCGAGGACGTGACGATCGGCTTCGACCAGGGCCGCCCGGTGACGATCAACGGCAAGGAGTTCGCCTCGCCGGTCGAGCTGGTCATGGAGGCGAACGCCATCGGCGGCCGGCACGGCCTCGGCATGTCGGACCAGATCGAGAACCGGATCATCGAGGCCAAGAGCCGCGGCATCTACGAGGCCCCCGGCATGGCCCTGCTGCACGCGGCGTACGAGCGCCTCGTCAACGCGATCCACAACGAGGACACCCTCGCCCAGTACCACATCGAGGGCCGCAAGCTCGGCCGCCTCATGTACGAGGGCCGCTGGCTGGACCCGCAGGCGCTGATGATCCGCGAGTCGCTGCAGCGCTGGGTCGGCGCCGCGGTCACCGGCGAGGTGACCCTGCGGCTGCGGCGCGGTGAGGACTACTCGATCCTCGACACCACGGGCCCGGCGTTCAGCTACCACCCGGACAAGCTGTCCATGGAGCGCACCGAGGACTCCGCGTTCGGCCCCTCGGACCGGATCGGCCAGCTCACCATGCGCAACCTCGACATCGCCGACTCCCGTGCCCGCCTGGAGCAGTACGCGGGCCTCGGTATGGTCGGCACCGAGCACCCGGCCCTGATCGGCGCGGCCCAGGCAGCCTCCACCGGCCTGATCGGCGCCATGCCGCAGGGCGGCGCCGAGGCGATCGCCTCCCGCGGCGAGGTCTCGGAGGAGGACGAGGCCCTGGACCGCGCCGCGATGGAGTCCGGCACGGACTGACTCCGCTCACCGGCCGCACATCCTTGGGCAGCGGGCCCCGTCGGTTCACCTCCGACGGGGCCCGCCGTCGTACGCCGGCCGTCCGGGAACCTGACGGCGAGCCGGGGAGTCGCCACGACACGACCGCCTTGCCGGGGTTCGTGGCCAGGCCGCACGGGCAGCGGGGGTCGGAGCGGTGACCTACAGCAGGGACGGGCAGAAGTGCGAACTCGTCACACTCGACTCCGTGCGGCAGGGCGTCGGCGTGGGGACCGCGCTCGTCGATGCCGTGGTGCGGGCGGCGCGTACCGTGAGCCGGCACTCGAACTCCGCCACTCCTGCGTCAATCCCGACAGCGTCTCCTGAGCCTCTCGTACCCTGTGTCCGTGCCGTCCCCGTCCCCCCGTCTGCATCGCGTCGCCGTCCTGGTTCTCGAAGGCGCCAAGCCGCTCGATGTCGGGATCCCCGCGCAGGTGTTCACGACGCGGGCGAGCATGCCGTACGAGGTGCGGGTGTGCGGGGCGGAGCCCGGGCTCGTCGCGGGCGGTGACGGGCTGTCGTATCACGTCGCCCATGGGCTGGACGCACTCGCGTGGGCGGACATCGTCTTCATCCCCGGATACCGGTTTCCGGACCGCGAGGATCCGCCGCGGTCCGTCGTCGACGCGCTGCTCGCCGCCCACGCCCGGGGCACCAGGCTCGCCGCCATTTCGACGGGGGCCTTCGCGCTCGCGGCCACGGGACTGCTCGACGGCAAGCGGGCGACGACACACTGGCATTACACGCGGGCCCTCGCCGCGAAGCATCCGCTGGTCCGGGTCGACGAGAACGTGCTCTTCGTCGACGAGGGCTGCGTGCTCACGTCGGCCGGCGCCGCCTCCGGTATCGATCTGTGCCTGCACATCCTGCGCAAGGACCTCGGGGTCGCCGTGTCCAACCACGCGGCGCGGCGCCTGGTCGCCGCCCCCTACCGCAGCGGAGGCCAGGCCCAGTACGTGCCGCGCAGTGTGCCCGAGCCCCTCGGCGAGCGGTTCGCCGCGACCCGGGAGTGGGCGCTGCACCGCCTCGGCGAGCCCCTCACCCTGACGGTGCTCGCCCGGCACGCCGCGGTCTCGCCCCGCACGTTCTCCCGGCGCTTCGTCGAGGACACCGGATACACGCCCATGCAGTGGGTGATGCGCGCCCGCATCGACCTGGCCCGGGAACTGCTCGAACGTTCCGAGCGCAGCATCGAGCAGATCGCCGCCGACGTCGGCCTCGGCACCGGCACGAATCTGCGGACCCACTTCCAGCAGATCCTCGGCACCACCCCGAGCGAATACCGGCGCACTTTCACCCAGGGCGAATAGCCCTTGGCGCCCCCTGGCGCGATCCTTGCGAACCATGGCGCTCACGACACGGTCATGCGCGGCCGCGGCACGCGACGCTGGTGGGGAACCGAGGGGAACTGAAGGGACACCACTCGTGACTCGCATTGCCATCAACGGATTTGGCCGTATCGGACGGAACGTGCTGCGCGCACTGCTGGAACGCGACAGCGCCCTCGAAGTCGTCGCCGTGAACGACCTCACCGAGCCCGCGACCCTCGCACGGCTGCTGGCCTACGACACCACGGCCGGCCGGCTCGGCCGACCCGTGACCGTCGACGGGGACGCCCTCGTCGTGGACGGCCGTCGTATCACCGTCCTCGCCGAGCGCGAGCCGTCCCAGCTGCCGTGGGCGGACCTCGGTGTGGACATCGTCCTGGAGGCGACCGGCCGCTTCACCTCGGCGAAGGCCGCCCGGGCACACCTCGACGCTGGCGCGAGGAAGGTGCTCGTGAGCGCGCCGTCCGACGGAGCCGACGTCACCCTCGCCTACGGGGTCAACACCGGCGCCTACGACCCGGACCTGCACACGATCGTCTCCAACGCCTCCTGCACCACCAACGCGCTCGCACCGCTGGCCGCCGTGCTGGACGAACTCGCCGGGATCGAGCACGGCTTCATGACGACCGTGCACGCCTACACGCAGGAGCAGAACCTGCAGGACGGCCCCCACCGCGACGCCCGCCGTGCCCGCGCCGCGGCGGTCAACATCGTGCCGACGACGACGGGCGCGGCCAAGGCGATCGGCCTGGTCCTGCCGAACCTCGACGGCAAGCTGTCGGGCGACTCGATCCGCGTGCCCGTTCCGGTGGGCTCGATCGTCGAACTCAACACGACCGTCGCACGTGACGTGACCCGCGACGACGTACTGGCCGCGTACCGCGCCGCGGCACAGGGCCCGCTCGCCGGCGTCCTGGAGTACTCGGACGACCCGCTCGTGTCCTCCGACATCACCGGCAATCCGGCCTCGTCGATCTTCGACTCGGCCCTGACCCGCGTCGACGGCCGGCACATCAAGGTGGTCGCCTGGTACGACAACGAGTGGGGCTTCTCCAACCGCGTGATCGACACGCTCGAACTCCTCGCCGGGCACTGACCGAAGACCGGGAGCGGGCCTGCCGTCCGCTCCCGGTGCCCTGCCTCTCGAGAGAAGGTGCAGGTCAGCGGCTTGGACTGGTGGCAGCACCCTGGGCCGCCGTAGGGAAAGCCCCCCATCCCGTCCGGTGACTGACCGGCTGTTGCGGCCGAACGGGTGCGCACAGACTCGACGGCATGACGATCTCCACTCATGCCTTGGCCGCCGCCGAGGCGTCCTCCGTGCGTGCCCGTACGTCCGGCCCCGAAGCCGGCAGCGACTTCGCCCGGCTGTCCCGGCGTATCGCCGACGCGGGTCTGATGAAGCGGCGCCCCGGCTACTACACGGCACGGCTCACTCTGGTGACCGCGCTGCTGGCGGCGGGCTGGGGCGCCTTCCTCGTACTCGGCGACACCTGGTGGCAGCTGGCGGTGGCCGCCTTCCTGGCCTTCGTGTTCGGTCAAGTCGCCCTGGTCGCTCATGACTTGGCACACCGCCAGGTCTTCCGGCGCGGCCGGCCCAGCCAGACATGGGGCCGGCTCTTCGGAAATCTCGGCATCGGCATGAGTTACGGCTGGTGGATGAACAAGCACACCCGCCACCACGCCAACCCCAACCACGAGGAGCTCGACCCGGACGTCGCCCCGGACATCCTGGTGTGGTCCACCGCCCAGGCTCGCGAAAGCCGTGGCCTCGCGCGTCTCATCGGGGGACACCAGGCGTGGCTGTTCTTCCCCCTGCTGACGCTGGAGGGCTTCAACCTGCACGTCGCGGGCGTGCGGGCGCTGCGCTCGCCCGCCATGAAGCACCGGGTCCTGGAAGGCGGCCTGCTCCTCCTTCACCTCGCGGCCTATGTGTCCGCGCTGTTCCTGGTGCTCCCGCCCGGCAAGGCGGTCGCGTTCCTCTTCGTGCACCAGTGCCTCTTCGGTGTCTACCTCGGCTGCACCTTCGCCCCGAACCACAAGGGCATGCCCACCTTCAGCGGCGACGAACGGCCCGACTTCCTGCGCCGCCAGGTCCTGACCTCCCGCAACGTGCGCGGCGCTCGGCTCACCGATGTAATGCTCGGCGGGCTCAACTACCAGATCGAGCACCACCTGTTCCCGAGCATGCCCACACCCCATCTGCGCCGGGCCCGGGCCATCGTGCGCGAGTACTGCGCGGAGATCGGCGTGCCATACCACGAGACCGGCCTGATCCAGTCCTACCGTGAGGCCCTCACCCATATGCACCGGGTGGGAGAACCCATCAGGCGGCAGCGCGGGGCAAGTTGACGACAGCGCCCCGACGCCTCTCCGCCCGCCTCAGCCCGCGAACAGCATCGCGACCTCCACCACGCCGAGCAGCGCGAGGTAGGTCCAGGCGTAGATGCGGTCCGGGATCCGGGGCGGGCAGCGGCGCAGTACCGCGATGACGGGCAGGGCACCGACGAGCAGCTCCCCGGCGGCGCGGAGGTCGACCAGGCCGACCAGATGCGGGTGTGTGTCCGCGGCGAGCACACCCCTGTCGCCGCCCAGGGCGAGCGCGGTGGCGGGAAGGGCGATGGCGAGGGTGAGGGGATTGGCGAGTGCGGTAGCCATGCGCATGGGGTGTCCGGCGCGGCGTAGTGCGGGGACGGTCATCACGCTGCCGCCCACGCCCAGGAAGGCCGCCACCGCTCCGATCGGAGCGCCGAGGGCGGCGGGCAGCGGACGGGCCACCTCGCGGGACTCCTCGTCCGCTCCCTCGCCGCGCTCTCCCGCCTTGCCGCGCGGTCGCAGGAAGCCGGGGCGCAGGAGCAGATCGACGATGGTCAGAGCGACGTACCCGACAAACCCCCAGTGGGCCTGACCGGGCGGGATGTGGCGGGTGGCGAGCGCACCGCCCGCCGCGCCGGCCGCCAGCAGGAGCAGGAGCGTGCCGCTGCCGCGCAGGGCGGCCAGGACGCGCCGGGGTGTGACGGCCGTGGCGAACGCCGCGTTCACCAGCATCACCAGGGCCGAGGTGGCCGTCGCCACCCGCATGGCGTCCGCGCCGAGGGCCGCGTTCGCCCAGACCACCACCGGGACCGCGACGAAGCCGCCGCCGAACCCGAACAAGACGGTGGTCACCCCGGTCAGGAGGCCGATACCGAGAAGTGCCAAGAAGTCCACGGGGCAACCTCACCAGCCGCGACGATCTTCCCGCATGCGATGCCCGGCACCATTCCTTCGAGATCCGGCCACCTACAGTGGCCGCGTGAAGAACGTCTCCCTGGACGACCTCGACCATGTGGACCGCGCCGTCCTGCCCATCGGCACCGACTACCCGCCCGGCCGGGTCCTCGACTGGCACGCGCACCGGCGCGCGCAGTTCCTCTACGGCGCCACCGGCGTCATGGTCGTCGACACGCCCGAGGGCACCTGGACCGTCCCGCCGGAGCGAGCCGTGCTCATCCCGCCCATCACCCGGCACCGGGTCCGCATGCTGGAGGTGAGCACCCGCAGCCTGTACGTCGAGCCGGATGCCGTGCCCTGGTGGCCCGGCACCTGCACGGTCGTGGACGTTCCGCCCCTGCTGCGCGAACTGCTCCTGGCGGCCGTCGAGTTCGAGGCCGACTACGACCTCTCCGGCCGCGAAGGCTGCGTCGCGGCGCTCTTGCTGCACGAGATCGCCGCGCTCACCCCGCTGCCGTTCCATGTGGCGATCCCCGCCGCTGCCGGCCTCGCGGCGCTCTGCCGTGCGTATCTGGCCGCCCCGGACGCAGGAGCCACCAACGCGGAATGGGCCGCACGGACGGCCATGAGCGAACGGGCCTTCACCCGGCGGTTCCGCGCCGAGACCGGCGAGAGCCCGGCGGTCTGGCGCACCCGCGCGCGCCTGCTCGTCGCGGTGCCGCTGCTGCGTAAGGCGTCGGTCACCGAGGTCTCCGGGCGCCTCGGCTATGCCTCACCCGCCGCGCTGACCGCCGCCTTCACCCGCGCGTTCGGCATGCCCCCCTCCCGCTTCACGACGAGCGGAGCGCTCCGCCTCGAACAGTCCTGACAGGCGGGGCCGTAGCGGGCCCTCGGGGTGGTCGGTCCGCCTCTCCTGCTTCCTCTCCTGCGTCCCGGTCGGAAGGCTGCCTCAGCCCGCCAGATCCTCCTCGATGCCCCGCGCGGCAGCGCGCAGCATCGCCACCAGCTCCTGCAGCCGACCGGAGTCGTACCGGGCACCCGGCATGGACACCGACACCCCCGCCGGCACACCCCCCTCAGGGCCCCGCACCGGCACCCCGACCGCGACGAGACCCCGCTCGGAGCGGTTCTGGTTCACCGCGAACCCGGAGCGCCGGACCCGTGCCAGATCCTTCCGCAGTGCCACCTGGTCGGGACGCTCTCCCGGCCGGTCGCGATAGCGCTCGGCGGCGTACAGCGCCGTCAGCTCCTCCTCGTCCAGCTCGGCGAGCAGCAGCAGCCCGGCCGTCGTCCGGTGGGCCGGGAACACCATGCCCTCGCGGGAGCTCACCCGCAGCGCCTGCTCGCACTCGACGCTGACGATGAACCGGGCCGTGTCCCCGGTGCGGATCGTGAGATTCGCCGTCTCGTCCAGCGTGTCGACCAGCCGGCGCAGATGCGGCAGCGCGGCGGCGCGCAGCCGTGACACCAGTGACTGGGAGTGCGCGGCGAGTTCCAGGACGGGGCCGGCCCGGTAGACACGGTCGTCGTCCTGCACGGCGAAGTCCCGGTACACGAGCATCGCCAGCAGCCGGTGCGCGGTCGACCGGGCCACACCGAGGCGCTCGGCGACCTGCGAGACGGTCAGCCCGCCCTCCAGCTGGAGCATCGACGCAGCCCGCAGGGCGTGGTCCACGCTGGCGATGGCGTACGCCGGGGGGTTCTTCAGCGGCTTGTCCACGGCGCCCTCACCTCTCCCTACCGCAAGGGTTCTGCTCTCCAGAATCTACCTGCCCTCATGGTGAACACGAAGCCCCACCCCTGGGTGATCAACGACCGTACGGCGCTCAGCTCCACGGCGTGACCAGCCCCGCCTCGTACGCGGTGATCACGAGCTGCACCCGGTCCCTGGCATCGAGTTTGGTGAGCAGCCGGGAGACATGTGACTTGGCGGTGGCCACCGTGATGAAGAGGTCCTGCGCGATCTCCGTGTTGGACCGCCCGCGTCCGACCAGGGTCAGCACTTCCCGTTCCCGCTCGGTGATGCCGTCGAGCGGTCGGGTGGAGTGCCGCGGAGCGGCCGTCCGGCGTTCGACGAAGTCCGCGATCAGACGGCGCGTCACAGTGGGCGCGATCAGTGCGTCGCCGGCGGCGACCACGCGGATCGCGCCGAGGATGTCGTCCAGCGCCATGTCCTTGACGGCGAAGCCACTGGCCCCGGCCCGGAGCGCGCCGTAGACATGGTCGTCCTCGTCGAACGTGGTGAGGATCAGCACGCGGGTCGACATGTGCCCGTCCGTGATCCGGCGTGTGGCCTCGATGCCGTCCATGCCGGGCATCCGGATGTCCATGACCACCACGTCGGGGCCGGTCTCCCGGACCCGCTGGACGGCCTCCTCGCCGGTGGCGGCCTCGCCGACGACCTCCAGGTCGGGGTGGTCGGCCATGAGGACCCGCAGTCCGGACCGCACCAGCTCCTGGTCGTCGGCGAGGACGATCCGGACGCTCATCGGGTCTCCACCGCGACGCCGGCGGGCTCGGGCAGCGGCAGCCGGGCCACCACCCGGAAGCCGCCCTCGGGACGCGGGCCGGCACTGAACCGGCCGTGCAGCAGGGCGACCCGCTCCCGCATGCCGACGATGCCGAAGCCATGGCCCGAGCCCTCCCCGGGGACACCGCGCCCGTCGTCGACGACCTCCACGGCCAGTTCCTCGTCCCCGTAGTCGAGGGCGACCGTGCAGCGCCCGGTGCCCGCATGGCGGACCACGTTGGTCAGCGCCTCCTGCACGATACGGTAGGCCGACAGATCGACGTCCGCCGGCAGCGGCCGCCGCTCCCCGCTCACGCGCACCTCGACGCGTATCCCGGCCTCCGCCGTCGCCGCCGCGAGTCCATCGACGTCCGCCAGACCCGGCGAGGGAGCAAGTGGCGCTCGTCCTGCCGTAGTTGTGTCCGGCTCGGCCTGACGCAGCGCCACCAGGGTGCGGCGCAGGCCGGACAGAGTCTGTCTGCTGGTGCTCTCGATGGCCCGCAGGGCGTCACGGGCCGCATCGGGTTGTGTGTGGATGACTCGGCTGCCCACCCCCGCCTGGATCGCGATGATGCCGACGGAGTGAGCGATCACGTCGTGCAACTCCCGTGCGATCCGCAGCCGTTCGGCGGTGACCGCCTCGGCCACCTCCTGCGCGCGCAGCGCCACCGCGTGCTCACGGCGCTCGCGGCTCAACAGCCCGAGCATGTACGCCGCGGCCATCGCCAGAAGGCCGATCACACCGTCGACGACCAGGAACTCCGGGCCGTGTGAGAACAACCCGATCGTCATCGACTGCACGCCGAAAGCCAGAGATACGGCGAAGACGGAGACCCGGCGCCTGCAGGTGGCGACGATGTACCCGAGGACGAGGTCCGCCGCCAGGTACGACAGGAACTGGCCCTGGTAGAACAGGGTCAGGCTCGCCCGGGTGGTGCGGGGAGGGACGACCACCACGGCGGTGGCTGCGAAAAGCGCCAGCACCAGGGTTGTCAGCGGCCTGCGACGCAGCACCCCGACGAGCAGGGTCACCGCCGGCAGCGACCCGACGGCGACCAGAGGGCCCGAGTCCGTCGGTGCGCCCGACACCAGGACCAGCAGCAGGAGGACGTACAGAAAGCCCCCCACCCAGGCCGTGAGCGCCGCTCGCGTCATCGCCGTTCGGTCGTTCCGGCGATTGCGTCGCGCTGCGAAGGACGCGAGGGCAGCCCGGTGGTCGGTGGTGGTCATGGCGCGAGACTAACCAGCCGCCCCCGGCCGCGGCATCGGCCCAGGGACGTACACCCGTGGGCCAGTCCGCCACGTGCGTTTGCCGCCCACGGCCTCATGCCCGCACGGGCTCCGCCCTGCACCGTTGTCGCCGTGATCGAAGTCAACGAACTCACCAAGCGCTACGGCGACAAGACGGCCGTGGAGCGCCTGACCTTCACCGTGCGGCCGGGACAGGTCACCGGTTTCCTCGGTCCCAACGGAGCCGGCAAGACCACCACGCTGAGGATGATCCTCGGCCTCGACAGGCCCACCGGCGGCTCCGCCACGGTGGGCAAGGCCGACTTCCGCAGCCATCCGCGTGGCCTGCGGCACGTCGGTGCCCTCCTGGACGCCGGCCAGGTGCACGGCGGACGCAGCGCGGCGGCCCACCTGTCCGCACTGGCCCGCAGCAACGGCATCCCGCTGCGGCGGGTCGAGGAGGTGCTGCAGGAGGTCGGGTTGGCCGAGGCCGCGAGGCGGCGTATCGGCGGCTTCTCGCTCGGTATGAAGCAACGGCTCGGCATCGCCGCCGCCTTGCTCGGCGATCCGCCGGTGCTGATGTTCGACGAGCCGATCAACGGCATGGACCCGGAAGGCGTTCTCTGGGTACGGCGCCTCTTCCGCCGTCTGGCAGCCGAGGGGCGCACGGTCTTCCTCTCCAGCCACCTGATGTCGGAGATGGAGAACACCGCCGACCAACTCGTCGTCATCGGCCGGGGCCGGCTGATCGCCGCCGAGTCGGTCGAGGACTTCGCGGCCCGCGGCACGCGCCGCAGCGTCGTGGTGGCAAGCCCTGAGGCCACGGGGTTGGCGGCGGTACTGACCGCAGCCGGCGCATCGGTCGAGCCGCAGGGTCCGCAGGGTCCGGCGGGCGCCGGGCGACTCGCCGTGACCGGGTTGCCGGCGGACCGGATCGGAGCGCTCGCCCTGGCGCACCGGATCCCGCTGAACGAGCTGACCACGCGCACAGCCTCACTGGAGGAGGCGTTCATGGAACTCACCGCCGACAGCGTCGAATACCTGGCAGGACACTCCCGATGACCACACTCACCATCCCCTCGCGCGTCCGCTTCGGTGACCTGGTCGCCGCCGAGTGGATCAAAACGCGGTCGCTGCGCTCCACTTGGTGGACGATCGCACTCACGGCCCTGTTCGTGATCGGTTCCGCCGCCGTGGCGGCACTCGCCGACTGCCGCAATCTGGCGGCCGCCGGTACGACCGTGCGTCGCCCCGCCGGCTTCCTGCCCTTCGACGCCTATCCGCAGCCCGGCTACATGACGCTGATGCTCGTCGCCGGGAGCGTCGGCGCCATCACGATCGTGAGCGAGTACAGCAGCGGCCTGATCCGCACCACCACCATGGCCGTCCCCGCCCGCAGCTCGGTGGTCCTGGCCAAGGCGACCGTGACCGCCGCCCTGTGGACCGCCGTCGGTACGGTCGTCTCCACCGGTTCCTTCCTCGTCTCCCAGGCCATCCTGAACGAACGGCACGCCGGGGCCTCCATCACACACCCCGGAGTGCCGCGGGCGCTCGTGGCCTCCGCGCTGCTGGCCCCCGTGTGCGCACTGGTCGGGCTCGGCCTGGGCGTACTGATCCGGCACAGCGCCGCCACCATGGCGACCTGCGCCTTCACGCTGCTGATGCTGCCCACCGTCTTCTCGCAGAGCAAGCGGTGGTCCGCCGGCGTCAACCACACCATGGTCGTCACCGCCTGGCGGCGCCTGGTCCAGAACTGGGAACCGGAACCCGGCTCCCGCATGTTCAGCGCCACGGTCCCCGGTTCCTGGACGGTGTACGCGCTGTGGCCCCTGATCGCGGTCGTCGTCGCCGTGCTGGTCGTCAGGAAGCGGGACGTCTGACCTGACGAGGCACCGGCCGGCCTCGTCGGCGAGCGTGGACCGGGCTCGGAAAACCGGAGGAAGGGGACGTTGTCAGTGGCACGGGCTCGCAGAACCGGAGGACGGGGACGCCGTCGATGTGTCGTGCGGTGAGAGCCCCGCGCCTGGACCCGTCGCGGCGCACCGTTCGCCGCGGGAATGCCTGCGATGCCGGCGTGGTTTGCCCGATCGCGTCCGAGCCGCCTCGCTTGGCCGGCGGGCGGCAGGGTGACAGCCCCGGGAATGCCGGAGCGTCCCGGATGGTTACACACATTGCTGACATGATCGGGTCAATCCCGGGATGTGGGTGAAGGGAGATTCCATGGCACGCAGCACCGTGCGTCCCGTCGTCAGGCTGAAGTCGACGGCGGGCACCGGCGTCACCTATGTGACGCGCAAGAACCGTCTGAGCGATCCCGACCGGCTCGTTCTGCGCAAGTACGACCCGGTCGCCGGCCGGCACGTCACCTTCCGCGAGGAACGCTGAGGCACGCCGCCGCCCGCTCGGGCGGCGGCCACAGAGAGGCACACCCATGAGGTCAGGCATCCATCCCGAATCCCGGCTCGTCGTCTTCCGCGACCGGGCCGCCGACACCCTCTTCCTGATGCGTTCGACCGCCACCGCGTCGAAGACCGTCGTCTGGGAAGACGGCGCCACCTATCCGCTGATCGACGTGGAGATCTCGTCGGCCAGCCACCCCTTCTACACCGGCACCGCGCGGGTCGTCGACACCGCCGGCCGCGTCGAACGCTTCCAGCGCCGCTACGGCCGTCCTGCCACGACCCGCGGCTGACCGCACCGCCGTGTGCTCCCGAGCACGAGGAGAACCCAGTCATGAAGGTACGCAAGTCCCTGCGCTCACTGAAGTCCAAGCCCGGTGCCCAGCTGGTGCGCCGCCGCGGGGTGGTCTTCGTCGTGAACAAGAAGAACCCGCGCTTCAAGGCGCGCCAGGGCTGACCGGCCGCGCGGAGAAGAGCGGACAGGACACGGCCCGGTCCTGCCCCGCGCAGGGCCGGGCCCGGCCGGTGGGGTTCGACATGTCTTCGCCGGCTCAGCCCACCTCCTGCGCGTAACGCGGGGCCGCGGACGGATGCGATCCCGTACAGCGCCCCGTGCGGCGGGTCCCGCACGATCTGAACCAGCTTCTCCGCCGCCCACTTCCGCAGGCTGTCCCGCTGTGTGTCCGCCTCGGCGATGACCGTGCGCAGCCGCAGCTCCAGTAGCCCGGTCAGGTACCGCGACGGGGACTCGCCGCAGTCCAGTGCATCCAGAGCCGGCCTGGTCTCGCGGTACTTGGCCAGCCCGCTCTCGTCGGCCGGCCTCCGCATCTGCTTTCGCGCCGCCTCGGTCACGCGTTCTCGCGGCAGGGCGACGACCAGCGCGCCGAGTTCCTGCGTCCCGACCAGACGGACCCGCAGGAACCGGTCCCGTCCTGGATGCGGACGGGTTCAGCGGCGGCAGTTCCGATCCGCCCCGGGAAGGGGATCGTCGGCGCTGCCCCAGCCCGGCCGGGGGCATGTGCGCGGATTCCCGGATCAGCCGGCCGCTGAACGTCACCGCCCCGGCGGAGGTGCCGTGTTCCAGCCGATCCGCCACATCCGCGAGATAGGCGCCCAGCGAGTCGGCCTGACCGAAGTCGGTCCCGGTCTAGTCGAAGAACCGTCCGATCGCGCCGAAGGAGTCACGTCCCCGGGGCGACAGTCGACGGTCAGACCGTCGGCGGTCACCTCGTACGAACCGATCTTGAGGTACCCGTGGTGCCGGTAGGAGTCGGCCGCCTCGTCGTCCAGGTCGGCGGCTATGACCCGCGTGCCGGCGCTCATGTCGCAGATGTCGCGCACGCCGAGCATCCGGTCGGGCGACGGGGAGCGGACACCTCCGCGCCGCCGCGCGCCCCGTTGTGCCGGCACAGCGACGCGACCAGGTCCGGATGGAACGTGAGGCCCAGTTCCGTCTCCGCCGCCCGTATCTGCGCGGCGCCCTCGGGCCTGTGGCGCCCGGCCATGGCATCCGGCATCTGCGTGGGCTACAGCGACAAGGCGCCACCGTGTCCCGGCTCGCCCCCGATTCTGGATGATCTCTTACCGCGGTCTTCACGGCCGCGGACGGTCCGCTGCATACGGTTGCCGTCGTGGGTGGCTGTCGGGGGTGACGGCCTTCGATCAGGTCCCTGGGGGAACGGATGACGGCTGGTCGCCGTGCCGTGCTGGCCGTCATGGCGGGAGGACTGCTCGCCGGTTGCGCGGGCCCGAAGAACGGCGGCGGCGCCTCCGCGGCCGCCGTCTCCGGTTCGCCGGCGACAGGTGCGGGCACGGCAGCACCTGCCACCCCCGGTGCCGGCCCCTCGACCACGGCCTCCACCCGGCCTCCCGTCACCCGCGCGGAGATCGTGGCCCGCTACGGGCGCAGCGTGCCGCACACCTGGGGCTTCGACGCCCCGGGCGTCGTGCACTCCATACCGCACACGACACGCGACATCGCGCTGACCTTCGACGCATGCGGCGGCCCGGGCGGCAGCGGCTATGACCGGGCGCTCATCGACTTTCTCCGCGCACGGCACATCCCGGCGACGCTGTTCATCAATTCCCGCTGGATCGGCGCCAACCCGGCGGAGTTCCACCGCCTGGCCGGCGACCCGCTGTTCGAGATCGCCAACCACGGCACCCGGCACCGCCCGCTGTCCGTCACCGGCCGCTCCGCGTACGGCATTCCCGGTACCCGTGGCGCCGGCGAGGTGTACGACGAGATCGCCGGGAACCGGGCCAAGCTGACGCGCCTGCTGGGTGCCCCGCCGCGCTTCTTCCGGTCCGGCACGGCGTACTGCGACGATGTCGCGGCCCGCATCGTCACCGACCTCGGGGAGCGCTTCGTCAGCTTCTCCGTCAACGGTGACGGTGGCGCCACCTTCACCGCCGAGCAGGTGCACGCCACCGTCGCCTCGGCCCGGGCCGGTTCCATCGTCCTGTGCCACATGAACCACCCCGAGGGCGGTACCGCGCGAGGCATCGCAAGCGCCGTCCCGC
This sequence comes from Streptomyces sp. NPDC052107, assembly GCF_040680215.1. Classification (NCBI taxonomy): domain Bacteria; kingdom Bacillati; phylum Actinomycetota; class Actinomycetes; order Kitasatosporales; family Streptomycetaceae; genus Streptomyces; species Streptomyces sp. NPDC052107. The sequence goes on from NZ_JBFAWG010000054.1 coordinate 15,686, forward strand.
ACCTGCTGGGCACCGGCCACCGCTTCGTCCGCCTCTCGGACGCCCTGCATGGGACTTGATGTGACACGGAGCGGGCCGGCGGTGGCGTACCGAACGTGACCGGTCATCGCGCACGGTGACCGCACACGCGGACATCGCACCCCACGGCGGCCGCGTGCACTCCGCTGCCGCTCACAGGCTTTGCCGCCCGTGTCGCACCACTCGTCACGGCGGCCACGTCGGATCACAATGTGTCCCACAGGCAGACCGGCCACCAGGAGGCGTCATGAGCACATCAGCCGAGCCGAGGGTGTCCGGCCTCGAGGTCCGGTCCATCGACTACGTCCCGCTGGACGAGCGGCACGGCAAGCTCTGGCATCTGGGCCCGCTGTGGTTCATGTCCAACGCCCAGATCGCGACCCTGGCCGTGGGACTCATCAGCATCACCGAGGGTGGCAACCTGATCTGGTCCCTGCTGGCCATCGTCGCCGGCACCGTCATCGGCACCTTCTTCATGGCCTTCCACTCGGCACAGGGACCCCAGCTGGGCCTGCCGCAGATGATCCAGTCGCGCCCCCAGTTCGGTTACGTCGGCGCCCTCCTGGTGTGGCTCTTCGCGTATGTGCAGTACGCGGGCTTCAACGTCTTCAACAGCATCCTCGCCGCCGACTCCCTGCACACCACCCTGCACGGCAGCGTCAAACTGTGGGTGGTCGTGGTCACCGTGGTCGCCCTCGTCATCGCGCTGGTGGGCTACGACATCATCCACAAGGCCGAGCGGATCCTCACGTACACCTTCCTGATCGTCTTCGGGATCTTCACCGTCGGCGTCCTCGTCACCCTGCACTATCCGGCGGGCTCCTTCGACCTCGGCGCCTTCAAATGGACACCGTTCCTCGCGCAGTTCGGCGTGGTCGCCGGCTACCAGATCAGCTGGGCCATCTACGTCTCCGACTACTCGCGCTATCTCCCGCCGGACGTGACGGTCCGCAAGACCTTCTACTGGACGTACTTCGGCTCGGCGCTCGGCGGCATCTGGCTGATGGTGCTCGGCACGCTGCTCGCCGCCTGGGCCGGCAAGAACTTCGAGACGATCAAGTCGATCAACGCGGCCGGCGACAAGGTGTTCGACGGCTTCGGCGCGATCGTGCTGCTCTTCGCCGCCCTGGGCCTGGTGTCCGTCACCGCGCTGAACATGTACGGCGGTTCGCTGACCCTCATCAGCGGCATCGACTCGTTCAAGCGGGTACGACCGACCCTGGGCGTACGCCTGCTGACCATCGGACTGACCGCGGCTCTCTCCCTGGTCGGCGCACTGGCCGCGACCTCCAACTTCCTTGAGAACTTCAACAACTTCCTGCTGCTGGTGCTCTACCTGTTCATCCCGTGGACCGCGGTGAACCTCATGGACTACTACGTCGTGCGCCGCGGACACTACGCCATCGCGGAGATCTTCAACCCGCACGGCATCTACGGCCGTTGGGGCTGGCACGGCATCATCTCCTACCTGGTCGGCTTCGCCGCCATGATCCCGTTCTTCTCCGTGGGCACCCTGTACGTGGGTCCCGCCGCCGAGGCGCTGGGCGGAGCCGACATCTCGCTGTTCATCGGCCTTCCCGTCGCCGCGCTGCTGTACTGGTGGCTGACCCGCTCGATCGACGTGGCCGCCGAGACGCGCATCGCCCTGGCCGAGGCGGAGGCGCTGGAGCAGGCGGCCCACGAGCACCGCGAGCCCTGAACCACGCCGGGGTTCTAGGACTGGGGGGAGTGCTGGGCGACCGCGTGCCCGAGGGCGTCCCGGCAGGCGAGGATCGCGGGATGCCTGCTGCTGCCGCGCCGTACGACGGTGAAGATGCGGCGACTGCCTCGGCCGCGGGGGAGTTGCCGCAGGGGCACGGTCGGCGGCCGGCCGTCCCAGACGAGGGCCGGCAGGAAAGCGGCGGCGTGTCCCTGCTCGACGAGGCGGAGGTGGAGCAGGAGGTCGGTGGCCTCGAACCGTACATCGGGTTCGAAGCCGGCGCTGCGGCACAGGGTCACGGCCCAGTGCCGGGCGGTCGTGCCCTCGGGCTCCATCACCCAGGGATGGCTCTGGAGGGAGCGCAGCACCGCCAACGAGCCCCTGGTGTCCGGTGTTTCGGTGGGTCCGGGCAGCGCGAGGTGGAGGGCGTCGGCGAGCAGGTCCTCCTGCTCAAGCTCGGCGGGCCGTGGATTGGGGTTGCCGGGGTATTCCTCGGCGAGGACCAGGTCGAAGTCACGGGCCTGCAGGGCGGGAAGCGCCTTCTCGGGTTCCATGTGGGTGACGTGGACGCGCAGGCGGGGATGCCGCTCGCGCAGCAGGCCCAGGGCGGTCGGCACCAGGGCGAGGGCCGCGGTCTGGAACGAGGCGATGCGCAGGGTGCCCGTCAGCTCGGACAGCGAGGCGGCGATGTCCGCCTCCGCGCGCTCCAGGCGCTCCAGGACCGCTTCGGCGTGGGCGACGAGGATCTCGGCCTGCTCGGTCAGCCGCACGCGCCGCCCCACCGGTTCCAGCAGCGGTACGCCGACGTCGGCCTCCAGCTGGGAGAGCTGCTGGGAGACGGAGGAGGGCGCGTACGACAGCGCGGCGGCGACGGCGGCCAGCGTGCCGCGGTGCTTCAGCTCGCGCAGGAGGCGCAGCCGGTGCAGGTCGAACATCGCCGGCTCACCCTCCTGGCCACCGTCGAGATCTGCGAACCACTCGGTTTCTCCGACGACTATAGGTCGGAAACATTCGCTGGACCGATCGTAGGGCGGCATCGGACCCTGTTCACGTGCCCGAGAACGCTTCCTCCCTCCCGGCGCTGCGGTGGACCGTGCGTCCTGGTGTCCGCACCTGGCGATGCGCGCCGGCACCCGCCGAGGTGCGGGACTTCCACGCCGCGCTGCCCGGCTACGCGCCCACGCCGTTGACCGAACTTCCCCCGCTCGCAGCAGAGTTGGGGGTCGGCAGGGTCTTCGTGAAGGACGAGTCGTGCCGTCTGGGCCTGCCCGCGTTCAAGGCGCTCGGTGCCTCGTGGGCGGTCCACCGCGTGCTCGCGGAGCGGACGGCCGCCGGCTCGGGGCCGGGCCCGGTCACCCTGGTGACGGCCACCGACGGCAACCACGGCCGCGCGGTCGCCCGCACCGCCCGCTTGCACGGGCAGCACGCCCACGTCTTCGTGCCGCGCGGAGTGCATCCGCGGGCCGTCGCGGCGATCGCCGGCGAGGGAGCGGAGGTCACCGAGGTCGCGGGACCGTACGACGAGGCGGTGCGCCGTGCGGCCGAGGCTGCCGTCACGCCGGACGCGATCCTCGTCCAGGACAGCGCGTGGCCGGGCCACGAACGGATCCCTGGGTGGATCGTCGAGGGCTACTCGACCCTCTGCGCCGAGATCGACGAGCAGTTGGCGGCCCGGGGCGTGCGAGAGGGGCCCGACCTCGTCTCCGTACCGGTGGGTGTGGGCTCACTGGCGCAAGCCGTGGTCACCCACTACCGCAGCCCCGACCGGGGACGCGCCCCGGCGCTGCTGTCGGTCGAGCCTGAGGCCGCGGCCTGTGTCCTCGCGAGCCTCGTCCAGGGCGAGGCCGTCAGCGTCGCCACCGGCGAGACCGCCATGGCCGGGCTGAACTGCGGTACCCCGTCGAGCCTCGCCTGGCCTTACCTGTACGGCGGGCTGGACGCCGCCGTCGCCGTCCCCGACTCCGCCGGCGCCCGCGCGGTCGCACGCCTCGCGGCCCTCGGGGTCTCCTCGGGCCCTTGCGGGGCGGCCGCGCTCGCCGGTCTCCACGCCGCGCTGACCGGCGCCGGCGCGGACGAGCGCCGTACGGCACTGGGGCTCGACGCGACCTCGGTGGTCGTACTGCTGAGCACCGAGGGCACGGCCGCCAATCCCCACCGCACCGCTGAGTGAGCGACACCTGAAAGAACTCCGAGTTGATCCACCGCACTTGTACGACACGCCCGCAGACCGCTCTCCCCGCGAGGAGGGCGGCAGCATGCTGACCCACCTCGCGGCCGCCATCGGTGTCCTGGGCCTGCTGACCCTCGTGCCCGGCCCCGACATGGCGGTCGTCACCCGCCGGGCCCTGATGGCCGGCGCCGCGGACGCGCTGCGGACCGTCGCCGGGATCGCGAGCGGGCTGCTGCTCTGGGGCGCGCTGACCGTGGCCGGGCTCGCGGCCGCCCTCGCCGCGGCACCGGCGGCCTACCTGGTCGTCAAGCTCCTGGGCGCCGGCTACCTGGTGCTGCTCGGCGTCCAGGCCCTCCGGCAGAGCCAGCACGAACCCTCAGCGGTGCCCGGGACCGGCGCCCCGCACGGGGCGGGGAGCCCATGGCGGACGGGACTGATCAGCAACGTCCTCAACCCGAAGATCGCCGTGTTCTACACCGGGCTGCTCCCGACCCTGGCCCCGCCGCACCTGCCCGCCGCCTGGGCCATGGCCCTCCTCGTCCTCCTGCACGTCGTACTCACCGTCGTCTGTCTGGGCAGCTACACGCTGCTGCTGGCCAAGGCAGTGCCACTCCTGGAGAAGCCACGGGTCCGAGGCGCGCTCGCCCGTACGACAGGCGTCGTACTCATCGGCTTCGGCCTGGTCGTCGCGACCACGGCCGGCTGAGCGTCCGGCGCGGTCTCGCCCAGTTCGCGGCGAGCCGGTTCGAGTTGCGCCGCGGCAATACGTTCGGCGCGACGGCGTTCTGCTCGTACGCCGCCTCCTGGCTGTCCTCCTGGCGGATCGCGCCGCGCCCGGCGTTCGCCGGTGACACGCACGACGCGGTCGGCCTGTTCCTGCTCGGGTGGGCGATCTTCACCGCCTTCATGGCCGTCGGAGCCTTCCAGGGCGGCGCGCAGCCGCAGGCCATGACCCAGCCGAGCCGCTCGTCCCGTGCCGGTCGGGCCGCACCTCCCGTGAGGATGCCGATCGATCCAGGCCGTCGCGGGAGGGCACCGGGTCCGCCTCGGCGGTGTCGCCGGGCAACACTTCGCACGAGCGTCTCATGGCAGTCCGGCTCCGGCCGCCGCACACCCGGCCGGGACAATCCTCGTCATGAACGACGACATGGCTGACGCCCGGAGCCGACTGGCCAGGATCGAGCGGCTGCTGGAGAGCGGCGAACGTGAGCTGGTCCCCGCCTGGCGCCGGGCGACACGTGGTGAGCCGCGCTGGACGGTGACGGCCGTGATCCTGGCCGCCGTCGCCCTGCAGCTGGCCCTGCCGCACCGGCTCATCCTCCTGCGCACCGTCTGGGCCCTGCCCGCGCTGGAGTTGGTGCTGCTGGCCGGACTGATCGCGGGCAATCCCCGGCGCGTGGAGCCCCGTACCCGTCTGCTGCGGTATCTGGGCCTGGCCCTGACCGGCGTCATCAGCCTGGCCAACGGCTGGTCGGCGGTCCGGCTCGTGAGGGACCTGGTGAGCGGCGCGGGCGGAGACAGCGCGGCCCCGCTCCTGCTGACCGGTGGTGTCATCTGGGTGACGAACGTCATCGTGTTCGGCCTGTGGTACTGGGAGTGGGACCGGGGCGGCCCCATGGCCCGGGTCCGGGGACAGCACGAGTTCCCCGACTTCCTCTTCGTACAGATGCAGAGCCCGGAACTGGCCCCGCCGGACTGGGAACCGGCGTTCCTGGACTACCTGTACCTCTCCTTCACCAACGCCACCGCCTTCAGCCCCACCGACGTCATGCCGCTCTCCCGCTGGTCGAAAACGCTGATGATGCTGCAGTCCTCGGTGTCCCTGGTGACGGTGGTCCTCGTGGTCGCCCGGGCGGTCAACATCCTGAAGTAGTCCGAGCACAGCCGTCGACGGTCCCTGGCGCCGCCCCGCTCGGTCTCCGTCGTCACCGTCGCTGTTCAGGCCCTTGCGCCGCTTCCGGTGCGCACTGCGCACCAGTCCGCCCGCGAGGAGCGCCTTCGCGACTCCACGAGCCCAGCGGGGTCCGCCGAGCTCTGCCCACACCACACAGGCCAGCCGCTCATCACCAATGCCAGGACACCGATGAGCAAGACAATGATCAGGTTCCCCCGCCTTTGTGTTCGTTCCTGCGGTCACCTTGATCATCGCAGCCGGGCGGGCAGGCGTGCCACCGCGGCGAGTTCGGCCGCGGCTGCCGCTCCTCGCGCCACGGCGTCGGTCGTCGACCAGCCGTCGTGCCGAGAGGGCGAGCCTCGCCCGGAGGAGTCCGGTGGGCCGGGTGAGGTCGATGTCCAGGCTCTCGCCGATCTGGTCCAGTCGGCGGGCGACACTGCTGTGGTGCAGGTGGAGCAGATCGGCGGCCCGGCGCAGGGAGCCGGTGGCGCAGTAGGCGTCCAGAGTCTCCAGGGCGTCCCGAGAGGCGGCGAGACGCTCGATCGCGGCCACGTCGGCGTTCTCGCGCACGGCGTCCGGCGGTGTCTCGGCGAGCAGCGCCAGGGCGCCCAAGTCGCCGTAGTGCACGACCGGTTCGCGCTCGCCGGCGAAGCGGAGGGCCGTACGGGCCTGTCGCCAGGACAGGTCGGGGCGGTCCGCCGCGGCCGCCCTGGACGACACCTACGCCGTGCTCGCCTGGACGGCCGGGCACGCGGCCGGACTCGGCATCGACCCGGCGCGGATCGCCGTCGCCGGGCACAGTGCGGGCGCCAACCTCGCGGCAGCGGTGGCCCTGCGGGCGCGCGACCAGCAGGGACCCCCGATCCGCTTCCAGCTGCTCAACCAGCCCATCCTCGACGAACGCGAGCAGACCTGGTCGGCGGTCAACTTCACCGACACCCCCTGGAACACCCGAAGCCAGGTCGGCGCGGCGTGGCGGCACTACCTGGATTCCGTGCCCGCCACGCCGTACGCCGCCCCGACGCGAGTCGAGGACCTCTCCGGCCTCCCCGCCGCCTACATCGGCACCGCGGAGTTCGACCCGAACCGCGACGAGGACATCGCCTAAGCACTCCGGCTGCTGCAGGCGGGAGTGTCGGTCGAACTGCACCAGTGGCCCGGCACCTTCCACGGTTCGCAGGCGCTGCTCTCCGCGGACGTGTCCCAGCGGCAGGTCGCCGAGATGGGCGCCGCACTGCGCCGCGCACTGGCTGCTGACGGTTCATCATGTGCCCTTGAGTATCCGCGCACCGGTCGAGAGGCGCGGTGTCGCGCGCTCCGGTGACAGGAGGTCCGCTCCGCCTGCACACGAACTCGCTGCCGAGTAGCCTGAATTGAGGCCACAGCGGGCGATGGGCCGACAGCGGGCGGGGGAGTGATGCGGGTGCGGTTCGGGGCGTGGGTCGTGGAGGGGGAGCTGGGGCGCGGCGGGATGGGCGTGGTGTACGCGGCCGTTCACCGGGAGAGCGGAGAGCGCCGCGCCCTCAAGGTCGTCCACGCACCCGCCGGGGCCGAGCAGGAGGTGGCCCGCTTCTCCCGCGAGGTGCGGGTCTGCATGGCGCTCAGTCACCCGCACGTGGTGCGCGTGGTGGGCGTGGAGCGCGTCGGCCCCGAGGACGGCGCCCCGCCGGCGGGAACAGAACCGTGCTGTCTGGTGCTGGAGTTGTGCGACGGCGGCAGTCTCGCCGACCGGGTGGGCCGTGACGGCCCGCTTCCGGTGCGCCAGGCCCTAGAGCTCTTCGACGGTGTCCTGGCCGGGCTCGGCCATGTCCACCAGGAGCACGGCGTCGTCCATCGCGACATCAAGCCCCACAACATCCTGCTGAGTCACGGCTCCGACGGCCGGACCATGGCCAAGCTCGCCGACTTCGGCCTGGCCAAGGCCTACGACAGCGCGGGACTCAGCGGGCTGACCCACACCGGGGTGGTCATGGGCACGCCCGCCTTCATGCCGAGAGCCCAGCTGATCAACTACAAGTACGCGACCCCCGAGGTCGACGTATGGTCCACCGCGGCCTCCCTCTACTACGTCCTCACCGGTACGACGCCGCGAGATCTCCCGCCGGGCTGGGATCCCTGGCTGGCCGTCGCCGGCAGTCCCGTGGTGCCGGTCGGCAGGCGGGGGGCCGGCCTGCCGCCGGGCCTGTGCGAGGTCCTCGACCACGCGCTCAGCGACGAACCCGACGGAGGCTTCCGGACCGCCGGGGCACTGCGCGCCGCGCTCGACGGGAGCTGAGATGGAAGCAGGCAGCACGTTCCTGGGAGAGTTCACCGTCGAACGGCCGCTGGGCAGCGGAGGGTTCGCCGGTGTCGTACTGGTCCGCTCGCGCCGTACCGGGGAGCCGTACGCGGTCAAACGGCTGCACAGTGCCGATCCGGCGCATCAGGCGCGGCTGCTCGCCGAGGTGCAGCGCTGGATCGACCTGCCGGAGCACCCGTACATCACACCCTGCCGGTTCGCCCGCAGCCTCGGTGACGAGGTCGTCGTCTTCAGCGAGTACGCTCCCGGCGGCTCACTGGCCGACCGGCTCCGTTCCGGGGCGCTGTACGAGGGCGGTGAGCGAGCCGCGCTGCGGCGTGTCCTGACCGCGGCGGCCGAGTCCGCCTGGGGACTGACGGCCGCCCACGAGGCCGGCCTGCTGCACCTGGACGTCAAGCCCGCCAATCTGTTGGTCGGCGGCGACGGCAGGGTACGGCTGACCGACTTCGGGCTCGCCGCGACCCCGGCCTGGGGGCAGGACAAGCGCGGGCAACTCGAAGCGGTGATCCAGTACGTCACCGCCGTACCGGGCACCGACGAACGGCAGCGCGAGCTGATGCGCGGCATCCTGCGCCAGGAGCTGCACCCGCCCCGGCCCGGTTCCGAGGCCTCCCTCCAGGTCTCCGGCGCCGGCGCCGGAACGCCCGCGTACGCGTCGCCCGAGCAGGCCGAGGGACGTCGGGTCGGCGTCGGCACGGACGTGTGGAGCTGGGCGGTCACCGTTTTGGAGCTGTTGGTGGGCGAGCGCACCTGGCCGTCGGGAACCGTGGCCGGCCTCGTCCTGCAGGCCGCGCGGACCCGGCCGCTGACACCCTCGTCGCTGCGTGTGCCGCCCGCCCTGGCCGACCTGCTGGAGCGCTGCTTCCACAAGGAACCCGGCGAACGCCCCCACCCGCTCGGTGACCTCGCCGACGCGGTCCTGCGGATCGCGCAGCAGGAGACCGGCGAGCCCCTCGCGGCGCCCCCGCCGATCCGGGCCGTGGCCGAGCCGGGCGGGCGGGAGCCGCTGTACGAACGGCGTGTCCCCGGCGGCGGCCCCTGGCACGACCCGCGCGGGCTGCTGCACTACGCCTACCGCACGGCGGGCCTGGACGAGCGCGACGCCATGGACTTCTGGCCGCTCGACGCCGGTGGCCCGCGCGCCCAACTCCTCGGCGACCTGCGGGCGTTGCGGGAGACCCGGCGGGTGCTCGACGGCCTGCCCCCACAGCAACGGGACACTCCGGACACGGCGTTCGCGCGCAGCCGGTGCGTGGCGGAGGCCGGCCGGGTCCTCGAAGCGCTCGGCGACGTCGACGGCGCCCTCGCGCACTACCGCACGGCCGCGGACCTCGCCGCCCGTCTCGTGGACGATCAGGGCGGCCTGCTGTCGGCCGTCCTCGGCTCACTGTGCCGCCTGCAGCGCCGCACCGGCGACCTGGCCGCCGCCCTCGACACCGCCGAGCGCGCCGTCGCCCTCGCCCGGAGGCGGCCTGGCGAACCGGGGGAAGGGAACATCCTGGCCCACGCCCTGCTGCTGGAGGCCAACGTCCTGAGCGACAGGGCCGACGGGGAGGACGGGCCGCGTCGGGCCACGCTGCTGGCCCGGGCCGTGCAGCTGTACGAGGCCTCCGCCGAGGAGTTCCAGCGGTCCGACGACCCGCTGGACGTCGTACCCAGCCTGATGAACCTCGCCGCCGCCGAGCACACGCGCCGCGACGAGCGGCGTGCCGCCGAACTCTGGCACAAGGCCGACGCCGTGCTGAACGGGTACCTGGACCGCGCCCCGGGCAACCGGCGCGCCCGCGAGATGCGTGCCGCCCTGTCCGTCCAGCGGGCGCAGGCAGGAGCGCCGGGGCACGCGGCCGACGCCGTCGCGGTGCTCACCCCGATGGTGTGCGACGAGGGCGTGCATCAGCTGGCCGGGCGCCTGGGGGAGGCGCTGATCCTGCGCGGCCGGGACGAGGAACTCGCCGGCCGGGCGCAAGCCGCGCGCGACAGCTACGCCGAGGCGGTGCGCCATCTGGAGCAGGCCGTGCTGCTGGCCGGCGACGCGGCGGACGCCGACCACCTTGCCAGAGCCCATGACAACCTGGCCAACCTGATCGGGGTCCTGCAGGACCCGGCGCGCGGCCTGGAGCACGCGCGCACCTCGCTCGACCTGTGGCGCCGGCTCGTCGCACTGGACGGTGTGGCCGCCTGGGGACCCAGGTTCCTGCACGCTCTGTCCAAGCTCGCCCAGACCGCGCTCGACGCCGACGCGCCCGAGGAGGCCGAACGCTGTCTCACCGAGGCGCTGGAGATCCTGGCCGCGCCCGAGTACGCGGAGTCCGCGCCGGTGCCCGACCCTGAGGCGGCGGCCGTGCACCGCGGCCGAGCCGTGTGGCTGCGTCGCACCGGCCGGCCGCAGGAAGCGCTGGAAGCGTGCGGCCGGGCCCTCGACGCCCTGGGCGCAGCCGGGGACACGGCCGGTCGGACGCAGGACGCCGCCGACCCGGCCCTGCGGCCGGCGACGGCCGACATGTACGTGCTGACCCTGGAGACCCTCTCCGGGGCGTACGGCGACCTCGGCGCCTACGAACGAGCCCTGAGCGCGCAGGAGACGGCGCACGCCGCCCTCGCCCGCTCGCCCAGGGTTCCCGCGCCGTCGGCGGAGCTCGCACAGAGCGCTCAGCGTGTGGCCAACGCACGGCTGCTGTACGGCATCACGGCCGAGGCGGCCCATGCCGCCCGCGACGCCCTCGACCAGTACTCCACGCTGATCGCCGAGGGCCGGGACGACCTCGCCATGGAGGCCTCACGTGTGACCGCTGCGCTCGCCACCGCACTGGTCTGCCTCGGCGACATTGAAGGGGCCGAACGCGCCCTGGCGCAGGCGGTGTCCCGTCATGCCGCCCTGGCCACCGACGATCCGGCCCTCGGTCGCGCCGTCCGCTTCGCGAGCCGGTGGCTGCCCAACTCGCCGAAGCCCGCCCACCGCAGGGGCGGCGACCTGCACGCCTTCATGTTGGAGGCGCTCAGCGGGCAGCGGCAGGAGCTGCGCGCCCTGCTCGCCGTCACGCCCTCCCACGTGCCCGCTCAACTCGCCGTATTCGAGGGGGACATGCAGTCGGCCGTCGACATAGGGTCCCGAGGGGCGACACGCGACGCCTCCGTGCTGCTGGAGCAGCTCGTCGGCAAGCTCGCCTGGCTCACCGCCAGGTACCCCGGAGCGAGCGCCGAGCACCTGTGCGGGGAGGCCGCCCTGCGGCTCGGCATGTACGCCATGACGTGCCGTCGTGACGCGGTCGCCGTGAGCGGCTTCGCCCGGGGCGTGGCGGCCTACCGTACCCTCGTGGTCGAGTACCGGCGGAGCGACCTGGTGGAGCGGTACCTGCGGGCGCTGTCCGCACCGATCATGCTGCACGCCTCGCGCGGCGACACGGAGTCGTTGCGTGCCGCACTGCGCACACTGGAGGACGAGGCACTGCGCCACGATCGCCGCAACGCCCGGCGCTGGGTGGAAAGGGCCAACGCCGACCTCGCCCGCCTCGACGGGGCGGGCGGCTCCTAGGGACCGGTGGCCCGCAGCCACAGCGGGGCGCCCACAAGGATCCGCCGGGCGCCGTCCAGTTCGGGCTCGTGCCGGAAGTCCCAGCGGCCCGGGGTGAGTGTGACGTCCTGGTAGACCACGGCCGCGTACTGACAGGAGTCGATGCCCGCGACGGTGTAGGCGCGGGTCTCCGGGGGCCGGCGGTGGTCGGAAGGGTCGCCGGGCATGTCTTGATACAGCGCTGCTCTCAGCGCCTCGACCGCCACGGACTCGGCGTCGTACAACCGTGGGATCCGCGCTCCCCGGCTGGCGACGAACTCGTCGATCGCGGGAGCGGCCGACGACGTCCATCCCGTCGCCTGGTCGGCCGGCGCGGTGTAGCCGGTCAGATTGCCCAGGCTGCCGAACAGACACAGGTCGACCCGGCAGCCGCGCCTGCTGACCTGCCGGACGTGCACCAGACACGTCTCCTGACGGAGGCCGTCCTCCGTGACGGGCCGCCACCGCTGGAACTCGGTGACATCGGCCCGGCCCTCTCCCTGGACGAAGGGGAGCGGGCCGGGAGTGTCGAGGTCGGACACCAGCTGACCGCCCAGCTTCCTCGAGACCTTCTTCATGATCTCGAAGCGGGTCACCCTGCTTCGCTCGTGACCGCTGAGTTCGACTCCCGCGCCTCCGGCACCCACCTTGACGACGGACTTGAGACGGGGGTCGAGACGAATGCCGTTGGAGTCGATCACCTCCTCGACGAGGCGATCCGACCAGTACACGAATCTGCCCGCAGCCGTCCTGGGCATCTCTCGACCTCCGCGAAGCTCCGGCCTGCCACGCAGGGAGGCCGTCGGTAACAGGAAGACGACCGGAGCCGCCGCTGAAGTTCCCGCCGGCGAAGCCCCGTTGCCGGCCTCCTGCATCCGAAGATCGGCTCACCCATGTCACAGACGGCCGGGCTGTCTCGTCTCAGATCCCGGAGAACGACTTGGGATCAGGAAGGTGATGGTCATGCGGGTGTTCGTGGCGGGAGGAACCGGCGTGCTCGGGCGGCGGCTGATACCGCAACTCGTGGCCCGGGGCCACCAGGTGACGGCCACGACGACGAGCGCGACCAAGCTCGGACAGGCCGAGAGACTGGGCGCGAAAACCGTCGTCATGGACGGACTGGACGCGGCGTCCGTCGGCGAGGCGGTGGCGGCCGCCCGGCCGGACGTGATCGTGCACCAGATGACCGGTATCAGCGTCGCACACGCCGGCAAACCCGATCTGAAGGACTTCGACCGGTGGTCCCTGCCCACCATCAGGCTGCGCACCGAGGGAACCGACCACCTGCTGGCGGCAGCCGAGGCGACCGGCGTACCGCATGTCGTCGCGCAGGGCTACGCCAACTGGAACGGCATTCGCGAGGGCGGATGGGTGAAGACCGAGGAGGACCCGCTGGACCTGCACGAGGGGACGCCCGCGTACGCGGCGATGGTCGCGCTGCGGCACGTCGAGGACGCGGTCGGCAAGGCCGGCGGCGCGATTCTGCGCTACGGCGGGTTCTATGGTCCTGGCGCCACCGACGACCAGCTCGAACTCGTCCGCAAGCGGCAGTTCCCACTGGTCGGGGACGGCACCGGGTACGCCTCGTGGGTGCATCTCGACGACGCGGCGAGCGCCACCGTCCTCGCCGTGGAGCAGCAGGCGAGGGGCGCATTCAACATCGTCGACGACGAACCCGCCCCGGAGAGCGCATGGCTGCCGTATCTGGCGGCGTGCGCGGGTGCCAAGCCTCCGATGCGGGTGCCGAAATGGCTGGCCCGGCTGCTGGCCGGGGAGGTCGTGGTGACGATGATGACCGAGGGCCGTGGCTTCTCCAACGCCAAGGCCAAGCGTGAACTCGGCTGGCAACTGCGCTACCCCTCGTGGCGCCAGGGCTTCAAGGAGGGGCTGGCGTGAGCAAAGTCGAGGAGTTCGAGGAGCTGCGGCCCCTGCTGTTCTCGATCGCCTACCGCATCCTGGGCAGTGTGGCCGAGGCCGAGGACGCGGTCCAGGAGACCTGGCTGCGCTACGACCTCTCCACCACCCGGCCGACGTCGACCAGGGCGTTCCTCTCGGCCACCGTCACCCGCATCTCGATCGACGTGCTGCGCTCGGCCCGGGTGCGGCGCGAGGAGTACGTCGGACCGTGGTTTCCCGAGCCGCTGCTCACCGACCCCTACCAGGACCCCGAGCACGCGGCGGAACTGGCCGACTCGCTGTCCATGGCGTCCCTGCTCCTGCTGGAACGGCTCAGCCCGCTCGAACGGGCCGTCTTCGTGCTGCGGGAGGTGTTCGCCTTCGGCTTCCCCGACGTCGCCGCCGCCGTGGGACGCTCCGAGGCGGCCTGCCGCCAGCTCGCCGTACGCGCGCGCCGCCACATGGACGCCGGCCGGCCCCGCTTCGAAGCCGACCGGAAGGAACGCGAGGAACTCGCGGAACGGTTCTTCGACGCCTTGAAGGAGGGCGATGTCGAGGGGCTGCGGCAACTCCTCGCCGCCGACGTGCAGATGGCCGCGGACAGCGGTGGCAAGGCCCCGCGGTGGGCCGAAGGAATCCGCGGCGTCGACCAGATGTGCCAGATGCTCGACCAGCTCCTCCTGCCGTTCCTCAGCATCGGCGGCGCGGTGGAACCACGCCAGGTCAACGGCCAGCCGGGCGCGGTCTTCCGCGACCGCGACGGCAAGGTCGTCAACACCTGGACCCTCGACATCCTCGACGGGCGGATCCAGGCGATCCGCACGGTCAGCAATCCCGACAAGCTCGGCCACATGGGCCTTGTCGCGGATGCCTGGGCCCTGCTGCGCGAGGCACAGCAGGCCCACCGGGACATGGCCGGCCCGGAACCGACAGACCCGGCCACCACACGAAAGTTCGTACCGGAACTCGTACGGGAAGCGGAACAGGAGAATCGGACGTGATCAGGATCGGCATCATCATCGGCAGCACCCGCCCCGGCCGGAAGGGTGACCGGGTGGCCGAGTGGGTACGGGATCTCGCGGCCGAACGCGCGGCCGAAGCTGCGGACTTCGAGGTCGTCGACGTGAAGGACTACGCGCTCCCGTTGCTCGACGAAGCGGTCCCGGCGCTCATGGCGCCGGGTGAACGACCGCACACCAGGCGCTGGGCCGAGCGGATCGGCTCGTACGACGCCTTCATCGTCGTCACACCCGAATACAACACCGCCCCTCCGTCCTCCCTGACCAACGCCATCGACTACCTCCACGCGGAGTGGGGCGGCAAGCCGGTCGGCTACGTGGGCTACGGCATCTTCGGCGCGGTCATGGCGGTGCAGAAGCTGCGCGCCCAGGCGGGCGTGCTGCGCATGGCGGACATCGGACCGCAGGTGGCTCTGTCGCTGCGCGAGGACTTCGTGAACTTCACCGACTTCCGTCCACAGGAGCTGCACGTGCCCGAGGTGCACGGCCTGGTCGACGAACTGCTGATGTGGGCGCAGGCACTCGCCCCGCTGCGGGCGGCGTCTTCGGCGACGGCCTGAACGGATGCCGACGGCCTGGCCCCGACTCTGCTGATCCCACCAACGGTTCGGGCATCCCCGACCACGGTTCGCATCCGCCGGTGAGGACAAGGAGCCCGGCGGTCCCGGGATCGGGACCGCCGAGTGCTCGCTCCGCGGTGCCGGATCAGTCGAGGAGCCGGAGCAGAACCGCGGCCTCCGCGCGGAGTTGCGATGCCCGGTCGGCCTGCGCGGGCGCGGTGAACTGCGCCGCCAGCGCGAGCCGTTCGTCGGCTTCGGCGCGCACGATGTCGTTGATGTGCTGTTCGCTCAGCTCACGCCGGGCGGCCTCGGTGGCGCCGACACCGACCGGTGCCTGCTCGATGGCCAAGCCCCGGAGCTCGGCCGAACCCACCGGTACGGCCTCGGCGTTGTCCACCGCGGCAAGGGTGGAACGCAAGGCGCTCACCGCCACCTTGTCGCGGGCACGCATCGCTTCTCGCAGGGCTTGACGCATCTGAAGGCGCAGAGACATGCGGGTGACCCTATGGTCCGTCCACAAGGTCCTCAACGGAATATGGGTCAGCCGTTCGGGTCGAAGGGGATGCCCGAGGGCATGGAGTGCGCGAGCGCGTACTGGAAGTCGCCGTCCTTGATCTTGATGGTGGCTTCGCCGAAGTCGGCGCTCATCAGCTTGTCGCGGAAGCCGGCCGGGTAGCCGTTCCAGCCCACCAGGCGGGGGTAGAACCAGCCGCCGGTCACGTTCTCGGGAGGCTCGTCGTTGCTGTTGGCGAAGCGGAAGTCGTGAGTGGAGAGGCCGTCCTTGTGGTAGACGATCTTCGGGTGGGTGCCGTCGAAGCGGACCGAGGAGCGGGCGGCCACCTGGTAGCTGGTGTGCTGGGACACCGAGACGTACTGGACCTCGTTGTTGTTGATCCACACCACGACGTGCTCCCAGTCGTGGGTGTGCCCGATGGCCGCCGGGCCCAGGGTCGCCTGGTCCTTCTCGAAGTAGCTGGCGTACATGACGGCACACCAGCCGTTGTTGCACTTCTCGCGTGAGTAGGTGTTGGCGTTGGCGAGCTGGGCGTAGTCATGGCAGTGGCCGTTGACGTCGCCGCCGAGTTTCAGACCGGGGTTGATGGTGCCGTCGGCGCCGATGGCGGCGGTGGCGTAGCAGCCGTCACCGTCGTAGTCGTAGGCGGGGGAGAAGGTCTGCTCCAGGCCGTCGGCGTTCTGCGGCAGCAACTGCAGGACGTTGGCGTCGGCGCGGCCCGGCAGCGACACCAGGAGGGCCAGCGCGGCGAGGGCGGCGGCCGGGGCGGATCGTCGTAGCCGGCGCGGACGGTTGCCGCCGGAAGTCTTGGTGCGGAACGTCTTCGCGACGGTGTCGGTGGCCGTGAACGCGGCCGTGGAAGGGGACTTGGCCATGAGTGGGGGGTGCCCTTCACGTGGGGGAAACGGGAGCCACGAAACTAAAGGCGTGGACGGCTTTCGTCAAGTAGTGAAGTAAGTTGCCGAGCAAGGCAGTTGGTATCGATACCGGCCTGAGGAGAAGTCGTATGTCAGACGATGAGGCAACGCGCAACAAAGCGACGGCGGCGCGTTTTCATGACGCTCTGAGCACCAGGGATCTGGAGATCATCGCGAAGACGATCGATGAGCTCGTGGCGCCGGACGTTCTGTTCCACGCACCGGTGCCGATGGGGATGACGGGAGCGCAGGCACTCAAGCAGGTGTGGACGGTGCTCCTACGCGCGTTCCCCGACGTTCACGTCAAGGTCGAGGATGTGATCGCCGAGGGGGACAAGGTCGTGGCCAGGAACACGGTGAACGGGACCCACCGGGGCGAGTATCGGGGGATGCCGCCGACCGGCAGGCCCGTCACCTACGGCGAGATCTTCATCTTCCGATTCGAGGGCGGCCGGATCGCCGAGATCTGGGGCGTGGTCGATGTCTTCTCACAGATGCGCCAGCTGGGAGCCGTCTAGTCATCGATCCGGTCGGTTCACCGGCCCACGGCGGCCACACCGTCGATCTCGACGCGCACGCCGTCGCGCACGAGTTGCGTGACGACTGTCGTCCGGGCCGGAAACCGCGGGCAGTCCGCGAAGCACTCGCGGTACACCCTGTTGAAGGCCGCGAAGTCGCCCCCGTCATTGTGCTGTGCATGGCCTTCTTCACGGGAGCGGACATCCGTTTGCCCGGATTCGCCGCGCCATCCGGCGCCGGCCCCGGACCGTGTCCTCGAACCGCCCCGCCGTCAGAGGCTGGTCAGCAGGTCGTCGAGCGGGGCGGGTACGCGGTGCGGGGCGAGGGCCTCGACGAGCACGCGGCCGTAGTGGATCTTGCGCCCTTTCTTCGTGCCGAGGAAGCGCCGCAACCGCTGGTGCGCGGTGCGGCCCCGTTGCGCGGGCTGGCGCAGGAAGGTCTGCAGCGCACGCAGGTCGCCCTCCGCCCGGACGAGCTCCTCCACTCGTGTCACGCCCAGCGCCCGGATGAGCTCGTCCTCCAGATCCGCCGCGCACACGAAGAACCCGTGCTGTGCCGAGTCGGCCCCCTCCAAGGCGCGGGCGTAGTAGCCACGCTCCGCCTCGTCGCACAGTCCCGTGAGGCGCAGTCCCAGGCCGGATGGCCCGAGGAGCCGGGCGAAGCGCCCGACGCTCATCGCACCGCCGATCGACAGGACGCAGACGCCTTCGGCAGCCAGGTCCCGGTCGCGGCGCGCGGCCAGCGCATCGACCGCTGCGACGTCGCTCAGCCCTTCGAGCAGGACAGCGGTCCGGACGGACAGCCGCTCCGCCAGCTCGCGCGCCTGGTCGCCGGGGCCACCGGCCGCCCACGCGGTGACGGCTTCCCGGAACGACGTCATGTCAGCCATGAGATGAGTCTGCGCCCTTCCCGGCCACCGTGGTAGGGAATTTCCGCCGGCCCGTCGATCGGCGGTATGCAGGTGCCACTCCCGCAGCGTCCGATGCGAAACTGCCCAGAAGATCGGCGCCCACCATCCGTTGATCTTGGGTGGGTGTCCCCGGCTTCGGCAGGGGAGGGAGAGGATCCTTGTCGCGGAGGAGGTGTGCAGCGCTGGGGTTTGCTTCGTTGTCAGTGGTGGCCGGTAGCGTGATCTCACCGGCTTCGATTCTTGGGGAGGGGGTGGGCCGGGTGATCCGTGCGTACAAGTTCCTGATGCGTCCCACCGTGGGCCAGCAGGGCGCGCTCGCCGGATGCTGCGCGATCACTGCTCGCTCTACAACTCGGCGTTGCAGGAACGCCGCGACGCCTACCGGCACACCTCGAGGACGGCGATCCCGTACGGGCAGCAGTCCGCGCAGCTGAAGGAGATCCGGGCGTTCGACCCGGAGCGTCAGGGCCGCTGGTCGTTCAGCTCCCAGCAGGCGACGTTGCGGCGGCTGGACAAGGCGTTCGCCGCGTTCTTCCGACGCATCAGGGCCGGACAGACGCCGGGTTGCCCGCGTTTCAGGTCGGGCCATCGGTTCGACACGGTGGACTTCCTCAAGGACGGCGACGGCTGCCGATGGGACTTCACCCCGCACGACCCCGTCACCCGCGTCCGTCTCCAAGGTGTCGGCCACGTCAGGGTCCACCAACACCGGCCCGTCATCGGCAAGGTCAAGACGATCAGCGTGAAGCGGGAAGGGCGGCGCTGGTATGTGATCCTGACCGCCGAGCAGGCCCGGCCCGAGCCGCTGCCGCAGACCGGCAGCGCGGTCGGTGTCGACATGGGCATCGCCTACTTCCTCGCCGACTCGGGCGGCGCCTTCGTGCCCAACCCCGGCACGGGGCGGAGGCCGCGGCGAAGTTGCAGGCCGCACAGCAGGCGCTGAGCCGGTGCAAGCGCGGCAGCAAGCGCCGCCGCAAGGCCGTCGAGACGGTGGCCCGGCTGCACCGAAAGATCCGCCGTCAGCGACTGGACCACGCGCACAAGACCGCGCTCGGCCTCGTGCGGGAGTATGACTTCATCGCGCACGAAGACCTGAAGATCCGCAGCATGAGCAAGGCCCCGGCGCCCAGACCGGACCCCGATCGGCCGGGCAGTTTCCTGCCCAACGGGGCGAGCGCGACGGCCGGGCCGGGCTCAACCGTTCGATCGCCGATTCCGGATGGGGGGGTGTTCCTCGCGATCCTGGCCGCCAAGGCGGAAGGTGCCGGACGGGAAGTGATGGCGGTGGACCCCCGCCACACCTCCCGGCGGTGCCCCGCATGCGGGCACACCGCCAAGGAGAACCGGCCCACACGGGAGAACTTCCACTGTCAGGCGTGCGGCCACCACGCGCACGCGGACACGGTGGGCGCCCAGAACGTTCTACGGGCCGGGCTGGCCCGTCGCCAAGCCACACAGGCATAGCGAGAAGCCCCCTCGTCACTTACGAGGGGGGAGGAGTCACCTCGGGGAGGATCCATGGCCGTCACCTACCTGCTGCTTGCACGCCTGCCGGAGGGACGGCTGGACGCCTTCGACGCCTACGAGAGCGCCGTTCTGCCGCTCCTCGCCGAGCACGGTGGGCGACTCGAACGGCGGCTGCGCACTCTGGACGACCGCGTCGAAGCCCACCTTGTGAGCTTTCCCGGCGACGAGGAGTTCACCGCGTACCGGGCAGACCCCCGGCGCTCCTTCGCTGCGCCACTGCTGGAATCGTCGGGAGCGGCGATCGAACTCCTCGCTGTGCGCGACGTGAAGTGACGCTGCCGGCTGAACGAACGCCGCACCTTGGCACACTCACTCCAACCGACCCGAGGACGTGACGATGATTCTGGTGACCGGCGCGAGTGGGAACGTCGGCAGCGCTGTTCTCGGCCGCCTTGCCGCCGAGGGCGTGCCCGCGCGGGCGGCCTACCGCGATCCGCGGACGACGGCCCAGGTGGTCGAGCCGGGCGGTCACGCGGTGACGCTTGATCTGGCGGTGCCGGATACGCTCGCGCCCGCACTCGACGGCGTCGACACGGTATTTCTCGTCGGCGCCACCAGCCCCGCCCAGACGACACACGAACTCACCATGGTGGCAGCCGTCCGCGCGGCGGGTGCGCGGGTGGTCCGAGCTGTCGGTCTGGCGAGCCGACGAGGGCCTCACGCCGATTGCCCGGCTGCATCGGCCTGTTGAACAGGCGCTGGTCACATCGGGGCTGCCCTGGACCATCGTGCGCCCCAACTTCTATCTGCAGAACTTTCTGCGCCAGCCGTCGATCCGCGCGGCCGGCGAGTTCAGTCTGCCACTGATCCACGCACCCATCAGCTTCGTCGACGTCGGCGACATCGCCCACGTCGCTGCGCGGGTTCTCACCACTGAGGGCCACGACGGTCGCGTCCATGACCTCACCGGGCCCGAGGCACTGACCTACGCCGAAGTCGCGGATGAGTTCTCCCACGTCCTCGGGAGGCCGGTGCGCTATGTGGGCCTGCCCGACGACGAAGCGCGCGCGGCGATGCTGCGTGGCGGAATGCCGGAGTTCCACGTCGACGCTCTGATGGAAGTGGCCCGCGCGTACCGCGAGGGCGGCGCCGAGACCGTCACTTCGACCGTGCCCGATATCACCGGGGTGCGGCCCTCGGGTGTGCCGCATTCGTGCGCCGGAACCGCGGGTTCCTCGGCTGGCTCCCGAGGGAGCGGCGGACGGGCGGGTGAGCCCGCTGGGCCCCACCGCCTCAGCAGGGGGCGGGAAGAGCCTCCAGCATGGCCCGTGCCGTGACACTCGCGTCGTAGTCCTCGCTCACACCCGGAACCAGGATGATGTCGCCCTCGATGTGCCGGGAGCGCAGGGGTGCGATGGCCTGATACTCCTCGGAGTCCCACCAGGCGCGCGCCTGCGAGATCGACGGGAAGCCGATCACGACGACGTGCCCGGGCCATGCGCCCTCCTTCACCTCGTGCGGACCGCCGTGTACGAGGAACCGGCCGCCGTACGGCTCGAAGGTGGCGGTGACGCGCGCGATGTACTCGGCGATCTCCGGGTGCGGAGCGGCTTCCCGCAGATGAGCGATCGCGTAGGCGGTCATGGTGTCCCTCCGGTTGGCCGGCTGCTGTGCTGTTCACGATCCTGCCGCCGGTGCGTGCCGCGGTCGATGACCTGCCAGGTAATGCAGGCGGGGAGTTGAGCCGGGCGTGGCCGTGAGGTCTGGATCCAGCCACCGTCGGCGTCTCCGGCCCACTCTCCTGACGTGGTGTTTTACAGTGGCTGGCATCAGTTCCGGCGATACACCTGTGAGGAATTCGCGAACATGCCGACTGAAACGCTCGAGTTTCAGGTTGAGGCCCGTCAGCTGCTGCAGCTGATGATCCACTCGGTCTACTCGAACAAGGACGTCTTCCTGCGTGAGCTCGTCTCCAACGCTTCCGACGCGCTGGACAAGCTGCGTCTGGAGAAGCTGCGGGACGACTCGCTGGACGCCGACGTGTCCGATCCGCACATCGAGATCGACACCGACAAGGACGCCCGCACCCTCACCGTGCGGGACAACGGCATCGGGATGTCGTACGACGACGTCGGGAAGCTCATCGGCACCATCGCCAACTCCGGTACCGCACAGTTCCTCCAGGAGCTGCGTGAGGCCAAGGACGCGGCCGGGGCGGAGGGGCTGATCGGACAGTTCGGCGTCGGCTTCTACTCCGGCTTCATGGTGGCGGACGAGGTCACCCTGGTCACCCGGCGCGCCGGCGAGAGCCAGGGCACCCGGTGGACTTCGCGAGGCGAGGACACGTACACGCTGGAGCCGGTCGACGACGCGCCGCAGGGCACCTCGGTCACCCTCCACCTCAAGCCCGCCGACCCGGAGAACCAGCTCCACGACTACACCTCCCCGTGGAAGATCAGGGAGATCGTCAAGCGCTACTCGGACTTCATCACCTGGCCCATCCGGATGGTCCCGGACCAGGGCGAGGGCGACGAGGCGCCCGCACCCGAGACGCTGAACTCGATGAAGGCACTGTGGGCGCGGTCGCGTGACGAGGTGTCCGACGACGAGTACCACGAGCTGTACAAGCACATCGGGCACGACTGGCGCGATCCGCTGGAGACGATCCGGCTGCAGGCGGAGGGCACCTTCGAGTTCCAGGCCCTGCTGTTCCTGCCCGCGCACGCTCCGCACGACCTGTTCACCCGGGACTTCCGGCGCGGTGTGCAGCTGTACGTCAAGCGCGTCTTCATCATGGACGACTGCGAGGCGCTGCTGCCGCCGTACCTCCGCTTCGTCAAGGGCGTCGTCGACGCGGCCGACCTCTCGCTCAACGTGTCCCGCGAGATCCTCCAGCAGGACCGGCACATCGAGATGATGCGGCGACGGCTGACGAAGAAGGTCCTGTCCACGGTCAAGGACATGATGACCAAGGACGGGGACCGATACGCCACGTTCTGGCGGGAGTTCGGCACCGTCCTGAAGGAGGGGCTGGTCACCGACCCGGAGAACCGTGACGCCATCCTCGCCCTCGCGTCGTTCGCGAGCACGCACGACGACACCGAGCCGACCACGCTCAAGAGTTATGTGGAGCGGATGAAGGACGGCCAGGACGACATCTACTACCTGACCGGCGAGTCCCGGCAGAGCATCGAGAACTCCCCGCACATGGAGGCCTTCCGGGACCGGGGCATCGAGGTGCTGCTGCTCACCGACCCCGTCGACGAGGTGTGGGCCGACGCCGTCGGCGAGTACGACGGCAAGAAGCTGCGGTCCGTCGCCAAGGGGCAGATCGACCTCGACGCCAAGGACGACGACACCTCCGAGGGCGAGCGGGAGAAGCAGACCGAGGACTACGCCGGCCTGCTCGGCTGGATGCAGGAGCAACTGGACGAGGACATCAAGGAGGTGCGCCTGTCCTCCCGTCTCACCGTCTCCCCGGCCTGTGTCGTCTCCGACGCGCACGAACTGACCCCGGCGCTGGAGGACATGTACCGCGCGATGGGCCAGGAGGTGCCCCGCGCCAAGCGGATCCTGGAGCTCAACCCCGGCCACCAGCTGGTGAAGGGCCTCAACCAGGCGTACAAGGAGCGCGAGGACCGCGCGGGACTCACCGAGGCCGCGGAACTCCTGCACGGTCTGGCGGTACTCGCCGAGGGCGGCCAGCCCAAGGACCCCGCCCGTTTCGTCAAGCTGATGGCGGACCGCCTGGAACGCGCGCTGTAACGCGGGATCGCCAGACGTCCGGTGGCCTGTTCCGGAGAGCGGGGCAGGCCGCCGGCCGACTTGTCCAGATACGACAAACCGTCCTCACCGACCGACCACCGCTCGGCGCCGTCGCAGATAGCACAGCGCGCTCGCTGTGATGACCAGCGGCCACAGCAGGTACCAGCCCGTCATGACGAGGAGGGTGGCGACCGCGACGAGTGCGAGAAGCGCGCAGTGGTGCGCCAGGCCGCCTCGGGGCAGGAGCCGTAGAGCGGCGGCCGTGCCCAGGGTGTACACGGTCACGAACGCCCCGGTGGTGAGCAGCACGAGCGGCTGTGGCCCCACGCCGGCGACCGCGGTGGCGGCGAGGGCGAGGCCCGAGAGGCCCGTCACGACCCCCAGGCTGCGGCGTGGCACCTCGCCGACGCTGCCGCCCTGGTCGAGCCAGGCGGGCAGCGCGCCGTCGCGACCGAGTGCGGCGCCCAGTCTGGCCGCGCTGGCGAAGTAGGCGTTCATCGTGCCGAGGGTGAGCAGCACGGCGGCGGTCGCGGCCAGCACATGCACCGTGCCGCCGATGCCGAGGGCGAGCAGTTCGGCCAGCGGGGCGTCGGATGAGCCGGCGGCCTGGCCCAGCACCAGGACGCTGGTGGCGGCGACCGCGAGGTACAGCACGCCCACGACGGCGACCGCGATGGCGGTGGCGCGGGGCAGGTCGCGTGACGGGCGGCGGAAGTCGGCGGCGAGGTGGGTGATGGCCTCCCAGCCCGCGAAACTCCACACCAGCAGTGCCGCGGCCGAGCCGATCGCGGGCCAGCCGTGCGGCGCGAACGGATGCAGGTTCCGCAGGCGGGCGTGCGGCAGCGCGGACACCACCGCAGTCAGCAACAGCGCCACGAGCAGGACGGCGAGCGCGAGTTGCAGACGGCCTGAGACCGTCAGACCGAATCCGTTGGCCACGGCCACCACGACCAGCAGCACCGCGGCCGTGGCCAGCACCGTGCGCCGGCCGCCGCCGAACGCGCCCGCGACATACGCACCGGCGAACATGCCCGCAGCGGGAGCGCCCGCGGGTACGGCGAAGTAGAAACACCAGCCGACCACCGCCGCCGCCCGCGCGCCGAAGGCATGCCGAACGTACGTGGACACACCGCCGCCGTCCGGGTAGCGGGCGCCGAGCGCCGCGAACGTGGCCGCGAGCGGCACCGACAACAGCACCAGCCCGAGCCAGGCGAGCAGTGAGGCGGGCCCAGCCGCCCGGGTGGCCAGCGCCGGAAGGGCGATCACACCGGTGCCGAGCACCGCGCCGACGTACAGCGCGGTCCCCTGCCAGACGGTCAGACTCCCGGCGGCCCGAGCCGGCAGGTCCACCGGGGCCGGAGCCCTGGTCATGCGGAGGTCTTCCCGGTCCGGCGGAAGTCCATGGTCCAGTTGGTCTCCCAGCTCCGCCCGCCGTCGGTGGAGAAGGCCTGCTCCCAGTGAGCCGTCGCCGACGTGACGTGCGACCAGATGAAACGGCACCGCACGGGGGTGCCCTCGTGCGCGTCGTCCCCGTGGAACTCGCCCCTGCCGCGCGCGTCGAACCGGCCCACCACAGGCGGTCGCAGCAGTCCCGTACGGCTGCTCACCCAGTTCAGCGACCACTCCTCGCGCCCGGGGTCGTACAGGCGCAGCGTCAGGCCGGTGAAGCCCTTGGTCGGGAAGCTGATCTCGTCGAGGTTCGCGGCCCCGCCGAACAGGGTGCCGTGACAGACCACGGTGGCCGGAAACTCGTCCCACTCGGCGATTCCGGTCAGCGGTGCCACCAGCCTCCGGTTCGTCACGTCCCAGGTGCCCACCAGGAAGTCGAAGTCCCCGACACCGGGCTCGCGGGTGGTTGCGTCGCTCATCTGCTCATGTCCTTTGCCGTGTCCGTCCGTGCGCGGGGCGCACGCCCGGCCGGGAAAGTAGCCCGGCTTCCCTGACAATCCATGTCAGTGGAGTGCGGCAGACTTCCGTCATGCGTGCGAGCCGACTGCTGTCCGTCCTGTTGCTGCTCCAGACCCGCGGCCGGATGACCGCCCAGCAGCTGGCCGACGAGCTGGAGGTGTCCGTCCGGACGGTGTACCGGGACATGGAGTCGCTCTCCGCGGCCGGAGTCCCGCTCTACGGCGACCCCGGTCACGACGGCGGCTACCGACTGCTTGACGGTTTCCGCACCCGCCTGACCGGACTGACCCGGGACGAGGCGGAGGCACTCTCCCTGGCCGGACTGCCCGGACCGGCCGCGGACCTCGGGCTCGGGACCGTACTCGCCACCGCCCAGCTCAAGCTGGCGGCCGCCCTGCCCGAGGAACTGCGCGACCGCACCGGTGAGATACGGCAGCGGTTCCACCTGGACCCCTCCGGCTGGTACGCCGAAGCGGATCCGACCCCGCACCTGGCCGCCGTCACCGACGCGGTGTGGCGACAGCGCCGCATCCACGTCCGCTACCGGCGGTGGACGGCGCCCCAGGAGGTGACCCGGACGCTGGACCCCTACGGGCTGGTGCTCAAGTCGGGCCGCTGGTACCTGGTGGCGGCCAGGCCGGCAGGCGTCCGTACCTACCGCGTCTCCCAGATCCTGCGGACCCAGGTGCTGCAGGACCGCTTCGAGCGCCCCCAGGACTTCGACCTGGCCGCACACTGGCGGACCTACCTGGCCGACTTCGACGCCCGCCGACTCCAGGGCGAAGCGGTCGTACGACTGACTCCACGGATCCTGACGAAGCTGCCCGACCTCATGGAACCGGCAGTGGCACGCGCCGCCCAGGACAGCGCCGGGCCACCGGGTCCCGACGGACGGGTTCAGGTCGTCGTGCCCATCGAGTCCGCGGAACACGCCGTCGGCATGCTGCTGCGCCTGGGAGCGGAGGCGGAGGTCGTGGCGCCCGCCGGATTGCGGGCCCAGATGACACAGACGATCAACGCCTTGGCCGACACCTACCGCCACCCGCCCACCGCGCCATGAAGGCCCGCAGCCCGGCTTCCGTTCGGTGGACAATCACGGAGTCTGCCCTAGACTACTCATCCAGAGATGGAAAATCGGTCTAAGAACTCGTGGAGGGACTGCCCGTGGACGAGGCGGCACACGGTCCCGTCAAGGGCGGCTCCACCGAGGCGGACGAGCACCTCATCCGTGAGGCCGAGAAGATCGCCGTAGCGTTGGGGCGCATGTTCCCGGGCCTGTGCGAGGTGGTGCTGCACGACCTGCGGGATCCGGAGCATGCGATCCGGGCGATCGAGAACGACCTCTCCGGCCGCCAGGTCGGGGACTCCGCCACGGAGCTGGGCCTGGCCCGCATCGAAGACCCCGACTATCCCAGCGTCATTCAGAATTACCCCAACCAGTTCCCGGACGGCCGCCCCGCGAAGAGCACGTCCATCGGCATCAAGAACGCCGCGGGGGAGTACATCGCGGCTCTCTGCCTGAACCTGGACGTGTCCGTGCTGTCGCCGGTGACCCTCACCCTGGCCAACCTGGTGGCCACGGACACCGAGCACCGCGAGCAGCCCCTGGAGACCCTGCGGGACCGCACCGCGCGCGAGCTGCGTCAGGCGGTGGAGACGCATGCCGCGGAGCGCGCCGCGACTCCCCGTTCGCTGAGCCGGGAGGACAAGAAGGCGCTCGTACGGCAGTTGCAGCGGGACGGCTACTTCGACTCGCGCGACGCCGCACAGACCATCGCGGACCTGCTGGGCGTCTCCCGGGCGACCGTCTACAACTATGCCAAGTAGGGGCAAATTTCTGTGAATCCTCTTGTGAACACCCAGGAGAGCACCGCTCCTTCGGCCCCGGCACGAACCCTGGCCGATCCGGACACTCCGTTCGCCGTCGTCGACGCCCACACGATGCGGCGGAACATCGCACGCCTCAGGGCCAGGGCCGACCGTCTCGCGGTCACCCTGCGCCCGCACGTCAAGACCGCCAAGAGCCTCGACGCCGCCGCCCTCCTGCACTCCGGCACGCCGTGTCCGGTCACCGTCTCCACCCTGGCGGAGGCCGAGGCGTTCGCCGACGGCGGCTACACCGACATCACGTACGCCGTCGGCATCGACCCGCACAAACTCCCGCGCGTCATCGCGCTGTTGCGCCGCGGCGTCGCCCTGCGCATCCTGCTCGACAGCGTCGACCAGGCGTCGTCCGTCGCCGAAGCCTCCCGCCGGGCGGGCACCGCCCTCCCCACCCAGATCGAGATCGACTGCGACGGCCACCGCGGCGGCCTCAAGCCCGGCGACCCCGCTCTCCTCGCCACCGGCCGCCTGCTGCACGACGCAGGCTGTCTGGACGGCGTCCTGACCCACGCCGGAGAGTCCTACTTCGCCCACACCGCCGAGGAACAGCGCCTCGCGGCGAAGAACGAACGCGACACCGCCGTCGCCGCAGCCGAGCGGCTGCGGGCGGCCGGCCTGCCCGTGAACGTCGTCAGCGTGGGCTCGACCCCCACCGCGCACGCCGCCGAGGACCTCACCGGCGTCACCGAACTGCGCGCGGGGAACTACGTCTTCTTCGACCTGGTCATGGCCGGTCTCGGTGTCTGCCGGGTCGAGGACATCGCCCTGTCGGTGGTCGTGACCGTCATCGGTCACCGCCCCGAGTACGGGTGGATCATGACCGACGGTGGCTGGATGGCCATGTCGCGCGACCGCGGGACGGCCGCGCAGGCCCAGGACCAGGGCTACGGCCTGGTCACCGACCTCGCCGGCACCCTCGTCCCGGGCCTGGTCATGACGGCCGCGAGCCAGGAGCACGGCACGCTCACGGCCCGCGACGGCGCCGACCTGCCCGACCTGCCGGTCGGCACCCGCCTGCGCATCCTGCCCAATCACGCGTGCGCCACCGCGGCCCAGCACCGTGGCTACCACGTCGTCGACGGCACCCACCACACCGACCGTGTCCCCGCGATCGAGACGTTCTGGGAACGTGTCACCGGCTGGTGAGCACCAGCCCCCGGGAAATTCGATGTCAGAGGCGCCGTCGGCTCCGCTAGCGTCGGCCCTGTGACTCCAGCAGATCTCGCGGCCGTCATCTCCGACGGCATCCACACGGCCATCCAGTCCGGACGCATCTCGGCTCAGGTGCCCGAAGAGATCCGCGTGGAGCGCCCCCGGCACCGCGGCCACGGTGACTACTCGACCAACGTCGCCCTGCAACTCGCCAAGTCCGCGGGCATGCCCGCCCGCGCCGTCGCCGACATACTGGCGCCACTGTTGAGCGCGGCCCCCGGAGTGGCGAAGGCCGAGGTCGCGGGCCCCGGGTTTCTCAACATCACGCTGGAGACCGCGGCGATCGGCGCCCTGGCCCGGGACATCGTCCTGGCCGGCGACGCCTACGGCCGCACCGACCGGCTGGGCGGCCTGCGGCTCAACCTGGAGTTCGTCTCCGCCAACCCCACCGGCCCGGTGCACATCGGCGGAGCCCGCTGGGCGGTCGTGGGCGACGTCCTCGCCCGGCTGCTCGAGGCCGCGGGCGCGGACGTGTCGCGGGAGTACTACTTCAACGACGCCGGCGTGCAGATCGACCGCTTCGTCCGCTCCCTGCTCGCCGCCGCGCAGGGCCTGCCGGTGCCCGAAGACGGCTACAGCGGCGCGTACATCCAGGAGATCGCGGACGCCGTGCTGCAGCACCACCCCGGCGCCCTGGACCTGCCGGACAGCGAGTCCTCCGCCGTGTTCCGGGCGGTGGGCACGGAGCTGATGTTCGACGAGATCAAGACGTCACTCACCGCGTTCGGAACCCACTTCGGCACCTACTTCAACGAGAAGGACCTGCACGACCGGGGCGACCTGGACGCCGCCGTCACCCGGCTGCGCCACGGCGGCCACGTCTACGAGTCCGACGACGCGGCCTGGCTGCGCACCACGGACTTCGGTGACGACAAGGACCGGGTGCTGGTGAAGAGCGACGGTTCCTGGACGTACTTCACCGCGGACTGCGCGTACTACTTGAACAAACGGTCCCGGGGCTTCGAGCGGGTCGTCATCATGCTCGGCGCCGACCACGCCGGCTATGTCGGCCGGATGCGGGCCATGGCGGCCTGTTTCGGCGACGACCCGGACCGGCATCTGGAGATCCTGATCGGCCAACTGGTCAATCTCGTCAGGGACGGCAGGCCGGTCCGGATGAGCAAGCGTGCGGGTACGGTCCTCACCCTCGACGACCTGACCGACGCGGTCGGCGTCGACGCCGCCCGGTACGCGCTGGCGCGGGCCAGTGTGGACGCGATGATCGACCTCGACATCGACCTGCTGACCCGGCAGTCGAACGACAACCCGGTCTACTACGTGCAGTACGCCCACACCCGGCCCTGCGCCGTACTGCGCAAGGCGAAGGAAGCCGGGATCGACAAGGGCGCCCCGGAGGAATTCGACCCGGCCCTCCTCACCCACGGACGCGAGGTGGACCTGCTGCGCATGCTGGCCGAGTTCCCGCAGGTCGTGACCACGGCGGCCACACTGCGCGAACCACACCGGGTGGCGTACTACCTGGAGGCGCTGGCCGGCACGTACCACCGCTTCTACGACGCATGCCGGGTCCTGCCGCGGGCCGGCGAGACCCCGGACGACCGTACCCGGGCCCGGCTGTGGCTGACGGAGGCCGCCAGGCTGGTGCTGCACAACGGGCTGCGCCTGCTGGGCGTGTCGGCACCGGAACGGATGTGAGCCCCCCCGGTTCGCAGGCCGGCACGCCGGAAGGCCGGGACGGAATCCGCCGTGTGGGTGATGGCCGCGCGCGAGGTCGAGGCGGTGCGCACCGCGTCCGCGTCGAACCGCGACGGGATCCTCAGCACGCGCACCGGCTTCACCTAGTGGAGGTCCGACAGTTCGCGGCGCGGAAGCGGGCAGCCCTCGCCGCTCATCGTTCACCGGTGTCGACCACGTGTCGGCCTGCTCCGGTGCTGAGGGTGCTGGTCCGTGGTGTGGGGCCGGCACCACCGCCGCCGAGGTGATCGACTGCGTCGAACACCACGATTTCCCGAGCACGCCGTGCCGGGCTGACCAGCGGTGAGACCACTACCGTTGGGCTGTATGAGCATGTGGCTGCCGCTGTCCGCGGTCCCCAGGCTGGCCGGCGCGGTGGTCGTCGGAGGGGCGGTCGGTGCGGTCGTCGGCGTGACGGCAGGCCCGCCACTGGGGATCTTGTCCGGAGCCGCGGTGACGGGAGTCGTCTTCGTCGTGGCGGGCTGGCTGGTGCTCTGGCCGATGGACGCCACGGCGACCCACCGCAACGCCCGGCGTGAGGACCTGCGGCCCGTCGCCGAGGAACTGGTCGTGGTGGCCGTCTCGCTGGGCGGACTGGTCGGGATCGTACTGTTGCTCCTCCTGAACGGTTCCAGGACGGGTCATGCCGCGGCCGTGACCGCGCTCGTCGGTGTGTTCCTGGCATGGGCGGCGCTGCACCTGATGTACGCCACCCGCTACGCCCACCTGTACTACGACGCCTCCCCCGGCGGCATCGACTTCAACTCCGACCAGCCACCCACGTACAGAGACTTCCTCTACTTCAGCTACAACCTCGGCATGACCTACCAGGTGTCCGACACCGACGTCTCCAGCCCCGCGATCCGTGCGATGGTGCTTCGGCACACGCTGCTGTCCTACGTGTTCGGCACCGGCATCCTGGCCACCACCCTGAACCTGGTCGCGAGCATGGTGAGCAGCTGATCGACCGCGGGCGACGACGCTCGGTCGTACCGGGCTCTACGACCGGTTCGGGGGACGCCTGTGTGGTGGTTCCACGACATGCGCGCACTGCCCGCACAGTGGCTACTCCCCGGTGATCCCTGCGACGGCGCCCCGTGCCTCGTCGAGCTGGAAGCCGAGATAGGTCCAGGACACTCCCGGGCGGCCGTGCGGGGTCCTCCCGCTGGGCGTGGTGGAGGACGTCCAGGCCGTTGCTGCAGGCGAGGTCGATCGTCTCCTGCGCGGTGACGGGGAACATGCGCCGGCTAGAGTCGAGGTTCATCGAGATCGTTCGCACAGACAACCGCTGTGCTGTTGCGCTCCAGCACGGACATACTGCGGGCATGGAATTCTTCTGCTACCACCGCGATCGGCGAGGCTCGCTGGCGCTGCGCATGGAGCTCCTGGAAGCACACTGGTCCTACATGGACCGGTTCGACAAAGGGATGATCGCCCGCGGTCCGACCCTCACCGGTGACGGCGAAGTGCCCACCGGCAGCGTGCACATCGTCGACCTGCCCGATCCCGCAGCCGCCCGCGCATTCGCCTTCGACGAGCCCGGGTACCAGGCCGGTGTGTACCGTGACGTGCTGCTGCGCCGATGGCGCAACATGCTGGGGCGCACCATGTGGGACTTCCCCGGCGGGCGGACCGGCGGCCGGCGGTACCTCGTGCTCGGCCTCGGCCAGGGACAGGCCGCCGACCTCGCCGTACCCCCGGACCGGAACGAGCTGATCGCATACGGACCGCTGCTGTCCGACGACGGCAACATCTGGCTGGGTACGGCAGCCCTGCTCCGGGCCCCGGACCCGGACACGGCACGTGCCGTGCTGACCGTGGACCGGTATGCCGAGATCGAGGTCCACAACTGGCAGTTCGGCGGTCGGCAGTCGTGAACCGCCGCTGAGGCGGTGACCACCGACCGCAGCGCCTGCAACCGTTGGAGGGCACACCGATCAGGAGCCACCGTTTTCTCTGCGTGACGACTGCGACGTGAGCGGCTGTCAGAAGGACGGAAGTCTTTGCCCCGGCCGATGCGTTTCTTGGGCTGGACACGGCATGACGGTCCGCCGGCGTACATGTTCCACCTCTCGGATGTCGGTGCACGACGCGCACCCGTTCGCCGGCTCGACACAGTCCGAGGAGAAACCATGTCCCGACGTCCGGCCCACCCCGCACGTTCCGTCACGGCGGCTGCGGCCGCGCTGGCCGCGGTCGGTGCGCTCACCGCTGCGGCCGCGCCCGGCTCCGCGCACCCGCACCCGGCTGCCCGGCATGTCCTGCTGCTGTCCGTCGACGGTCTGCACCAGACCGACCTGGCCTGGTACATCGTCCGTCACCCTCATTCGGCGCTCGCCGGGCTCGCCGCCGGCGGCGTGCAGTACACCCACGCGGCGACCACCAACCGTTCCTAGTCAGTGGGCAGGAGTGAGTCTTGGACCCACGCCTGGTCACTGCGGACACCCCGAACGGTTTTGGATGTCCTGGTCGCCCGCGTACTCGCCGCGTCCGGCGGCACGGATCGTGTCCGTGGTCCGGGGATGCGGGGGCGGGGTTCCTCACGCCCAGGGGCACGTCGGTCGGCCTGGACGGTCCGATGCCCGTGCGCATCCCTCTGGTGTGCACGGGGCGGTGTCGTCCGCCGCCGGATCGGGTGCCCCTGGGCGCGTCGTCCGATCGCGATGCTCGCCGCATCGTGCCGGGTCGTCTTACGGGTGGGGCCGGCCATCGGCTTTTGCCAGTGCTGGGCGCCCCACCTGCTGGTGTAGGCCGGGTCCACGGCGATGATCGCGATACCGGTGGCGTCGGCCATGGAGGTCAGCCGGGCGCGGAGCCTACCGGTCGGCATGCCGGAGATGAGCTGCCGGAATCGGCGGTTGCGCCCGTGCTTCTCTCTGCTCTTCTCGGCCTGGAAGTCGAGGTCTTCGACCGCGATGGCCTTGACGCCGCAGCTCTTGGCCCAGTTCAGCAGCCTTGTGAGAGCGTGCCGTACCTGGGCGTCGCGGTGCTGGGCGGTGCCGGACAGGTCATAGAAGATCCGGCGCGGCCGGCCGATCGGGTTGCCGTGTGTGTCCAGGCGCCATGCGGCGAGGTGGTCGGCATTGGTGTCCACGCCGATCACGCCATCGGCGAGGGCGGCTTGGAGTGGGGTGGTCCTGGTGGGAGGGATCTGCCAGGAGGCGTCCACGTACCAGCGCCCGCGCCCCGTGTCGTAGTGGATGCGGTAGGCCACGGCCCGGTTCGCCTCCACGCGGTCGGCCCACTCCTGCCCCCGGTGAGAAAACCGCGCCCGCGCGGCGAGGATGTACCGGCCGTGCTTGGCGTTCGCCAGGTCGGCGAGCGGGGCCGGGAGCTTGAGCGACACTTCGCC
The DNA here is from genome assembly GCF_040680215.1 of Streptomyces sp. NPDC052107. Lineage (NCBI taxonomy): Bacteria > Bacillati > Actinomycetota > Actinomycetes > Kitasatosporales > Streptomycetaceae > Streptomyces > Streptomyces sp. NPDC052107. The sequence goes on from NZ_JBFAWG010000054.1 coordinate 48,934, forward strand.
CTCAGGCGTGATGCGGATCGTCTCGTTGCCGAACCTTTTCCCCGACTCGCCGTCCGCCTGGAGGAACCAGCGCCCGGCTTCCCACCGCTCACGCCACTCGGCCTGGGTGAGCTGTGCCTTGTCGAGGTTGTGGCGGGTGCCCAGCAGACGTTTGCCGCCGCGCACGACATGCACCCGGCCCGCTTCCCGCTCGGCCCGAACCTTCTCGAGCCGGTCCTCCAGCACATGCAGCCGCCGCGTCTTGTGGAACCACTCGTGCGCGCAGCGGTAGCCGCCCGGAGCCCGCTTGGTGCCCTTCTCCCCGACCGGCAGCGACAGCCGGTGCCGGATCGTCGTGATACCGGCCTCGAGGGACAGCACGTGTGCGGCCTGGCCGCGCCGGGCGAGTGCCCACTGCTCATGCGTGGCCTTCGTGATCGACCCGGCCCACCTGGACGACGACTTCGCCGTCAGGTCCCTCTTACGGGCCGCCCATGACTCGGTGGAGTGCTCCAGGCCGTCCCTGCAACGCGCTGTGAGGTCCTTCGAGGCGAGCGAGCCCAGGTACGCCCCCACCAAGCGCAGAACCCTCTCATCCTCATCCTCGGGCGTGAGGCCCCCCAACCGGGCACGGATCGCCACACCGGACGGGCCGAGAGCCACGAACGGCGCGGCGATCGGGCGGAGGTCAGCCATGTTCGGCGGCCTCCAGTGCCTTGCGGGCGCGGTTCTTCGCCGACCTGCGCCCGTACAGGCGGGCGCAGAACGAGGTCAGCACCTC